>PBMZ01000210.1 GCA_002722955.1 Planctomycetaceae bacterium | reverse complement strand
CTGGGGGCTCGAAGACTCGACCCCAGCCACCCTACTCGACGCTCGTGGAGAACGGAATTTCCCGGCGAGCGGAGTCGTGGGGCCACTTGCTCTATTCCTGGCGGAATATCTCCTATGTCGTTCTTCAGATTTTGCCTATTTTGTTCCGTGGTCGTCACTTTCGCGGCGCAAGTTTCCGCAAATGACGCCAATTCGCTCAAGATTTCGGCTGGACCGGGGCAAGATTCCGTGTTGTTGATTGGACCCGGTGCGCGACAACAGATCCAGGTTTCTCGCGGGCCAACATCGAAGGCTCTGGATGTCACCAGGCAGGCCGAGTTGACGATCGAGCCCTCTGGAATTGCTACGATTAGCGAAACGGGCTACCTACAGCCGCTGGCCAACGGTGCGGCGAAGCTGACCGTGACTCTTGACGGTCGATCGGCGAGCATGCCGATTCGCGTTGCACACTTCGAGTCGCCGCGGCCTATCAGTTTTCCCAACGACATCGTGCCGATTCTGACTCGCTCGGGCTGCAACAGCGGAGCTTGCCACGGCACGCCGGCGGGCAAGAACAATTTTCGCTTGTCATTGCTTGGCTACGAACCGGAGACCGATTTCGAGTTCTTGACGAAAGAGTCTCGCGGTCGGCGCGTTGCCCCCACTGTTCCCGACAAGAGCTTCATGCTGCTCAAGGCTAGCGGGCAGACGCCTCACGGCGGCGGAATCCGAATCAAGAAGGGCTCGGAAGCGTACAAAACCGTAAGGCGTTGGATCCAAACGGGCTTGTCGTATGGACCTGAAGGCGATCCCACGGTCGAGCGAATCGAGATCACGCCCAAACATCGCGTGGTCGCTCAGAACGCGGCTCAGCAGTTGACGGTCACGGCGTTCTTCAGCGACGGCACGGCCAGAGACATCACGCGAGTCGCCGACTACAAAGCCAATCAAGCCGAAATGTGCAGCGTTGACCATCACGGTTTGGTGCAAATGCGAGACTACACGGGTGCCGCATCCGTCATGGTTCGCTTTCAGGAACACGTCGGTGTGTTCATGGCAACGATCCCGCTGGGCAAGCCGACGCCGAACTTGCCGAAGTCGAAGAGTTTTATCGACGACGAAGTTTTCGCTCAGCTCGAGACCCTTGGCCTTCCCCCTTCGAAAACCTGCGACGATTCGTTTTTCATTCGCCGCATTTCGATCGATTTGGCCGGACGGCTACCGACGATTGAAGAAACCAAAACGTTCTTGGCATCGAAGTCGCCAACAAAACGAGCCGACCACATTGAGACGCTGCTGCAAAGCACGGCCTACGCCGACTTGTTCGCCAACAAGTGGTGTTCCGTGCTGCGAAACAAGGGTCACGGCGATTTGGAGCAAGTGGCTCGCGAGACGTCGGCCTTTCACGCCTGGATCCGAGCCAGCTTAAATGCCAACAAGCCCTTCGATCAAATCGTCCGCGAACTCTTAACCGCTCAAGGCAAGTCGGCCACGAATCCCGCCGTTTCTTGGTACCGAGCTGTCAAGGACCCGAAAGATCGCATGGCCGATATTGCTCAGGTCTTCCTCGGCGTGCGAATCCGTTGTGCTCAATGTCACCATCATCCATACGAGAAATGGACGCAGGACGACTACTACGGATTTGCCGCGTTCTTCTCGACGATCGGCAAGAAAGAAGTCGCCAAGTTGCCGGAAGATGACATCTATTATCACACTCGTATATTGGCGAAGGCCAAGAATCCCGCCAGCGGACTGGAGCTGAAACCAACGCCCCTCGACGGCGAGCCACTCGAAATTCCCGCCGAACGCGATCCACGCGTCGCGCTGGCCGATTGGATCTCGAGCCCGGCGAATCCTTTCTTCGCCAAGATGTTGGTAAACCGCTACTGGAAACATTTCTTCGGCCGCGGATTGGTCGAGCCTGAAGATGACATCCGCGTCACCAACCCGGCGACTCATCCAGCACTGTTAGATAAGCTGGCCAAAGCTTTCACCGAATCCGAGTACGACTTAAAGCAGCTTTGCCGATTGATCTGCAACAGCCAAACCTACCAACGCGATTGCACGCCGAATGAGGTTAATGGCGAGGACGATCAGAACTACGCTCGCTTCTATCCGCGACGCTTTTCTGCTGAAGTCATGTTGGACGCCATCAACGATATGGCGGGAGCCCAGAACAACTTCAAATGGCAACCCCGCGGCGTTCGTGCGATCGAGTTGCCAGACGATTCCTCGAATAGGCACTCCGAGTTCTTGCGGATATTCGGTCGCCCATCAATGGACACCGCCTGCGAGTGTGAACGCAGCGAGACCGCCGACTTGACGCAAAGTCTGCACCTGATCAACTCGAACATCATGAACAGCATCCTAGGCACACCAGGCGGAACCGCTGATCGATATTCTCGCGACGCCGAGACCGATCAAGCCGAGCTGATCAACAACATCTTCCTGCACGGTTACAGCCGAAAACCGACAGAAGCCGAATTCCAAATCGCCAACAAACGCCTGGCCAAACAACGCGACTTGGCCAAAGAACCAAAGAACCAAACGACCGAGCAGAAGGCCTTAAAACAAGGCTACGAAGACGTAATCTGGGTGCTGATCAACTCGAAAGAGTTCTTGTTCAATCATTAGCATCCCCTGACCGCAAAGTAGCCATCGCTCTCCGAGTGATGGCTACTTTGGATATATCATGCAAAAAAACATCGTTACTGCCGCCTTGCTGCTGACAACAAATCTTGCCATCGCGCAGCTTCCGACGGCCGACGTAACAAAGATTCGTCCCCGAGCAATCAAACCGGGCGAGACGAAAGACGTCTCCTTTTATGGTAACAATTTAGACGATCTCTCTGGGCTGACGTTCACGCATCCGGGCATCTCCGCGAAGCCGATCCGTCATCCCAAGACCGAGTTCTTTCCGAACCCGCCAATGACCGGTTCCACGTTTGAAGTGACTGTCGCCAAGGACACTCCACCAGGCATCTATGAAGTGCGAGCCATGTCGGCTTACGGACTCTCGACAGCCCGAGCCTTCGTTGTTCCACCCACCGATTCCCGAGAGATCGACAACATCAACACGAACACGACCGTCGACAAAGCACAGCCAATCGAGGTGAATTCGATCGTCAACGGTTACGTTGACGATCGCACCATCAACTGGTACCGCATCCCCGTAAAAGCCAAGCAACGCGTGCTCGTCGAGCTGATTGCCGACCGGATCGATTCCGACATGGACGGACAACTGGTCGTCTACGATGCAAAGGGCCGCGAAATCACCAGAAACCGTGACCGCTATGGCCGCGACTCATTCGTCGAAATCCAAAGCGACACCGACGCCGAGTACACAGTCGCCGTCTCCGATATTCTCTACCGCGGCAACGATAACTACTTTTATCGGCTGAGCGTCTCGGATCGACCGCACATCGATTTCATCGACCCGCCCGCCGGCTTACCGGGAAGCAAGCAGAAGTACACTCTGTACGGTCGAAACTTGCCCGGCGGCAAATTGGCCAAGGGTGTTTTCGAAGGCGGCCACCAACTAGAGGCTCTCGAAGTCGAGATCGAATTGCCCAAGGAAATCTCGACACCCAAAGATTACTTCGGCGGGACTCCACGCAAGGGAATGCTCAAGGGCATCAATTATCGCATCGCAAACTCCAACATCGTTCGGTTGGGATTCGCGACCTCGCCAATCGTCCGTGAAGATCGTAAAGCCGATGTGCAAACCGTCTCGATTCCGTCGGAAGTAATCGGCAGGTTCGACGAAAACAACGATGAAGACGTCTTTCGCTTCACGGCTGTGAAAGGCAAGAAATACGCCATCGACGTCATCGCCGATCGCATGGATTCACCGGTCGATCCCTTCATTATCCTGCACAAAATCAGCAAGGGCGAGGATGGCTCAGAGACGCAAACAAAAGTTGCTGACAACGACGAGTTGCCCTCGATGTATCAACCCGACGGCCGCAACGCGATCAACGCCAACACCTACGATTGTGGGCTGCAATTCACGGCCAATCAAGACGGTGACTACGCCGTGACACTGATCAATCGCTACGGATCCGGAGGCACGATGCAACGTTATCGCTTGGCGATTCGCGAGCCGGTTGCCGACTTCGAGCTGATTGCTATGACGGAAAAAACAATCCGCGACGGTCGCACGGGATTCTCGACAACACCACTTCTCCGCCAAGGTGGCAAATACGGAATCCGCATCGTCGTCCCTCGGCAAGATTCGTTTGAAGGCGACATCGTGATCACGGCCGAGAACTTGCCGGCGGGCGTGACTGCGAAGCCGTTGACTTTAAGCGGCACCGTCGACAGCGGCATACTGATCGTGTCGGCTGCCAAGGATGCGCCGACCAGTCATCAAGACATTCGCATCATCGGACGTGCCAAAGTTGACGGGCAAGAAATCGTTCGAGAAGCACGCTTTTCCGCGCTGGTTTGGGGCTTCATCTTCGCCGATTCAATTCGAGTTCGCACGCGGTTGATTCAACGCGTACCTCTCGGCGTGAACGGCTCTGAGCAAGCTCCCGTCGCCATCGAACCGCTAGAAGATAAGACTTGGACGGTCGAAGTTGGTCAGAAACTCGAGATACCACTCAAGACCATCGACAACGGGACTCGCAAAGGCACACTAACGGTCGCACCCTTCGCGCTCTATGGGTTGATTCGCGGAGCACCCACTGTGAACGTCGCCGAAAATGCGGAAGGCAAGCTGACGATTAACTTTGCCCCAAACGGCAACTTTAACGTCAAACCAGGAACGTACCAGTTTGCACTTCACGGCACAGGCATCGCCAACTATCAGAAGAACGTCCCCTTAAAAGAGCGCTACGAAGCCAACAAGAAACACATCGCCAAACTCCAAGCCAAGTATCAAAAGGCCGACGCTGATGCCAAAGCCGCCGTCAAGACAGCCCAAGAAGAACTCGATCAAGCTAAGAAGAATCTGACCACAGCAACTGCCGATGCGAAGCCAACCGCACAATCAACCGTGCAAGAGAAAACCACGAAGCTGAACGAAGCCAAAACAAAAGCTCAGCAAGCCGCTTCAAAACTCGCCGAGGCCAACAAGGCCGTCACCACAATCGACAACCGAATCAAATCAGTCAGCTCACCCGCCAAGAGCACCAAGTTCGTCGCGTGGTCCGATCTGATCACCGTGCAAGTGATCGAAAAGAAAAAGTAGCCATCACTCTCCGAGTAATGAGCCTTGCGGTTTCTGGACAATTAAGCAGGGCACGCTGCCGATAAAAATCTATCCGCCCCCGACTTTACGTCGGGGGTTCTCGCGTTTTTGCACTACAGGATAGGTAGTGCATAGACGCGAGAACCCCTGAGATAAACTCAGGGGCGAATACTATACTGCGTAGCCAACTCTATAGAACACGCTACTTTCCGTGGAAAGCAATGCAACCCAGAAGCTAATCACGCGGACCGAGTTCCAGCGAGTTTGGAAAGTGATGTTATGCGTAGCTGCCGGCAACATCGCACTGGAATTCGCTTTCCGTCTTTTTAGTCCCGAAGTTTTGGCGCATGTTCATCAGATCGGTGTACTGCTTTGGTGGGGATCGTTCTGGTTAGGAATCGCATTTGTACTTGAGTTCCGCCAGCAAACCTTCGAGAAGTGTGTGTGCATCGGAGTTACAACCGGATCGGGAAGCCTCTTCTTGCTTGGCTTAATTATCGTCATCAGAAATCGGCTTGCACCCACCAATCCCAATGTGATCCCGAAGTTCGGCGAACCGACGCTTGAACTCGATTTGACAATGCTCGCCTTTTGCACAATCTACGGACTCGTCCTCGGATTGGTCGTTGCGACCCTACATGCAATTGCCCTGGCTTTGATTCGTTGGTTCAACAAGCAAAAGGATCAGCCAGAATCTTAGCGAAACGGTATTTTGATGTTTAAGAAGAAGGCTCATCACTCGGAGAGTGATGGCTACTTTGAAAGATCGCTACGAACTACTCGCGCGGGCCGCTGCCGTATTGTTCTTCTTCGTTATCGTCGCTCTGAATATTGCTGCCGTTTCCATTGCCCGAATCATTCGCGCCGTCGCTAGCACAACCGATGGAAATAGACACCAATAGGGCAACAAGAAAGAACCATCGAATTCCGTGAAAGAGTCTTGGCATTATTCACTCCATAACCATCGTGAATTCATTTGTCGGGGAACATCATACATCCAAATCTTTGACGTCCAAGGCGTGTTTCTCGATGAACTCGCGGCGCGGTTCGACGTGGTCGCCCATTAGGACACGGAAAATCTCATCGGCGGCCGCGGCGTCTTCCATGGTGACTTTAAGCAGCGTTCGCTGATTGACGTCCATACTGGTTTCCCAGAGTTCCTCTGGGTCCATTTCGCCCAGACCTTTAAATCGAGTGATCTTCATGCCTTTCTCGCCCATCTTGCGAAGGCTGGGCAACAGCTCACGCAAGCTGGCCAGTTTCACATCGCCATCGTCGTTTTGAATGACGAACGGAAAGTAAGGTTCGCCGTTGCGGTTGCCGGCGGGCAACAAATCTTTGACGTGAACCCCGTAAGCCTTCAAAGCGACAAGTTGCTCGTTGACCACTTTCACCTCGTGATGATCAACGACCTGCAAGCGACTGTCGGAAACGTCTTCGCCGTTTTCGCCACCACCGTTCGAGTCCGTTTCGTCGGCAACCTCGAATTCCTCACCATGCTTTTCTTGCTCGGTCTTGAGGAACTCTTCGACTTCATACTGATTCGAAAACCAGTGCTGTGTCTTACCCAGCGTAACTCGATAACGCGGCAAAAGACCACTTTCCGCCGCTGGCGTCGTGGCCAAGTGACGAATGTCAATACCGCGCCGCTCAAGCATCTCAAGCGGATCCTCCATCGCTCGAATCGTGTTTGTGATCTTTTGGAGGTGCTCGCCATCAAACACGGTACCGTCTTCAAGCTTCACCGTGCTGCCGTCCAAGCCAAGCTCGACCAGCTCATTCATCATGCGTTCATGAGTGTCGACGTAGCGAGTTTTCTTCTTCTGAACAACGCGATAAAGCGGCGGCTGAGCAATGTAAACACACTCGTGCTTCACCAAGGCCCGCATGTGCCGAAAGATAAACGTCAACAACAGCGTGCGAATGTGGCTGCCGTCGACATCAGCATCCGTCATCAAGATGATCTTGCCATAACGTCGCTTTTGGACGTCTTCTAACTCGGCGCCAGGTGGCACTCCGACAGCTTTAAAGATGTTTGAGATCTCAGCGTTGCCCAAGACTTTAACAAGCTGTGCTTTCTCAACATTCAAGATTTTACCACGCAACGGCAAGATCGCTTGCGTGTTGGAATCACGGCCGGTGTCCGCTGATCCGCCGGCCGAGTCACCTTCGACCAGATACAGCTCGGTGGTTTCCATTTCGCGACTGCGGCAATCTCGCAGTTTTTCGGGTAAGCCGCCGGTCGTCAATGCTCCTTGGCGACGCACCATCTCACGAGCTTTCTTCGCGGCTTCACGAGCTTCAGCAGCTTTCAATCCCTTGTTAGCAATCGTCTTGGCAACGTTGGGATTCTCTTCGAAGAAGCGGCTCAAACCGTCGTTGACGATCGAGGTCACAACACCCTCGACTTCAGCATTGGTTAAACGAATCTTCGTCTGCGATTCGAAGTGAGGCTCGGGCACAAGCACGGAAACCACAGCCGTCAGACCTTCACGGAAGTCGTCACCACTGGGCGTCGATTCTTTATAGATACCAGAACTCTTACCGTAGCTATTAATGCAACGCGTCAATGCGCTCTTGAAACCACTCAGGTGAGTTCCACCCTCGCCGTTGTAAATGTTGTTAGCGTAACAGCGAATGTTCTCGGAAAAACCATCGTTGTATTGCATCGCCACGTCGACGCGAATGTTAGCTTGCTCGCCCGAGATGCGAATCACCTCGCTATGAATCGGGTTCTCTGTACGGTTCAAGTACGCGATGAATTCCAACAAACCATCTTCGTAGCAGAACTCGTCCGATTGCCCGCTGCGTTCGTCCTTAATTTTGGTGCGAACGCCGGCATTTAAGAACGCGATGTCTTGCAACTTTTTGTGGAGCGTATCGTACGAGTAATTCGTATCTGGAAAGATCTCCGGATCCGCCTTAAACGTGACGCGCGTGCCCGTCTTGTCGGTCTTGCCAAGTTGCCGCAGGTCCGTTTGCCGCACACCTTTGGCAAACGACATCGTCCAAACATGTCCCTCGCGGCGCACTTCCGCTTCAAGCCATTCGCTGAGCGCGTTAACGGCAGTGATACCTATGCCGTGCAAACCACCCGTACCGGTTTTGTAACCGCCGTCTCGATCGAACTTGCCGCCTGCGTGAATCTCGGTAAAGACGATGTCCAGAGCGGAACGATCTTCCATGTCGGCCTTGCGACCAACGGGGATTCCTCGGCCATCGTCACTGGTTGTGATGCTGCCGTCCGCGTTGATCTTAACGCTGCAAGTCGTCGCATAACCATTGACGGCTTCGTCGACGCAATTGTCGACCAACTCGTAGACCAAATGATGCAGGCCCAGCGCATCAGTACCGCCGATATACATGGCGGGTCGAGCACGAATGCCCTCGACACCGGGCAGTGCGCTGATCTGGTCTTCGCCGTATTCCGACAACTCGTTTTCAGTAGACTGACTCAAACTAAATACTCCGTTCAGAGGACGCATCGTGGCGTAAGCTTCCAGCTTGCGCTGTTTCAGGTCCGCAAGCTGGAAGCGTACGCCACTTAACTTTCCGTCTGCAAACTATTGCAAGCCGTCATCACTTGGTTGGGACGCCTTCTTGCCGACGTTTCCGTTCAAGCGAAACTTGATATCTTGAATCACCTTGGCCCCGGCGATTTCTTTCAGCCGCTTCAGCAACGACGGCTTATGAAACCCGGACAACTCACCCAGCAAAGCCGCATTGTTCACGTCGATGTGTAGCACACGGTTCCGCAAGACCACAACACGTGTTTGCGAGGCAATCACGTCTCCAGCGATTTCTCGCCAAGCATCTTCGAATTGCGAAACACTCTTCTTTCGGGCAAGCCCCCGCAATGCGATGACTTTCGAGAGAGCGCCAGAGATGTGTTGAGGTCCATTCTCTTTCATCGCTGACTCTGATTGGCTCCGCTACCCAAAGTAACCCCTCGCTCACGCGTCGGGTTACAATGGGCATCGATTTCTCGGCAAGAAGCCACAAATCTACTGCTCACGAGCAAGCGGCATGATGACGTAAACATATCCGTCGTCCGTGCGGAATACTGCGGCACTTTCACCATCGATCAAGTGAAGTTTGACGTTGGTCTCAGCACCGAGAATCTTCAAAAAGTCCGCCACATAACGAGGATCAAAGGTAATCCGCAGCGGTTCGTAATCGTAACTGATTGGCAATTCAATCGTCGATTCGCCAACGTCGGCAGCTACACTCTTCAGCATCAAGTTTCCATTTTCGAAATGGAAATCAACACCGCGGCTTTCTTCGTTCGTGACGATCTGAGCTTGCCGAATCGCCGAGTACAACGGGCCCACCACGAAGTCGATCACCACATTCGACTGTTGAGGAATCACGTCGGCATACTTTGGAAAGCGGCCATCTACCAAACGGCTGTAGATTGTCGAGCGGCCACTTCGGACGACGACGTCGTTGCCACGAATCGCCAAAGCTACTTCCTGGGAATCATCACTGATCGAGCGTTCAATCAGTTGCATCGCCTTTGATGGCACAACTGGTGAAGCCGCAGCATCGGCACAGCTTCCACTGGCCGACACACCACAAACGGCAAGTCGGCGGCTGTCGGTAGCCGCCAAATTCAATCGATCGGCTTCGGTCTCAAGCAAAATACCGCCCAACGCATACCGCGTACTTTCCACATCCGTCGCGAAGACCGTGCGGCGAATCTGTTCGCGTAACGCTTTGCTCGGAACGGTCAAAAACGCTTCGTTCGGATCGAAGCCGCTCACAGGAGGGAACTCGGTCGGGTCTTCTGCCGAAAGCTTGAATTCACTGGTGCCGGCAATAATGCGAATCGTCGAATCGTTGATGTCAAAGTCGACGTTCTCAGATGTCACTTCGCGCAAGATAGACAACAAACGGGAAGCTGGCAGCAAGACTTCTCCAGGAGTGTCAGACTCGACACCGGGGATCTCGTAACGGATACCAACTTCCTGATCAGTTCCAATCAAAGTGGCCACGCCATCCACAACAGAGAGTTTCGTGTTCTTCAAAATCTCTTTGGGAGTTCGAGTCGGAACAACACCGCTGACAGTTTGCAACGCGGCAGACAAAGACGCTCGATGACAGATAAGCTTCATGTCGGCGATCCTAGCGTTTTGAGAAGTAAAAAGAGTGACTGGTTGATGTGGGGAAAACCAGTTCGCCGAGTATCATAAAAATTAATTAACAGTATCAGTAGTAAGGCGACAAAAAAGCCTGGTGATTTCTTTGCTATTCTTGTCGAAACACTATGATACTAAAATACTTACTGCAATTCAATTCCCACAGAAAGCGTTCAAAAACTTGTTGGAAATTCGATGAAAAGTGGTGCGAAAAAAAGCGTGGGAAATGAAACTGAATTTGATTCAGAATCGGCAGTAAATTCAACGCGCAAAACGGCTGAAATCAGCGCAAGTTTCCAACAAGTTATTGAACGAAACTGTGGGCATTCAAGAAGTCTAGAATTCGATCAAACCGGACTTTGATTTCAGGGCTGTCGCGTAGCAACTCTTCGAATCGATGGATCGAATGCGTGATCGTGCTGTGATTGGGTCGATTGAAGAAGTTGGCAATTTGGCGAAGCGAAGCAGAAGAGGCAGTCCGAGCGATGTAAACAGCACAGTGGCGAGCCGTCGCAATACGTGCCGCTCGGTTAGGAGATAAAAGCTCGTTGACGGAAACATCAAATTGTTTCGACACGGCCATGCAAATCCTTTCGAGTGATGGTCGCTCGTGAACGACGAACGCTCGATCAGAGACGTGAGCAACTGTTGACTCGCGTGTTGCGGCGGCAAACAACAGACGCGGGGGCAGTGGACTTTGAGCCAATGTCAGCAAGCGGTCGTCATCAATGGATAGATCATGGAATTGGGTGAAAGTTTGCAGCAGCAGAAAGCGGCTTTCTGCGCACGGCAAGTTGATAGGACATGCCGTGCAAGCCAAGAACCGAGAAAGCAACCTTGAAGAAAATCCGTTTAAGGAACCCGGTGATTGCGTTGCCGTCACAATCAGGACACCGTTGTTTGATAGAACTTCATCGGCTGCTGACAAGAACGCATTTTGTGCCGCTGGCTTTTGTTGAAGTGCGAGGATGTCGTCGCAAACCCAAAGATTGTGTTCCGCGAAGAGTTGATGGAATTCCGGCATCAACGAAGACGTCGATGCCTCAAGATAATGTTCGACGAACGTGCTCGCAGACATGTTTAGGATTTGTGATGACGGCAGCCAACTCGGAACGAACGACATCATGTGGTCAATGAAAGCCGACTTACCACAACCGGATGGTCCATAAACGAATAGAATCCGCGCGGATTGAGCGACACCGTGCTTGACTGCAGCTTCAAAAGCCGCAGTGGCGAAGTTGTGTTCGGGGAGAAGTACGAACGGCAGCTTTTTTAGCGGGTCAAACGGCATGGGAAGCACTCGTCTCCCGCAGCCGATGGGCCGCAGTTAGAATCCGTTCGATAGCTGCGTCAATTCCTTCGATCGTGTTATCGATCGAAACAGAAAAACGAAGCGACGAGTTATAAACTTCTTCCGGCCGATTCATGGCCAACAACACCGGTGCAGGCTCCGCCGAACCGCTCGCGCAGGTGCTTCCTAGTGAACACGAAATTCCGTGTAAATCGAGGTTCACTAACATCACTTCACCGTCAATTCCAGGGAACGCGATGTTGAGAGTATTCGGCAAGCGATGCTCGATCGAACCATTGACGCTGGCGCTCTCGTATCCTTGCAAGAGCCCGTTTTGCAGTCGATCGCGGAGTGCAACGATTTGCTGAGTTCGCTCATCCAGGCCGTCTAAACAGATCTGCATTGCTCGTAGCATACCGCTTGCTAATGCCGTCACTTCCGTGCCAGGTCGCTTGCCAGATTCTTGGTGACCACCGAAAGCTGTTGGCGCCAATTGAACGCCGCGTCGCAACAGCAAGCCGCCAATTCCGCGAGGCCCGTGGAACTTGTGAGCCCCAAAAGATAGGGCACTGGCGGCCAATTCGTCGAAGCGAACAGGAATCTTGCCCACAGCTTGAACAGCGTCAACGTGCAAGAAGACTTGGTATTCTTGGCAAAGCTGCGACAAAACGCTGAGGTCCTGAATGACGCCCGTTTCGTTGTGAGCCAAGATTACCGAAACGATGCGAATCTCTCGCCATGGTAATTCCGACAGCGCGTCGGTCTTGAGCAACCCGTCTTCGTCAAATTCGAGAAACAACAGTTTCCAGCCACGCTTTTCCAGCTCGCGGCAAGACTCAACGGTTGCCGGATGCTCGCCGGCAGTGAGAGCAATAATCCCCGGCTCACAGCGTGAGGCACCAAACAAAGCCATGTTAGTGGACTCAGTGCCACCACTGGTAAACACGACTTCGTCGGGCTCCGCGCCCAGTAAATCAGCAATTCCCTCGCGCGCCGATTCCAGGGCCTTGCGAGCAAACTGGCCTTCCACATGCCGGCTGCCAGGATTGGCATAAGAATGCTGCAAATGGTGCGCTATGGTTTCGACAACTTCGGGAAAAGGCCGCGTCGTCGCATTGTTGTCTAGATAGATTCGACCGATCGATGAATTGGATGTTGGGGAAGTCATATCTTCACCTTCGATCACATCGCGCGAATGATTTCGACGATCGCCGCGCCAACTTCTGTTGTCTTTGCTGTTCCGCCAAGATCAGGAGACTTGGGCCCGTCTTGAGCCAGCAACTGCTTAACCGATTGATCAATCGAAGCCGCTGCGTTGTGGAGCTCCAAGTGTTCCAGCATCATACCGGCGGAAAGTATCGCAGCCAACGGGTTAGCCAAGCCCATGCCAGTGATATCCGGCGCCGATCCATGCACGGGTTCAAACATACTTGGGCCATTGCGAGTGGGATCGATGTTAGCGCTGGCCGCCAGCCCCATGCTGCCGACAACAATTGCTCCCAGGTCCGTCAAAATGTCGCCGAACAAATTGCTCGCCACGACAACATCGAACGACTCCGGTCGGCGAACAAATTCCATCACCGCGCGATCGATTAACAGCGATTCGGTTTCGATGTTGGGAAAGTCCGCGGCGACCTTGTCGAATTGTTCGTCCCAAAGCACCATGCCATAGCCTTGAGCGTTGCTCTTAGTGATCGAAGCAATCTTTTGAGCTGGCCGCGTTGCTGCTTTCTCGAACGCTGATCGAATGATGCGTTCACAGCCCTTGCGCGTGAACACGGAAGTTTGAATCGCGACATCGTCGTCCTTGTCTTGATACAACCGGCCACCGATGTTGGCGTACTCGCCTTCGGTGTTTTCTCGGAAGACGAGAATATCGATCGAGCCCGGTTCTTTATCTCGCAGCGGACTTTGAACTCCAGGATAGAGATACGAGGGTCGCAAGCACACGTACTGATCAAAGCGGCGCCGGATCGGCAGCAGCAATCCATTCAGAGTCACGTGGTCCTGCACATCAGGATGCCCAACGGCACCCAATAGAATCGCGTCAAACTCGGCCAATAGATCCAAGTAATCTTCCGGCGCCATGCGGCCGTGTTCGAAATAGAAGTCCGTACCCCACGGAAAGTGAGTCCACTCCAGTTCCGCATTGTCTCGATTCGCGGCGGCTTCGGCGGCAAGGATTGCTTGCTCAGTGACTTCTGGGCCAATGCCGTCACCAGATATGACGGCGATCCTTAAAGCAGACATAGAATGCTCCGAATCGTTTAACACGTGGGAGGATCAGAATAAACCGTGGCCCCGCGACTCCGATCGCGGGGTCCTGCGAACGGAGTCGCAGGACCACAACATGCGGAGCTAAATATCGATTGTTTCCGGCAGCTTTCGATACACGGATCCTGTATCGACCTCAACAAAACCCGCGGACTGAAATAGCTTTAGCCCTGCTTCGTTCGAGGACGCAACGTGTGCATCAATGCAAGAAACCATTTCGTTTCTCAGACGTCGCATGACCTCGACAAGCAGCGCCAAGCCGTATTTTTTCTTGCGAACGTCTTCGTTGACGACTAAGTCGGTCAAACCGATCGCCCGTGCGTTCCAACTGGGCAGAAAGAAGTCGAGACCAACAACATTAACCGACGCAAACGAATCTCCACCAGATTTCGGCACAAGCGAAAAACGGAGTGAGTCCAACCGCGCGATCCGAGTGTACCACCACCAATTCGGTTGATCTGGCTGATCGGTGATTTCCAATTTCGTTTTGCGGCGAATCAGATTCAATTGAAAGTCAACGGGATCGCGAGCGTTGGTCACATCGCGCTGGAAGACCGTGTAAGACTCGCCCGGTGAGTAACCGCACTTCTTAAAGAATGGCTCGGCGTTCAAATCCGATTGCAAGAAACCCGATGGCTGAGAACCACCGTACAAGCCGAAATAGAACGGATCGTGAGGAGCGGCACCGCCGGCTGAGATCACACCGGCTCCCTGTTGAAGGAGAAACGATTCTGCCCGCGAAAGCAGCTCACAGCCGATTCCTTGCAGCCGATAACTAGGATCGACGACCACGGCACAGATCACGCCCTGATTCCGAGACAAATCGGAACAGTCTTCGTTGCAACCAAAACCCGCGTGGGCGAAGCCGACGGGTGTATCTCCATCGACAGCAACGATAATTCCTTGCGGATCAAAATAAGGCTGAGCAAAGTTGACGTGATCGAAAGCGTCGACCGAAATCCCGTTCGCCGCACCACGACCGAGTCCCGCAGTGCTCCAAAGGCGGAGCAAATGGGGCGGATCGTAATTGCGAAACGTCCGGTACTCTATCACGGCTCAGACTCGTATCCATCCAGGAATGGCAAAGCCATCTACTAATCCCAGTCAGCAGCTATCGTTGCGTCACGCTTCGGGCGGCGTCAACGATTGCCGATGGGGTCAATCCGTACTTCTCTAACAGTCCTTGCGGGTCACCACTTTCAGCGTAGCAGTCGCCGCTATTCACATAGGCAATCGGGACGGGAGCTGATTTGCTGGCCGAGATGGCAACGGCGGCTCCCAGACCACCAGCGGGTCCGTGTTCCTCGGCAACAACCAAAGCCTGCGTTTCTCGAGCAGCTTTGGCGATCGCTGCGTCATCGATCGGCTTCACCGTGTGCATGTCGAGCACTCGGACGGAAACCCCTTCCGCTTCCAATTGTTTGGCCGCGTCCAACGCTGTCGCTACCATAATTCCGTTGGCGATCACGGTGACATCGTCCCCATCGCGAACTTGGATGGCTTTGCCGATCTCGAAATCGCAGCCGTCTTCGTAAATCACTGGCACAGCGGGTCTTCCGAGTCGCAAGTAGGTCGGTCCGACGTGCTCAAGCATGGCTTCGGTGGCCTTGACGGTGGTGATTTCGTCACTCGGCACCATCACCACCATGCCAGGAAATGATGAGGCAAGAGCCACGTCTTCGATGCCCATTTGCGAGGGGCCATCTTCACCGATCGAGATTCCCGCATGAGAACCGACCAATTTGACGTTCAGATTCGGAAAGGCGACTGACATTCTGATTTGGTCGTAAGCGTTGCAAAGCAAGAAAGCAGCAAAACTTGCGACGACTGGTGTCTTGCCAGCCGAAGCCAATCCGCCGGCGACGCTGACCATGTTGCTCTCGGCAATTCCCACGTTGAAGGCTCGTTCCGGGAACACCTTGGCGAACGGCTCGGTTCGAGTCGAGTTGCCGACGTCGCCATCAACGGTCACAACGTTGGGAAATTTGTCGCCCAGACTCTTTAAGGCTTCACCAAAAGCGTCCCGTGTCGCTTTTCCAAGTTTCAATCCGCTAGCTTCACCGAAGTACATATCAGTGTCTCACAATATGATGTATGTTGTTGATATTAAATATTTTATGACGCATTTCGGCGACTAGCTCAGCAGTTCGAGAGCTTTTTCGCACATGTCGGCGGGTAGTGGCTTGCCGTGGAAGTTTAGGTCGCCAGCTTCCTCGAGCACCGGCAAGATACCGAAGCCTTTTTGCGTCTTTGAGACGATTGCTGTGGGCCGGTCTGTGACAGCAGCGGCAGCATCGAGTGCGGCGACAACCTCACCCATGTCGTTGCCGTTGATCGTTTGAACGTGCCATCCGAATGATTCGATTTTCGGCTGAAATGGTGTCAAATCGAGGACATCGCCGGTCGCGCCGGTTTGTTGGAAGCCATTTTGGTCAATGATGGCGGTCAAGCTGCCCAATTGATACTTGGCTGCGGTCGCGATGGCCTCCCAAACTTGGCCCTCGCCCATTTCCCCATCTCCAATCATGACAAAGACTTTCGACTCGAGTCGGTCGATTCGGCAAGCCAGTGCTTGGCCGATACCAATCGAAAGACCTTGACCCAACGATCCGGTGGAAGCTTCGATTCCGTCGAGGCGTCGCAGGTTGGGATGGCCCTCTAGCGGGCTTCCCAGTTTCCGCAAAGTCATCAAATCCTCGGTGGGGAAGTAGCCGGCTTCGGCCATGGCTGCGTACAAGACTGGGCACGCGTGACCTTTGCTCATGATGAATCGGTCGCGAGCATTCCAGTCAGGCCGGTTTGCGTCGTATTGCATGTAACCGCCAAAGTACAAAGCAGTTACGACTTCTGTTGCCGAGAGACTGCTGGATGGGTGTCCGCTGCCAGCTTCGGTGGTCATGCGGACGATGTGTTGGCGAATGACTTTCGCCTTTGCTTGGAGGTCGTCGATCGATGGACGAGTCGTATCTGTAGACACAAGTCTGTCCTTTATGAAATGGAGTAAATGAATTATGCGCGGGAAAGACGTGATTCAACTGATCGTAGGTCAACGATCAAAGCGTCGTGGCCGCTGGATGCAGCCGGACTGTTTCCGCCGCCGACAGTCCATGTCTAGTTGCAAGCTGAGCAAGTGAAATCAAGCAAAATCACTCGACCTGTTGCCGGAGACTCCAGGATTCCCGTGGATCTCGATGAGCAGCAAGAATTGAGAGCATACTCGCCATAGCATCATTGCGGCTGAGAGTGTGTCATGCTAGCGTTCTGGCTTCTCAGTAGCAAGCAAGTGGGAATCATTCGTTCCGCTCCCTGCCGAAAAAGTGCCAATTTGAGAGTTCGCCATGCAACCTGCGATGAAAACAGCCTTGGATTTGATCACCGAGCGAGTCGACTTGGACCAGGACCAAGCGAATGCGGCTGTGTCCGCCATCATGGACGGTGAGTGCGAAGGGGTAGAAATTGCAGCCTTCCTAACAGGACTTCGCGTCAAAGGCGAGGCTTCGTCCGAGTTAGTCGGCGCGGCCCGAGCCATGCGCGAGCGAGCGGCCAAGATTCCAACGACTCAAACGGGACTGTTGGACACTTGCGGCACGGGCGGAGACTGCTTGCACACCTTTAATATTAGTACGGCAACAGCATTGGTTGCCGCCGCCGCCGGTGTTCACGTCGCGAAACACGGTAACCGCAGCGTTTCCAGCTCCAGCGGTTCGGCCGATGTGATCGAGAAACTCGGCATCAACGTCCAACTCTCGCCCGAGCAAGTCGGCGCGTGCATGGATCAAGTCGGAATCGGATTCTGCTTCGCCCCCCTATTCCACGGCGCCATGAAATACGCCGCGCCGATTCGCAAGCAGCTCGGTTTTCGCACGATCTTCAACTTGTTGGGGCCGCTCTGTAATCCCGCTGGTGCGTCTTTTCAGCTCCTAGGAGCAAACACAGTCGCCAACGCCCAATTGATCGCCGGGGCGCTCTCGCAATTGGGCGCCGAGCGAGCTTTGGTCGTCTGCGGCAACGATGAACTAGACGAAGTCAGCCTCTGGGGCGAAACAACCGTCTTTGATGTCCGTGGCGACTCCATAACGGAAGAAAAGTGGACAGCGGCATCCTTCGGGCTTTCCGAGTGTTCAGTTGACGCCTTAAAGGTCGATACGGCTGACGCCAGTGCGGCCGTTGTTCAAGGAGTTTTCAACGGCGAAAGCGGCCCGGCAGCCGATATTGTCGTCGCAAACGCGGCTGCCGCCCTGTATGTGGCTGGGCGAGTCGGCGACCTCGAAGAGGCCGCCGGTCAAGCTCGGGAAACGATCAGCAGCGGAGCAGCTGCAGGACTGCTTGCCAAGCTGGCTGAGTTGTCGAACGCCTGACGCTTTCTGCGCCGAACGCGGGGACGGACGGATTGGCAATCTGTCCTACGGATTTGCGTCGCCATTCTTAATTTCGAGGAAGTCGGAACTGGCCATTCCGTACTCTTGTTTTGATATAGAGTGTGCTTATAATTCGAGACTTGACCCATAGGGTTGCTCGGATGCACAAATATCGACTCGGAATCGGCAAGAGACTCAGTTCACTGCCGAGACTGCGAACGGATTCCCACGCTTCTCGCTCTCGAAGCGTGAAGACATGCCCAAGGTCAGCAGAGACAACACGATGATCGAATCTTTAGCTGGCTTGAATGTTGATGCCTTGATGCTTAAGCGTTTAACGAGCCGAAGACACGCAAACTCAGATTTTGGGGTAACGCATACATGTTGGAGTGGATTCGAAATGTGTGGGTCGCGGTTATTACCGTCCTGCAAGGCATGGTGGTGACAGCGTGGACGATGACCAAGACATACCGGCGTCAGGCATTCACGGAAGTCTACGAGTACCCTGAAGTGCCTGTGCCTGTGAAGGCGCGATACCGTGGCTTTCATCGCTTTGATTTGACGACCTGTATTGGCTGCGAAAAGTGTGCAGTGGCTTGTCCGGTCGACTGTATCTATATCGAAAAAGTCAAAAGTCCGGTGGGCAAGGGGTTCCGCATCGACGGTTTCGCTGTCGACTACACAAAGTGCATGTTTTGTGCACTGTGCGTCGAGCCTTGTCCTGTGGATTGCATTTTCATGGGGTCGAACTTCGACTTGAGTTGCTATAGCCGTGACGGTTGCATTGTGGACTATGCCAAGCTGCCCTTGCAGACAGCTTGGGGCAACGCAACCTTGAACCCGACGGCCGTTTCCGAATCAAAGGTTCTGTACGAACCCGTCTGGGTCAAAGGTGAGGCGAGCCCGTTTGAGTTTAGCGACAGTTAAGATTTTTCTGTTCCTGGAACTCGTCGTTATCACTCAACTAGGAATCGCGCATGGCCTCTGAGAACGTCCAACGTTATTTCACAGTCGAAGAAGCAAACCAGCGTTTACCGCTTGTCCGAGCAATCGTTGGCGACATCGTCGAATTGTTCGAATACGTATACAACCGCGAACAAAGCCTTCGCGAAATCAGCGAGTTGCCTGGGTCGTCGAGTCGTGACGAGGAAACAATTTATTCCGAGGAACTTCGCTTGGCCGCGGAGGAACTGGAAGACGACAAAAAGCGGTTAAAGGGCTACTTCGATGAACTCGAAGACTTGGGCATTGAGCTTAAGGATCCTCGGATTGGCCTTATTGATTTTCGCTCGATGATGGATGGTCGAGAAGTTTACTTGTGCTGGAAGCTGGGCGAGGATGAGGTGACTCACTGGCACGAACTGGATGCTGGATTTCAAGGCCGACAATCGTTGCTCGAGCAACCTGTTGGGGAATCGTTCTAACTGATTTGTATGTGATCAATTCAGACAACCAAATCATTGGGTTGAAGTCATGACAGACGTCGTTGGACATATTCTACTATTTATGATTGCTGGCATCACCATGCTGCTGGCTCCGTTGGTCATCGGGCGTTTTGTGCGTCCGAATAACCGCACGCAAGAAAAGGACGAGATTTACGAGTGTGGCGAGCCCACAATTGGCTCGAGCTACATTCAGTTCGACTTGCGATTCTACACCGTCGCCTTGTTGTTCATCATCTTCGATGTCGAGGTCGCGTTCTTCTTTCCATGGGCGGCCGTTTACGGCGGTGCGACACAATTGGCCGACGAGAATCTGAGCGTCGAGTCTCGAATCGCGATCAGCGAAAAGCTGCTCAATCAAGAACCCGGTTCGATGGCAGCAGCCGAAGCAATTCAGCCCGAGGCAGCTCGAGCGTTGGCGATCACGGGATTCTTCGACATCTTGGTGTTCTTCGGTGTGTTGATGGTCGGCTTTGCCTATGTCTGGAAACGGGGGGACTTAGATTGGGTTCGTGCGGTTTCGGACACGAAGAAAAAGGCCAGCATTGCCGAGTCCTCCGGTTAGCGTCGATAGCGGTGTCGAGTATTTAGAAGAGAAACTTTCCGGTCCGTACCGGCTTGCCATGTGGAATCAGAGATGACCGTCGAAGAGATTCATCAGCTACTCATCGAAGAATTCGGTGAAGACAAGATCACAGGAATCAACACCGAAGCCATCGATGCGTGGATCGAAGTTGCCGCCGACGCAATCGTCGAAGTCAGTAACTTCCTGAAGCACGACGAGCGGTTAAAGTTCGAGCACCTCAATAATCTGTGCGGTGCCGACTACTGTGAACCCGACCTGAAGAAGCAAAAGAAATTTGACCACGAGCCACACGTCGAGGTCGTTTATCACTTGTCGAGTTATTCGTTGAAACATCGATGTGTGGTGAAAGTCAAACTCCCGCGCTGGCAAGACGACACTGAAGGCGAGATTCCCGAGATGCCCAGTGTTGCCGCCGTATGGCGTGCTGCTGATTGGCACGAACGCGAGTGTTATGACTTGGTTGGAGTTCGCTTTACCGAGCATCCCAATCTACGGCGAATCTTATGCCCCGAGGATTGGGTCGGACACGCTTTGCGGAAGGATTACGAATTCCCACTCGAGTACCACGGCATCCGTGGCAAATAACGACAAGACAAATAACGCAATCAAAGTTGCTCGAAATCAACGCGTAAGACATAGAGTCCCACATGAGCATCCAAGTTGAAGATCCCCGTTTAGTTGAATTCGATGTCCGCACTGACGAGATGTTGGTCAACATGGGACCGCAGCACCCAAGTACTCACGGCGTGCTGCGTTTGTTGCTGCGAACCGACGGTGAAATCGTTCACGAAGTGACACCGCACTTGGGTTACTTGCACCGATGTGCGGAGAAGATTGGCGAGAACCTCGCGCCGCCGCAATGGATTCCTTACACCGACCGCATGGATTACTTGGCTGGCATGAACATGAACCTTGGGTTCTCGCTGGCGGTCGAAAAGCTGATCGGCATGGAAGTGCCGGAAAAAGCGATGACGCTGCGTGTCATCATTGCCGAGCTTGGCCGAATCGCGAGCCACTTGGTGGCGATGGGGACTTACGGCTTGGATTTGGGAACATTCAGCCCGTTCTTGTACGCGTTTCGTGAGCGAGAGATCATTCTCGACTTGTTCGAGGAAGCGTGTGGAGCCCGATTGACTTACAGCTATCTAACAATCGGCGGCGCGACGCACGACCTTCCCAACCAAGTCGAGTTGCCTCCGGGATTGGCGTCGGTCACAAAAAGAAATCCTCGCGAAAAGATGCGTTGGGTGGACGCATTGCTGACATTCCTCGAGTGGATCGAACCGCGCATCAAAGAGTATCACACGCTGTTGACTCGAAATTCGATCTTCATCAAGCGAACCGCGGGTTTGGGAATCATGTCCGATGAAATGGCAATGGACTATGGTTGCACCGGTCCCGTACTTCGCGGTAGCGGCGTCGACTATGACTTGCGTCGCGATGGCGAACCGATCTACACGCGAATGTACGAAGGCTATAACTTCGACGTCCCGGTCGCTCCATTCCCCAACGCCGCTCCGCCGGAAGCCGTCTTAGGCGATAACTGGTGTCGCTTCTTCGTTCGGATGATGGAGGTCGTGCAATCGATCAGCTTGATTCGACAGGGCATCGAAAAGTACGACAGTGCCGAAGGCGAGTACCGTGTGCCTTACAAGATGAGCACCAAGTTGCCGAAGGACGAGTGTTACCTGGAGACCGAATGCCCGCGCGGCGCGATGGGTTTTTACGTTGTCGGCAACGGCAACGCAGAGCCTTTCCGAGCCCGAGCGAAGAGCTCCAGTTTTTGCAATCTGGCCGTGACCGCACCGCTGTGTGAGGGTTTCCTGTTGGCCGATATCCCGGCGATCGTCGGTTCACTGGATGTCGTCATGGGCGAGATTGATCGATAGCATCGACATTAAAGTGACTCCATGCGTGGCGAGACCGAAGTTCCGTTTTTCGACGAGGCGTTTTCGATCCCCGTGGCTGATCGAGTTACTCGCTTGCCACCGTATCTGTTTGGCAAGATCAACAAGCTGAAATACGAAAAGCGAGTAGACGGCGTTGACGTTATTGATCTCGGCATGGGCAACCCAACGGATTCGCCCGATCCACAAATCAGTGAAAAGCTGGCCGAGGCTCTCGCCGATTCACGGAATCACCGCTATTCGGTATCGAATGGGCTGTTCAATCTGCGCAAAGAGGTTGCCGCCCGCTATTGGAAGCGTTACGGCGTGCGACTTGACCCCGACAAAGAAGTGATCGCGTGCATCGGTTCCAAAGAGGGCTTCAGCCATATGTGCTTGGCTCTGATGGGCCCCGGCGATACCGGAATCGTTCCCTCACCATCGTTTCCGATCCATGTCTACGCCGTCATGCTCGCCTCCGGCAATGTGATTGCTTTGGATTGTCGAGACCCCAGCCAGTTTCTCAGCAACATCGCCTACACTTGCGAGCACCTGTATCCCAAGCCAAAAGTTGTCATCGTCAACTTTCCGCACAATCCGACGGCGACATGTGTCGAGCATGACTTCTATGTCGAGCTGGTGAAGCTGGCCAAGAAATACAACTTCTTGGTGATCAGCGATTTTGCTTACGCGGATATTTGCTTCGATGGTTATAAGGCTCCCAGTTTCTTGTCAGCACCTGGCGCATTGGATGTGGGCGTCGAGTTCACGTCGATGAGCAAGAGTTACAGCATGGCGGGGTGGCGAATTGGCTTTTGCCAGGGCAACCCTGAGATGGTCCGCGCGTTGGGAACGATCAAGGGTTATTACGATTACGGTATCTTTCAACCTGTTCAGATCGCCGCTATCGTCGCGATGCGGCACTGCGATGAAGCTGTCGAAGAGATCGCTGAAGAATACGAAGGTCGCCGCGACGCACTTTGCGAAGGACTAGAGCGGCTTGGTTGGGAAATCGAGCGACCGCGGGCCAGCATGTTCGTTTGGGCCAAGATACCCAAACCTTACCGCGAGATGGGATCGATAGACTTCGCGATGAAGCTACTCGACGAAGGCGGCGTCGCCGTCAGCCCAGGCCGCGGCTTCGGCGAAGACGGCGAAGGCTATTTGCGCTTGGCTATCGTCGAGAACACACAACGCCTAAGACAGGCTGTTCGCCAAATTGGCAAGGTGTGCCGCGACGAGAGCGAAGACTAGCACCCCGACCATCTTCGTTTGACCGGTAATACAAGCACGACGCGCAAGCGAGTGGATCGTGATTCGTGGACTCACTCGCTTGCGCGTCGTGCTTGTATTGAAACGCCAACCCGTCGAGGGATCGATTTTTGAAAGGAAGACGATGATCACAAGGCCTCGATTCATACGAATTACGCTGTTGGCTCTGACTGCATTGCTGATCGCCGAAGCCAGCCCGTGTTCGAATGCGGCCCGCGCTGAATTCAAAGCGGGCGCGGTTGCCGTCGATGTGACGCCGAGAAAGTTGCCCGTAATCGTTAATGGCAACCTCTTGCCGAAAGTTGGCGATGTCATTACGTCTCGATTGCACGCTCGCGCGTTGGCGGTTTCCGACGGAAAGACCACGGTCGTCATTGTCGTTGTCGACAGTTGCATGATGTCGAAGGGCTTGATCGACGAGGCCAAGCTACTGGCGTCGCGGCGAACGGGAATTCCGACGGACCGCATGCTGGTGTCAGTCACTCATACGCATTCGGCTGGGTCGGTGTTTAGTGGTTTGGGCACGCCCGCCGATGAAAACTACACGCCCTATCTCAAGGAGCAACTTGCCGAGACGATCGTCAAGGCGGCAGCGACGTTGAAGCCCGCCAAAGTTGGCTTCTCCCGCGTGGCGGCTCCGGAGTACACCGCTCTACGCCGCTGGATTCGTCGGCCAGATCGACTCGACAAGGATCCGTTTGGCAACATGACTGTCCGAGCCAACATGCATGCGGCCGGCAACTTGGACAATGTGACAGGTCCTTCGGGGCCAGAAGATCCCGAGTTGTCGTTGATCTCGATCCAGTCGCTCGACGGCAAGCCGATTGCCGTCTTTGCGAACTTTTCAATGCATTACTTCAGCGGTGAAAAGGGAATCAGCGCGGATTACTTCGGCTTGTTTTGTGAAGGCTTAAAGCAACGAATCGCTCCGGGTACGGATTTCGTCGCGATCATGTCGCACGGTTGCAGCGGAGACATCTGGCGCCGGGATTACTCAAGACCCGATTCTTGGAAGAACCTTTCGAAGATTGATCAGTACGCGGCAGGTCTCGCTGATCTTGCTGCTAAGGCGTATCGAAGTATTCAGTATCGGAAAGATGCCGACGTTGCGATGATCGAACGTCGTATGACCTTCAAGTACCGAGTCCCCGATGCCCAGCGATTAGAGTGGGCAAAACGAATTGCCACCGAGATCGGCGATCGGCCGCCCAAGACTCAAGTCGAGATTTATGCTCTTGAGCAGATCATCTTGCACGAGCGACAACAGACCGAGATCGTTTTGCAGGGTCTTCGGATTGGTGACATTGGGATCGCGACGACTCCAACGGAAACTTACGCGATCACCGGTTTGAAGATCAAAGCGGCCAGCCCGCTCGAAAACACGATGGTCATCGACTTGGCGAACGGCGGCGATGGCTACATTCCGCCGCCCGAGCAACACGTTCTTGGCGGTTACAACACGTGGGCGGCGAGATCCGCCGGATTAGAAGTCTCGGCGGAACCACGAATTACCGAAGCTTGCATTGAATTGCTGGAACAAGTCAGCGGCCGAGAGCGACGGTCGCCGATTCATGGCAAGAGTCCTGCCGCCAATGCCATAGCCAAATTACAACCCGCCGCCTGGTGGCGACTCGACGAGTTCGCTGGCCCGCGAGCTTTCGATTCCAGCGGCAATCATAGCGACGCAATCTACGAGCCGGCTGTGACGTACTATCTGAAGGGCCCTCGTTCGCCGCAGTTTAGCGGTCAAGACCAAACGAATCGTGCTGCGATGTTTGCTGGCGGAAGATTGAAAGCCCGAGTGCCGAATCTCGGCGATGACTACTCAGTCTCGATGTGGCTTTGGAACGGCATGCCCAACAACGGCCGCGATGTCAGCGGTTGGCTTTTCTCTCGAGGGCCCGACAATGGGTTGAACGCGCATTCCGATCATCTTGGCATCGGCGGCAAGAGTGGGCATTTAGGCTGCTTGGTGTTTTTTCATGGCGCTGATGCGTCGAAGATTTCAGCAGGCAAAACAGAGATTCCTCGTTGGCAATGGCAACACGTTGTTTATGTCCGTGAAGGCGAATCCGTCAACGTCTACTTGAATGGCAAACTGGACTTGAAAACGAAATCGAAAGCAAACTTCCCAACAAGGTTCGATCAATTCGTGATTGGTGGCCGCAGTGACAATCACGCAAACTGGGAGGGCCGTCTGGACGAAGTCGCCATCTTCAAGCGTGCATTGAATGCCAAAGAAGTCGCTGCTCTGAAAGTGCCTTGAATAGCGACCGTTGTTAGGGCGATTCCTCTGTCAATTGGCAAATCAACCAAATGCAGAACAAGCAGGGGAAGGTCATGATCGCCAGCACTCCCCAAACAGGTGGGCCGAAGACGACGGTGGCGTTGAAGATCATGAAGAAATAGATCGCGTGCAGCACCCAAAAGACTTTCGGCGTTCGCAATTCAGGGCGCTTCCACCAGATGATGACATCGGCAAGCCACAGCAGTGTAAACAAGTAGTTAAAGTACAGGCCGATTCCCGTATTCCAACCAACTTTATCGAGTGTCACACAGACTGTGTGCTCATACGCATCGCTGTGGCTCCAATCGTGCTCAAAGTGAAAAGCGCACAAAACGTGGACGATGTAAGAGCCAAGTCCTAGCGTCCAAAGCATTCGTGAGGCTTTTTGCCCAGCATCTTCGCGGCCCATCGTCATCTCGACGACGATTCGTAAGACATACGTCACCACGGCAACTCGCACGGTGACGGCAATGAGAACGTCGCCAAAGTCCATACTTTTCGAGCTACCGTTTTGGGGTTACGAAAGATCCATGCCTCGGACCAATTCCTCGTCCCATTCGTCCATTAGGGGCCAGTCGACTGCACACGTTCCAAAGTCGGCCATGTGCTGGTAGTTATCCAGTCGATCGATGGCGCTTTGCAGTAATTCTTGAGTCTTCCGGAATGGCGGACCGTGACTTGGCAACAACCACTCAATCGATTCATCGTTGCGGATGCGTGTCAGCGACTTGATGAACGCTGGAATGTCCGAACCATGATGCGCGTCAATGTTGCCGACACAGCCGTCGCGGTAGATGTTGTCTCCGCAGAACAACAAGTTGCGCATTTGAAACGAGAGCTGGCTCTCGGTGTGGCCGGGCGTGTGCCAGACAGTGATCTCGAGGTCACCGATCTTGAGTACATCGCCTTCGTTGATGGTGCGTTCCAGCTTCAGCTTTGGCAGGTCAATCGAGATTCCTTGAGCGGAGATCTCAGCGTAAGTTGTCACACGATCGCCGGCGGCGAGAAGTTCGCTGGCGTGGGGATGGCCGACGGTCTCGGCGTTGGAAAGCAGATCCTTGGCTCGGCTTAAGCCTTGTACATGATCGACGTCGGCATGAGTCGCCACTAAGTAGCGGCAATTCGCCAACTGAAAGTCCATCTGCCGAATCATCTCGACGATTTCGGGAACGGTATCTTCGTAACCGATATCGATGAGGAGCCAGTCGATACCGTCAAACACTAAATAGACGCAACAACCAAGCCTTTCTCGGGCTTGATAGTTCATCTCGATGACATTGGGAAAGATCTCGCGGCGCGACAGCATGCGATTTGTCTCCGATGACAGAATTGCGGAACCCCGATTTTAGCCAAGCCTTACCGGCTCGCAAGCGCACGCAGCGTGTGTTCATTTGGTTCCTGAAATCATTTCCCCGGAAGAGTGGGGTGTGACAGCCATTGACGGTATACTGCCATGAATCTTCGATGCACACCAATTGTTGAACTTCATGCAAGGATTGATTCCCATGTCCGATATGCCTTTGTTGGCTCACAACGTGTTTTTCACCTTGAAGGACAATTCGCCTGAGAATTGTGAAGCGTTAGTGGCCGACTGCCATGAATTCCTAAGCGGTCATCCCGGCACGGCCTTCTTCTCGGCTGGCGTCTTGTGCAAAGAGTTGGCACGTCCCGTCAATGATCATGGTTTCGACGTCGCACTGAACGTGATCTTTGAAACCAAGCAAGACCAAGATGTTTATCAGGTTTCCGACCGGCATATTGCCTTCATCGAGAAGAACAAGGAGTCCTGGGAGCAAGTTCGCGTGTTCGATAACTACGCGCGATAGCAAACGCCGGGTCTCTGACTCCAGAATGAAACACGAAGAGGAACAAAGTCATGCTTAAAGTCTTGATCGTTATTGGCGATGCCACCGAAGTCCTGGACACGATGTATCCGTATTTTCGGTTGCCGGAAGATGGGTTCGAGGCGGTTGTTGCGGCGCCGGAAGTCCGCTTGTACCACATGGTGTTGCACGAGCAGCCACCCGGTTGGGACATCACTCAAGAGACAGCGGGTTACCACTTGCAGTCTGACATCGCGTTCCGCGACATCAATCCTGAAGAGTATGCAGGCTTGTTCCTCTCCGGAGGCCGAGCACCTGAATACATTCGTTACGACGAAGATCTATTGCGAGTCACCAAGCACTTCTTCGAGGCCAACAAACCAGTCGCATCAGTGTGTCACGGCATCGAGATCGTTGCCGCCGCTGATTGCATTCGCGGCCGCACGGTCACAACAGTTGCCAAGTGTGCGTTTGACGCGGAGTTCTCAGGAGCCACTTACGTCAACGAACCCACGGTCGTCGACGGCAACCTTGTCACGGCCCGCACATGGCACGACAACACGCCGTTCATGAAAGAGTTCATCAAGATGCTGAAGGCGAATCAGTGATGTTCTGATTTCGTCGTGGCAAAAATCCGCATAGGCCGACGAAGATTGCTAGGAAGGCTGTCGATCCCGCGAACCAGTCGCCGTGTTTGACGTATAAGCTACTGCGATTGTCCAGCGGGATGTTGCTGACAAGAGCCGCGTTCAGGCTCTTGTGGTAAGTGCCGTTGGCGTCCTTCATCGAGTCGCGAGCTGGTTTACCTTCGGCTTTGCGACGACGGCGTTCTCCGTCGATAAACGCATCCGGTTCGATGACGTTGCCGTTGCCATCAATGAAGGCCGAGATTCCCGTGTTGACGGCTCGAACCATGGGTGTCCGGCACTCGACGCAGCGGAACACCGACGTAAATAGGTGTTGCTCGATTTCGGCCGAATCATGAAACCAGCCATCGTTAGTGATGTTGATCAAGCAATCAAGCGGCTTCTTGCCATCGTCCAATTGGTTGCTACTGCGAACTAAGCGGTGAATCAATTGAGGCACGGTGTCCTCGAAACAAATCACCGGCGCCATGCGATAGCCATTGTAATCGAAGACCTTAAATCGCTCGCCCTTTTGAATCCCATGGCCAGCAGAGAATGGTGTGAGTCGATGGAGCCAAGGAATCTCGTCTTTGAGGGGGATGTATTCTCCGAACACAACGCGGTGGATTTTGTCGTAGCGGTCTGTGACGCCAGTGTCCGGACGAACGAACACTGCCGAGTTATATCGATTAAGCTCCGAGGGGCTCGCCGATAACGTGTCGATTCCGATGATCATTGCGGCGCCGGCTTGAGTACTCATGTTGTTGAGCGTTTTGGGCACCTCGTCGTTCTTCCAAGAGTCTGTCCATTGTTGCTTTTCCTCTTCTTCGGCGTTTTCGATGCCAGGGACGAGCGCCAGCAACTGTTCGTCAGAAAGCTCTCCCTCGGTCACGCGCAGCGGCCAGCGGAACATAGTTTCAGGCCAGACAATGATGTCCGGTTGTTCGGCGACGGCCATGCCTGTCAGGGCGTCGTGATACTGGAACATCTTGGGCCACTCGTTGGTGTTGTGTTTTAGCGACGAAGGAAAGTTGCCCTGGATCAGTGCGATTCGTGGCCCATGTTCAAACTTGGCTTGTCGCGTTCGGACCTCTCCGTAGATCAGCACGCTGGCAAAGACGATCAAACAGACAGCCACGTTCCAGGCTTTTGCACGCAAGATCTTTGCGTGATCTTCTTCGGGGTCGATGCCCTCGTCGGGCAGATGTTGGAACTCGTCCGGTAATTTTGTGGGCGGCAACAAGCCGAGCCGCTTGATCCATGTCGACGGAATTAGCAAGGCGATACATGCTGCCATCATCGACATCACGAAGCTGACGCCATAGGCACCGACCACGTCGCTGATTTGAATCAATCCCGTCCAACGGTATTGAGTATGTGCTAGGAAGTACCAAGCGAAGCCCGTCATTACTGTGCCGCGAAGGTATTCCGTTCCCGTCCAAACGATAGGCACGGCCAAGGTCAACGGAACCTTGAACCTCAACACAGCGATTCGCGTCACAAGTAAGAACAGCGGAAAGTACAAGGCCATGTAAGCCGCCAATGCGAACCACGCGGGAATCATCGACGCATCGCCTAAGCGCATCCATTGAAGTGCCGAAATCGTAAACATCAAACCACCGCCGAAGGCACACCAGTACATCTTGCGAGTTGGCCGCTCGATCCGCACCAGCAAAATCAGTGGCACCAAACACACCCAAGCTAGCGGCGACCAATTCAGAGGCATAAAAGATGCCCACATCGTGACACCAGTCAGCGTCGACAGCGCGATCGTTCCACGAGCTGGCGCGGGAGCCTTTCTGGCAGCATCAATGATTGACCGGACGCTCGGTTCCTCGAACTTCGCCAGACCGGCCTTGGCTTGTGTGGACGATTGCGTGGACGTTGCCTGACTAGGTTGGGGCGACTTGGGAGAGGAAGCGTCCGTTGATTCGGAAGGCATGACTTCGGTGGCCATTTGAGGGATCCATCCTTGGTTCTGATCACCACTCGAACACTTCGAGCGAATCGCCAGCGGCGAGTTGATGATCTCCGGCGGGAACGAGGGCCATTCCATTGGCCTGTGCGGTGGATCGCAAGTCGGACGATCCGTGCCACTTAACCAGTGAGACGGTCGGCCCGCTTGGTGTCCACTCGATGCGAGCTGGGAAGTACGTTGGCCGGTCGCCCTTTGCTTGATGTGGGGAGTCCAGGCGAGCCTTGATTGGTCGGGGTTCGCAGGGATCGTCTCCCATCAATCGGCGAATGGCCGTTCGCACGAACAACTCGAAGCAAACCATACTACTGACGGGATTTCCGGGCAACCCGAATACATGGCACCGGGGTGAGTCGTCCGTTTCGCTGCGAACACCAAACCACAGTGGTTTTCCAGGTTTAACGCGCACTTTGTGAAAGATTTGGCCCACGTTGGCTTCGGCCAAGACCGACGGCACCAGATCCAATTTTCCCGCCGAGACGCCGCCAGAAAGCAGCAACATGTCGCAACCTAGACCGCGTTCGATACATTCGCGAAGGTGCTCTGGTTCGTCGCGGGCGATGCCTAAGGCAACAGCTTCGCCACCTGCGCGTTGGATCTGTGCGACCAACATCGCTTCGTTCGAATTCCGGATTTGGCCCGGTCCAGGAGTCTCGCCGATTGGCACAAGCTCGTCGCCAGTGGCCAAGACGGCAATCTGTGGACGTCGGCGAACGCTGACGCTGGCCTTTCCGATTTCGGCCAGTAATGCGATCTGTGGAGGCAGCAAAGGTGTGCCGCATTCCAGAACGGCTTCGTCAAGCCGCATCGATGTTCCCTTGGAGATGCAGTTGTCACCGGGCCGAACAGCGGACGTATTCAGTTCAACGCTGGCACCGACGATCTTCGAGTCCTCGACCTTCACGACAGCGTCCGCTCCATCGGGCATCGGAGCACCGGTCATGATTTGAATCGTTGTTCCCGATTCAACACGCTTTGTTGGCACGCGGCCAGCAGTGACTTCTTCAATCAGATCAAGGGTCGCGCGCCCATCGGCAACATTGTCGGCGAGTACCGCGAATCCATCCATGAGTGCCTTGTCAAACGGTGGTGAGTCCACGTCGCTGATCGCTGCTTCCGCCAAGATCAAATCTTGAGCGTCGCCGAGAGCAACGTCGGTCGCTGCGAATGCCTCGATATTCTCACAGATGGCTGCGATCGCTTCAGATACGCTAAGCATATTCGGCTGATCTGGCTCTTCGGCTGGGCGTTAAATAAACGACGGGTTGAAAGCGCGTTTGTCTTGATGACGATTCGTCAGCTTATCAAGAAACAGACGCGACTGCTGGTAACGCGAGAAAATTCTTCAGCAACTGAATCCCAGCATCCGTCAAATAGCTTTCTGGATGGAATTGGACAGCGTGAACTTGATGTTCTTTGTGTCGAAAACCCATCAATTCACGTGGATGGTCAGCATCTTCTGTCCAAGCGCAGATTTCGATGTCCTCGCCGAAACTATCTTCGGGAACAATCAAACTGTGGTATCGAGTGGCCGTGAATGGATTGGGCAAGTTCGCGAACAATCCTTGATTGTCGTGATGAATCTCGGAGACCTTGCCATGCATCAGACGATCGGCGCGGACGACTTCTCCACCAAAGACCTCGGCCATGCACTGGTGCCCCAGGCAAACTCCCATCACGGGTAATTTGTCCGCGAAGTGAGCGACAACCTCTTTGGACAATCCTGCCTCAGACGGTGTGCACGGACCCGGCGAAATGATGATCCGCTCTGGTCCCAAGGCCTCGATTTGATCGATGCTGGTTTGATCGTTCCGAGCGACTTGGATATCCAGGCTCGCATCGATTTCACCCAACCGCTGTACTAGGTTGTAAGTGAAGGAATCGTAGTTATCCAACACGAAGATCACGGGAACTCACCAGTCGGGTTAGGGATTGAGATGCTGTCAGCGGCGTCATCGTAAAGGATCCAATGCGACGATCGTAGCGAAAATTCAGTTTCTGGAGGTAAATCTTGCAACAACAATAGATTCCGTGTCTTCGAGATCGATCGAGTGTTTATTCCTGTCCGAATTAGTAGTTGCACCTATATTTGGGTTGATAGACACGAGCCAATACTGATTCATCATTCAGACTGGAAGGATTACTCATGCTGACACCGACTAATCACCAGACTCAATGCCCAAGTTGTGGTTCGCCAGTTCTGTTGTCGAACGCTGCTCGTCTTCAAGCTCGAGAGCTCGGCGTTTCTTGCATTTGCCACTCCTGCGATTGTGAGTGGATGCATATTGAAGAGACGCAACCTATGACGACAGCAGAGCTTGCGCCAGAACCTCAAGCCACGGAGATCGCGCTCGAAAGTCAAAACGCGATCAATGATCGACAAGCTTCCGATTCAAACGTCGAAGAGAGCGGCTCGATCTACAACGTCCAAGTTCAATATGCTGTTTAGCTCACAAGCTGAATGAGTTTACGAAATCAAACGATCTTGGATTTCGTGCGAATCCGTGCTTGAGAAGCATTTGTTGTCATCGATACTATGCAGTTTCCACTCTTCATTGATTGGCTAACTGCGAGGATATCTGATGACGATTGGCTTCAAATGCTCCGAGTGCGGGCAAATCTATAAAGTCAAAGACGATGCGGCTGGAAGAGCGTACAAGTGCAAATCATGCGGGGCTGCGCAGCAAGTCCCCATCCCGGACCGCTTGAAGCAGAAAAAGACGACTTCGAAGAAGCCGCCTGCGGAAGACGCATACGAAGACGACGCGTATGAAGACGACGCTTACGAGGATGACTACGGCGACGATGCCTACGAGGATGATGGAGCCGAAGACTACGACGCCTATGAAGACGACGGCTTTGATGCGTACGACGACAAACCAGCGCGAACTGCGAGTCGCTCTAGCAAGAAGAAAAAGCGATCGTCAGGCAACGTCCCCGGTATCGTGACAGCGGCTGGCATTTTGATGATGATCGTTGCCGGCCTGAATTCTTTACTGATTGCTTTGGCAATCCTTGGCTTGGTGGTTGGCTTTGGTGCGGCGATGCAGCAAATGCGGCAAATTCAAGGCGCTAACTTCAATCCTCAAGCCCTCGGGATGGCCGTGGTCGCTGGCGTCATGTTCCTCTATACAGTCGTGGCGGTCTTGGAATTTCTAGGCGGTTTGCGTGCATTCAAAGCGCAGAGTTTCGGAATGGCTTTAACCGGTGCAATCATCACTGCCATTCCATGTATTGGTGGTATGAGCTATTGCAGCTTAGTCACTGTGCCGATCGGCATCTTTTGCATCATTGCAATCTCAACCAATCGCGACGCTTTCCCGTAGTTTACATCTCTTCTAGAACGTCGATGCCCAGCAGGCTCAAACCAGTGCGCAAAACTTTTCGCGTGAGATTGCAAAGCTGCAAGCGGCTTTGGCGAGCTGACTCCGGTTCGGCGTCGATCACGCGCACGCCATGTTCCTTGTCGTAGAACGTGCTGAACGTACGGCTTAGACCATAGAGGTAGCTCGTCATCGCGTTGGGTTTTAGTTGATTGGCGACTTGCGCGATCGCATCGGGAAATTGCAGCAGCGACTTGGCAAGCGTGATCTCTGTGGGGTGCCCAAGAATCAATTCGGTTTCTGGCGAGAGCGAATCGAAGTCAACGCCGGCCTTGCGGCCAATTCCCGCAATACGAGCAAACGCGTAGATCATGTAAGGTCCGGTCTCACCCTCGAACGAGACCATCTTGTCCCAGTCAAACTTGTAATCGCTTTCGATGCTGTGCGAGAGATCCGCGTATTTGACCGAGGCTGGTCCGACGACGTTCGCGATCTCATCAATCTTGTCTGGATCAAAATCTCGTGCGCTGTCTTCCAGAAGTTCTTTGACTTTGGTCACCGCGGTGTCGAGCAAATCGGCGAGCTTGATCGAGCCACCCTCTTTGGTTCGGATGCGTTTGCCATCCTTGCCCAACACCACTCCAAAACCGATGTGGTTCAGCTCGATGTCGTCATTGACCCAATTGGCCATGCGGCAGATTTTGAACATCATGTCAAAGTGAGAAGCTTGGCCGCGATCCGTGATATAGATGATGTGATTGGCGTTCTCCTCGTCCACTCGATAACGCAAGGCCGCCAAGTCCGTCGTGTCGTAGTTAAAGCCACCGTCGCTCTTTTGAATGATCGATGGCAATGGCGATCCATCGCGATTTGTATAGCCAGGCACGAAGACACAGATCGCGCCGTCGCTTTCTTCGGCAAGTGCTTTTTCCTGCAATTCGGCAACGACTCCAGGTAAGAATGGCTGGTACGCGCTCTCGCCCATGTCGACCAGTTTGACGCCTAGTCGATCGTAGATCTCATGGCAGTGCCGCAAGGACTCGTCGCAGAACGCCTTCCATAAGGTGCGCATTTCCGGTTCACCGGACTGCAATGCCACCACGGATTGTCGAGACGCGGTTTTGAATTCCTCGTCGGATTGAAAAAGTGCGTGCGCGTCTTTGTAAAATTGTTCCAAGTCGTTGACTCGAAAGGAAGACGGATCGTCCAAGGCCTGCGGCTGCGTTCTCTTTACGTATTCCAACAACATGCCAAATTGAGTGCCCCAATCACCGACATGGTTGCGGCGCATGACTTCGTGACCCACGAACTCCAGCGTGCGGCAGATCGAGTCGCCGATAATCGTGCTGCGAAGATGGCCGACGTGCATTTCCTTGGCCAGATTCGGGCTAGAAAAATCGACCACGACACGCTTTGTGTCTCCATCGTTGCCAGCCCCCAATTTGTCATCGGCCAGCATTTTTTGAAGTTGCTTGCCAACAAACGCCGCCGAGAGACGTAAGTTGATGAATCCGGGACCAGCGATCTCGGGTGGATCGCAGACATCATCGATCTCCAACGCATCGATGATTCGTTGCGCGATTTCTCGCGGATTGGTGCCGAGGACTTTCTCTAGACCCATCGCACAGTTCGCTTGGAAGTCCCCAAACTTGGGATCTTGAGTTTGCTTGAGCATCGGGTCACGCTTGGCGTCTTGACCCTCCAAAACTTGATCAAGTGCTGCGGTGATTCGTTGTTCGATTAATTGTCGTGCAGATGCCATCGGTTAGATCTTTATAGTTTCAAGCGGGCG
>PBMZ01000209.1 GCA_002722955.1 Planctomycetaceae bacterium | reverse complement strand
GCACGACAAGCGTTCGAACGATGGAATCCGCTGCGCAACACGATTGCTCAAACGGCTGGCGCGGCACGACGGATTTGTTCATCCGGCCGCCTTACGAATTCCAAACCGTTGACGCACTGGTGACAAACATCCACTTGCCGTGTTCGACACTGCTGGTGCTTATCAGCACACTGGCAGGTCGCGAATTCGTGTTGGATGCTTATCAGCAAGCGATCGAACAACGCTACCGTTTCTACAGCTACGGGGATGCGATGCTCATCCTGTGAAACGTAGGTCGGATTGCCAATCCGACCTCAGGCTTCGGGTAATTGATGGAGCGGACGGATTGGCGATCCGTCCTACTTAATGATGGTCAACCTTCCAAGCTCCAACCTTTTCTTGGTCCGCGGCCGATGAACTGATCCGCTTCGGGACAATTGGTGGCTCGCATTTTCTTGGCATCCCATTCCAACTTCTTGCCGGCGCGAAAGGCAACGTTGCCTAGGTGATTCGCTTCGGTCAGCGGGCCTGCATAGCTGAAGTCGCTGTCGGTGGGAGAGCCCGTCTTGCAAGCCTGCAGCCACTGCTGATGTTGACCAGGTGACGGCGGGATGAAGGGCTTCGGTCGCTTGAAATCCTTGAACTTATCCTCTGGCAGCAGTACATGCTTGCCATAGTCCGAAATCAAAATGCCCTCGTCACCGAAGAAGGCAACACCGCTATTCCAACGTCTTGGAATTCGAGTTCCCCAGTGCCGTGGCCGGTGAGTTCCTTGATGCCAAGTCAGCCGAACGGGGGGTAAGTCGCCGCGAGCTCCGTATTGATAGACGGCCGTCATCGACGCGGGAGCAATCTCTGGATGCGGTTTCTCGTCGCCGGGCGCAAAAACGGTTTGCGGGGCATCCAACTTCAAAGCCCAAAATGGCAAGTCGATCCAATGGCTGCCCAGATCCGACATCGTACCGTTGCCGAAATCCCACCAGCGATACCACTTCGGTCCTGGAAAGTAGACCTGATGAAACGGACGGAACGGCGCGGGGCCGATCCATAAATCCCAGTTCAAGTGCGCCGGTGGCGTCATCTTCTCTTTCGGTCGCTCGGTCACATGGACGATGTCACGGTGCTTCTTCGCTAGCTCGGCCGATTGACGTCCCCACGCTCGAGCCACCCAGACGTCGACTTCTTTGACGTTGCCGATCGCGCCCGATTGAATCAATTCCACGACTCGCCGATAGTTGGGCATTCCATGAATCTGAGTCCCCATTTGTGTCGCCACACCCGCTTCCGCCGCAGCTTCGGTGATGATTCGAGCTTCCTCGATGTTGTAAGTCAGCGGCTTCTCGCAATAGACATGCTTTTTCGCTTTCAGCGCCGGCAGTGTAGCGAATGCATGAGTGTGCTCGGTCGTGCTGACGACCACGGCATCAATGTCGTCGGTCTTTTCGTACAGCTCGCGAAAGTCCTCATGGCTTCTCGCGCTGGGGTACCGCTGGCTGACACGGGCTAAGTTCTGACGATTGACATCGCAAACCGCGGCAACGTTGACGTCTTTGTCAGCAGCGACGGTCCCAAGATTGCCAGCGCCGCGACCACCGACACCGATGAAGGCCACGTTGAGTTTTTGGTTTGCGTCCGCAGACTTGACTACAGCTGCAAACGCCAAGGCTGATGCCGCGGCAGTTGATGACTGAGCCAAAAACCGTCTTCGCGTGATTTGTTGCTTCATCATTTGTGGGACTCCATGGAAAGTCAAATTCATTGAAGGCGACAGCTCGTTATTTAACGTCTAGCCAAAAGTCGCCGGTGACCAAGCGGCGAAGTATGCCATTGAGTCATCTACGTTTCTTGGTCGACGGCTCCTTCGGCTGGGCATTAAACGATTTGTTCAGGTGGCAGAGCTGATGGAGGTGCGATGTTACTTCGCGGAGGCTCATCACTCGGAGAGCGATGGCTACTTTAGCAAAGCAAAGGACGACAATGAATGGCTGGGCTATGTCGCGCTGAGACGTAAGCGGCTTTGGAGTGTCTCGAGATTCCCTGGCCCGCCCTCGACAAAGCAGACGTAAACCGAGGTCGCACTCTTCCACGCAACCGTCGCGTACTTGTCGTAGAGATAGACAACCTTGGCCGAAGCAAATCGCGTGGCTGTGGGGACGTCGGCAACATCATCGATTGGAATTACTAACAGATTCCCGCGAACCTGTTTTCTGCCAGTGTTAAAGGTAAAACCAAACGCAGCCACATCGTGCGTATCCTCGCGTAATACATAGCCGCGTACCTCATCATCGAAACGGATGCTACGGCTGCGGCTCCAACCAAATGGGACGCCAGCCGCGAATGATTCGTCAAAAGCCCGCCAGGCGAGCAGCTCGGACTCATTGGTAATAGAAAGCTCTCTGAACTCAGCCAAAGAAACCTGTCCACCGCCCCAAATGCGGCTCAGCAAGAAGACGCCACCGAAAAAAACGCAAGCACTTACGACAGCAGCCCACTTCCATGATTGCCGTCGCTGCAACTTTTGACCTGTAGCATCAGCGCTATTCGAGTCGCCTGCTAATTCGGTCGTGTTACTCTGAACCTGCGCAAGAATGCGTTCCCGCAAGCCCTCTGGAATCGGCACGTTAAGAACAGCGGCAGCCACTTGACTGTCATTCTGTCGCATCGCTGCGAATTGCTTCGAGCAACGTTGGCAGGTCTCCAGATGCGCTGCGGCATCGGCCATCTCCGGAAGCGCAAGATCATCCGAGTTGGGTCGGACGCACTCCAGGATTTCTATGACCGAATGACAATTCATGTTCGTTGTTGCGTCACTAAATGGACGCCTCGATGGATTTTTGATTGGTGTTTGCGTGATCTTGAAATTCGCTAGCTAAGCGGCGACGCAATGCTGACTTACCCCGCGAGAGTCGACTCATGACCGTGCCAATTGGAACTTCCAATTGTTGCGCAATCTCTTTGTAACTGAACTCGCCAAGATAGAATAGAGCGATTGGCACACGATACTCTTCCGGCAGCTGAGAAATCGCCTGCTGCAAGGCCTCTTGATCGGCAACCGCGTCGGCATCCCAGACGTACTCAAGTTCCGCAACGCTGTCTAAAGGAACTGACCCGTTCTTTCCGGGTCTAGAAACCGACTTCAGAAACAGATTGCGGAGGATCGAGAACAACCATCCCTTGGCACGCTCCGCTTCTCTAAGCTGCTGCAGCTTTTGATGGGCGACCAAAAACGTCTGCTGTGTGAGGTCCTCAGCTTCCTCGGCCGAGCCACACAAACGGTACGCAAACCGGTAGAGCATCTCATAATGCTCACCAATCAGCTTAGACAATTCTGGTGTGGAAGACGCGCTTGGCATTGTCCGTCACGTAGATTCGATCCTCGGAGCTTCGCAAATATTCCCAGATTGTTGCGAATCTTGCGATTATTCGAATCGTTAACGGGGTTTGTTGTCAAGAATTCCGAGAATCTTCAGCGATTTTTCAAGAATCTTGCCCAGATGCAGCTGGCTGGGGTCCCAAAGAATTTCTCGCTAAATCGCCCAAACACCGCGTTCTAAGCGCAGAACCGCCGCGTTGTTATGCTTTCGCGATAAGTCACGGCACCCAGAAGCGACAAAGTGACCGAAGTAAGCGTTAGCTGGCTTCGGCTGGCTGGACGTTGATCCGACGACCGTTTTGATCGAAGAAGACGTTGCCTTCGACCAACGAGAAAATGGTGTAATCATTTCCCATGCCGACGTTTTTGCCCGGATGCCACTTCGTTCCACATTGGCGGACGAGGATATTGCCGGGTTGCACGAACTCGCCACCGTATTTCTTGATTCCGCTCCGTTGAGCGTTTGAATCGCGACCGTTTCGGCTGGAGCCTTGTCCCTTCTTATGAGCCATTACAATATCCTCAAATCACGTGGTTTGCCCACGCCTCAGTTTGCTTCCGTGGGTGCAGATCTCGTCTGCAAAAATCGAAGGCGCAACTTTAGCAAACTGTATCGGCTGAATCAACTCGACGATGCCAGAATTCTTCGCACCTTACATCAAGAAGCGCAACCACGAGGCATTCGCTCACGGCAGCATGGCGAATCGATCAGAACCAGCTCCCATGCGCTGCAGAGTTCGTTCGAGCCGTCGGATCTCAGCTTCCAGGCGTTGATAGACTCTTTCGGCTTGATTCAGTTCGTCGTCACGTCCCATGACTTCCAGCTCGACCAACGTTTGAGCTGCCACCGTAGAACCCAGGCTACTTACCGAACCCTTCAGTCGGTGCGCCGATCTTCTCAATTCGCCGGCATCTCCGCTCTCAACGCTTTGTCGCACTTCCGCCAGCTGCTCGGGAAACAGATCCAAGAACATTTCGGCGAGATCCTTGAGCAAATCAAGGTCCTCGATGCTGGGCTCGAGAGGCTCAAGTTCGTCCTCAAACTGACTTTCTGTACTCACAAAGTTGGGGGCATCTTCCACAAAAGTGTCTTCGGCAAGCAGAATTCGGATCGGCCCAAATTCTTCCGGCAACTTGTGATCGTCGATCTGTGTTTCGTTCATTTCCAATTCCTTTCCAATCGCTAATCGAATGGTAAAGTGAAATGCACTACCCTGGCCTGGATCGCTGTTGGCCCAAATCTTGCCACCCATCAGGTCAATTAATTATTCGCAAATGTTCAGACCTAAGCCGCTGCCACCATAGTTCCTCGCGGTCGAGACTTCGGCTTGCTGAAACTCATCGAAGATGGAATCAATCTGATCTGACGGAATCCCGATTCCCGTGTCTTCAACGGAAAATTGCAGCGTGACTTCCTGCTGCGCTTTGGTTTTGAACCGATTGTCTGGTCCCGAAACAACTTCGACAGAAACGGTGATGGCTCCTTGGCTGGTAAACTTCAAGGCATTGCCCACCAAGTTCACGAGAACTTGCCGTAAACGGTGAGCGTCACCAACGAGAGAGTTCGGGACATTGCTCTCGGTGAGCAACTTGAATGCGAGCCCCTTCTCCATCGCCTGGAATTCCCAAAGGACGAAAAGCTTCACCCAATGTCCTGCGAAGGTCAAAAGGTGCTGACTCGATCGCCAATTCGTTCGCCTCAATCTTGGCGGAATCGACGATGTCGTTGATCAACGCCAACAATCCATTCCCAGACGAACGGACAGCATCGAGATACTCGAATTGTTCTGGCGTCAATTTCGTTTCAAGAGCCAAATTGGTCATGCCAAGAATCGCGTTCATCGGCGTCCGGAATTCGTGGCTCATGTTCGCCAAGAACTTCGATTTCGATCGCGAGTTTTGTTCGGCCTGTTCCTTCGCCGATTCGAGAGCCTCGACATAGAGCTCGACAGCATCCAAATCAGCGACCGATGCATTCTGGAATTCGTGGCTATGAATTCTCAGGCGTTTTTCAAGCAACTCGAACAAACACGCTACCGCGCGCGATAAATGAACTGTCTCGTTTTTTGACAAAATCCACTGATTCGCAGTCGAGAGGCATGTCGCAATTGAAACCGCTGGCGACAAACGAACCGGCAAGATGACGACGCTATCGATGACGGCTTCAATGCCTCGCTGCCTGAGTTGTGATGAGTCGACATATACGAACTCTTCGTCAGCTCGACCCATTTCAGCAACAAGTTTGCGTTCGTATACTTGCCACAAACGCTCGAAAGCTGGCTGTGAACGTCGTGAAGAATGCGTCATCAACGCGATGGCATCGTTTTGACTTGTCGGTTCGCCGAGCACAAACAGGCTGGCGCGGTCGCACGACAAATCACCGAGCAAGACTTGTAACCATCGCTGCAGCGAGTCGCCGATATCAGCATTGGGATTCTCGAGAAATTCAGTCCAGCAACGCGGCCTCTTCTGAGCCAACGCCGCCCTTGATTCTTGAACCCGCGTCAATTGCTGGCCAATTCGCGTCGTTTCTTCGAAACCGGATGCAAACTCGAAGTCAGTAAATAACTGTCCGAGTCGATGTTGAAACAATAGATTTCGTTCGTCTCACAGCTTACGTTTCGGCTAAGCCATCCGAACAACGGCTGGCAATCGGAATCGTTTCTGTTGAGGACACGGACTTGGCCTTCACAATCGATCCGCGTGAAGCAGCCAGAAGTTAAAGAGTTCTGTTGACACAAGCCGTGGTGACCGACGACGCTCCCCTGACTGACAACGAATGCGAACTCATCCGGTCGGCCAGCAACCAAATCCTTAAGCCGCCGATCAAGAAATCGTTGCCCGTCAAGATCCAGACAGTTCCTAAGCAACCCGTTTGCGTAGCCTCGTTCGCCAAAGCAGGCTCGTTCGGTTTTCAGCGTTCGTTTCGCTTGGTCGAGTGAGTCTGAGATCGTCAACGATCTACGAAGCCGTCCTCGCCGCGACTCAGTCTCGACAATGCCGCAGGCAACAACGATGACAAGCAGCGTCATCGAAGGCCAAGAAATGAGTGCTCGTTCGTCAGCACGCGAGCCGCCAAAGCTCAAAACACCGAAGATTGAAAACAGGCAAATCACCGCGACGAGAAATAGCAAAGTCTGCGTGATAAATGCGAGGTCAAAGAATCTCGCACCAACGCTAACTTGGGGCTTCTCAGGGATTTGCTCAAAGTCTGACACCACGAACCACTCGAAAAGTAACTCTATTTACGTTCGAACATTGGGAGTCCTCCAATGTTGAAGAATAGGTCGTGCTTTCGGTCGCGTGGACGGGTTTCCAGATTCCGCAGAAGCTTGTCGTGATCTTTGTTCCACTTCTTCTGATTCTGACAGCTCAGGAGCCAGTTCGAAGAGCAGATCGCGCATCAGTCAATTTCATCAGGAGGAACCTGAGAAAGCTTTTTGATCGGTAGTTGCTTACCTTGCAAACTTGCCGAGTTTCTGCGGATGGCCTGCCCAGCTCGATATGGACTACGGCGAGCCGGAATAAAACGTCCTTTGACGCCGGCCGCCCGATCAGACGACTTCTCTTTCGATTCGCTGGCAGGCTTTTTCGCCGTCGACTGCGCGGACTGGTTGGGAATCTTCAGCGTCATTCCAACATAGATGGCTTCCGGGCTCTTCAAGACATCGCGGTTTGCTTCGAAGATCTCCATGAACCGCTTGCTACTGCCAAGGAATCGCGAGCCCAATGACGACAGAGTGTCACCGCGTTTGACTTTGTAGATGACGAACGCCGGCTCTTCTGACGTTGAGCCATTTGATGAAACCGATTCGCTGGATACACCGCCGTTGCCAGCCGATTCCCAGTCTTCGTTATGCGCCGGAACGGGAATCGGGACGACTCGGTTTCCTGCGTTGGACGGACGCTCATTCGAGCTTTCGCTAACCGTTTCAGAATTGCTTCCGTTCTGGTCAGACGTCTCGCTCTTCGGGAATTCCCAACCGTTGGCACCAACTGCTGAGGCGGTTGCCTCCGAAACTGCGGCCCCCGTTTTGTCTTGTGCCGTTTCGACATTCTTCAAGTCGACACCCGGCGGCGAGTAAGGCCGATTCGGGCCCTCGTCAATCCGCTTTTGGATGATGGCTTCATGTTTTAAAGGCGCTTCTTCCTCGGGCTCCTCTGATTGTCGAGGAAAGCACAATGAAGAAACAAAACCAATCAACAGGATGGCCAGCGCAAGGCCTACTTTTTTGTCGCGATGCATTATGACGTCTCCGATGGAATCCGGCGATCGTCATATCGGTCGAAAACACTGTTGCAGCAAATCGACGATGTGTAAAAAGATCAACATCACGTTGAATCGGACGGCGCAGTGAGGGCTACGGCGGTCGTGCCAGAATTGAGGCGCGCGGCTGCAACGGTCGTGAATAATGCAAGCGAATTAGCAATGCTTGCAGTTGAATGCACGATGATTGATAAACGGTTTATATGCCGTCCGGACGCGAGGAACGCTTGCCAACAGGACGGCTTGACAGCATACATCGCGTGATCATAAATAGCGTGATCGTATTGCTGCCAGGATCGGATTCCGACTAACAATATCGAGATTTCAAGCGATTTGCTCCACTTTTCCCGTAAGAATCTAGGGGCGTCGTTCGAATGTTCACGGCAAACCGATTCTAATCGTTGCAACTGGATGTCGAGTTCCACGATGCTTCGACAAGTCAAGAAATGGAAACTCATCGCCGCTTCAATCAGCATCGGCCTAACGACTTTGTTGCTGGGGCTGTGGCTGTCGTTCCGTGTCGACCCCAATGCCACCGACGACGAAAAGCGGGCTCAGATCGAGGACTTTTACAACATAAGCAGCGTTCAGTTTTCGGGAATTAGCGAAATCTCGGCACACGAACTCAAGGAAAAAGTCGATCAATACGTTTTGGTCGATGTTCGCACTGCCGAAGAGCAATCTGTGTCGATGTTGCCGGGCGCGATCACGCAGGAAGAATTCGAGAAGAACAAGGAAGCGTTTCGAGGGAAACCAGTCGTCACATATTGTACGATTGGTTATCGTAGTGGTCTCTTTGCCAAGCAGCTAGGAAACGACTGGGACGTTGCGAATCTTCGGGGAAGTATCCTTTCTTGGTGCCACGCTGGTGGCCGATTGGTAAGTGGCGATGATTCGCAATCCCCCGAAGAAACAAAGCGAGTACACATTTACTCGAAACAGTGGAACCTCTTGCCGAAAGGATACGAGGCCGTATGGTAGCCGATTCGATTAAACAAAGTTCTCCTAGGAAGTCGTTGCGGCTGTACGTTGGCTGGCTGTTGTGTGCGTGCGTACTTATCGGTTGCGGCAGTTCTGACTTTGGCGGCGCGCCGATCGTCAGTATCGACGCCAATCACGAAGTTGCGGTGATTGCCTTGGACCTTGCCAAGAGCGGTATGCTGTTCGATCTCAAATCGCAGGCTCGCCCGCTGAACGCGTCACCCGATCAAATGTTGGAGTGGGAAAAAACGTCGACTCAAGGCCTCGAAATTCTCCGCAAAACATATGGCGATGAAACAAAGTTTGAGTTCCTTGACGGTGCCGAGTTCAATCTTGCCCAAGACGAAGGTCAAATCGGTGCGATCAAATTCCAAATGAAGGCAGATATCGCTCCGTCGGAATTCACAATGCCCGTCGGCAGCAATAACCAAGTCTACGTGATCTTCAAAGCGCAAACACCAAGTGGGATCACGCAACACATTCACGTCTTGTTTTGGCCGATTGAAGACGAATGGAAAGTGGCCGAGATGTCAGTTTCCTTCGCTGACCTCAAAGGCAATTCGTTTTCCGACGTCTACGATGCAGGCCTGGATCAGCAGCAAACAGGACAGCTCGTCAATGCGTTGGCTCTATTCAGCTTGGCCGAACGAATGAGTCACATGCCCAGTTTCCGTGTGGCGGGCATCAAAGCAAAACTGCAAGAAGCTGCAAACAAAACGGCCACCGAACTCCAATATCCGCGCAATCCTCTGGGATCGTATAAGGTCAACGGCAATGAAGAGGCCGTCGTGGCTCTTGCTGTGGTGATGACGGATCAAGAACCTTACCTTCAAATTCACAACCGAATCGCCGAGAAACTGGGGACTGAGGAATACATTCGCGAGCGACAAGTGGCCTTAGCCAAATCATTCGCTGCCGGTCACCCGGCGTTGAAGGAGTACTTCAGTGGAGTCGGCGTGAGTACAGTTTCGATGGACCCGAAGGAAAAACGCAGCGGCTATCGAAAAGTCTACTCTTTTGAATTGCTGGAAAAGGCCGAGGCGGCAAAGAACGAAGAGCCTGAGAGCGAAGCTCCGAAAGATGACAAGGAGCCAAAGCCAGAACAGGACAAAGAGAAGAAGTAGCGTGCGTTGCCGCTACGCGATGATGTCGTGAATAACATTGCCGCCAACGTCCGTCAGTCGAAAATCACGTCCTGAATATCGATACGTCAGTTGCGTGTGGTCCAGTCCAAGTAACTGCAAGATCGTGGCGTGCAGATCATGAATGTGGACGGGATTCTGTACGGCATGATAGCCGAACTCGTCCGTCGCACCGTAGCTCATCCCTTTGCGAACGCCGCCACCCGCCAACCAGAAAGTGTAACCTTGCGCGTGGTGACCACGTCCGGTGGAATTCTGCACTTCAGGTGTACGACCGAATTCCGTGCTCCATACGACAAGTGTATCGTCAAGCAGCCCGCGTTGTTTCAGGTCGCGGATAAGTCCGGCGATTGGCTTGTCACAGGCTTTCGCGTTTCTGCCGTGCCCAGCGACAAGGCCGCTGTGTTGATCCCAGCGACCACCACGACCACCGGTATGTGCGACGTGCACAAAACGAACTCCACGCTCGACAAAACGGCGGGCAAGCAATAGTTCGCGACCATAATTCTCGGTCACTTTGTCATCCATGCCATACAGCGATAGCGTGTCTTTGGACTCGTCTGAAATATCAAGCACTTCAGGTGCGTGTGCTTGCATTTGATAAGCAAGTTCGAAGGATGCAATCCGAGCCTCCAATTCAGCATCAACCCCGACGCGTTCCAGTTGCTCACCATTTCCGGCTTGAAGTAATTGCAGCAATCGACGTTGCTCGGTGGACTTGGGATCGATGTTACTAAAATGCGCGTCCTTCGCGGAGATACGATTTGTTCCCAGCATCGTGCCTTGAAATGCTGCTGGCAAGAATGCAGAGCCAAAATTGCGTTGCCCCGAATAGGTCAGCGGCGGACAAATCGTTACGAATCCGGGCAAGTTCTCGTTTTCCGTGCCCAACCCATATGTAACCCACGCGCCGACACTCGGTCTCATGAATGTTTGCGTGCCCGTATGCAGTTCGAGCGTCGCCGGTGTGTGAGCATTGTTGTTGCTGTACATCGATTTGATGAAGCAAAGGTCATCTGCAACCTCTCCAACATGCGGAAACAAGTCGCTTGCCCACGCCCCCGATTCGCCGTACTGTCGAAATTTCCACGGAGACTTCAGAATCGACCCCAAGTTGGCATTGAACTTGTTTCTTCCCGTATTGACCGATTCTGGCAATGGCTTGCCATGCTGCTTTTCGAGTTCTGGCCGATAGTCGAACGAGTCGATATGGGAAGCGCCACCATGCATGTACAGAAAGATGACACGCTTTGCTTTCGCGGCAAAATGCGGTTGCTTTGCCGCCAAAGGACGAGCCGTCGGATTGGCTTGGACAGCATCCCAATGTGCCAGCGCGGAGAATGCGAGCGCACCGAATCCACATCCAGTCGTGCGTAGCCAGTTCCGACGGTTCATCATGGGGATTCCTGGTAGACTCACTTCATTCTACATAGGCAAATTCGTTCAAGCACAACAGCATTTGGCAAAATAATCGCCAATCGTTTGGTTCTGTCGGATTGATAAACTGCGCTGCTCGATCCTTTTCCACATCTGTCGGCAATCGAGACAGAGTGATTTGATAGGCAAGACAAATTCTTGACTCAACATCAATATCATCGTGTCGCAAAAGTCGAGTTGCCAGATGCTGCGCCTGCTCGATCACAAATGGGCTATTCAACATGAACAACGCCTGCGGCGCGACAGTTGTCGTGTCTCGGTGAGCGGAAATGGAATTGGGATCGCCAAAGTCAAACAATTGTAACATCTCGTGCAATGCCGCTCCGCGCACGACCGGCAAGTAAACACTGCGACGACGCGTGTCGTAGTTTGCAGTCTCGCGGTTGCCGTCATCAACACTGAACATCTTCGCTCTCCAAGTGTTGACAGTGCCTGCCATTTGAAGATCCAGTTGTCCACTGACCGACAACATCGCATCACGCAACGCTTCACCTTCAAGCCGGCGACGATTCATTCGCCACAGCAATCGGTTCCCCGAGTCTACATGGCTTGCACGAGAATCCGCCACCACACTGCACTGACGGTACGTCGAGGATAGTAAGAGCTGCCGATGCAGATCTTTGACAGACCATCCATTCTCGACAAGTCTTCGCGCCAGCCAGTCAAGCAATTCAGGATGCGACGGTTTCTCGCCAAGGCGGCCGAAATTGTCAGGCGTCTGAACTAGTCCATGACCAAAATGCCACTTCCAACGATGGTTGACGAAAACGCGCGCCGTCAGTGGATGATCGGGCGAAGTCAACCAGCGTGCTAACTCAAGCCGACCACTCTTTTGTGCATTGCCCCTCGACAACTTGACCGGCAAGTTCGCAACGTCTCCAACAATCTGCGGGAATCCCCGAGAAACCACATTGCCGAGATTCTTTCGATCGCCAGCTATATGGACTCGGAGATCGGCAACTTTGTTCTGGTCGCGAGCAATCATTGCCAACACTGGATCGGGGACTCGAGTTTGCTCAATCTGTTGCGCAGTCGCAGCAAGTTCGCGAAGACGTTGCTTCACTTCGTCTGAGTAAAACTGCTCAGTCTTACTGTCAACGACATACGGGCTTGTCTTCTTTCCAGCAATCAACTTAGCCAAAGGATCGCCCGAGGCCTTTGCCGTCAAGTCGACGAAACCACGAAGAATACTTGGCACGAGCCCTTGTTTGACGGCGTCCTGATAAGTGAACCCCGCCGCCTTGTCTCGAAATGGTGCTTCAATCTGAGTGACGTTTTGTTGCTGATTGAAAATCCTTTGAATCTCGACCTGCGAAAGCACGCGGCTCCAGATCGCCACGTCGTCCAACTCACCACGGAATTGATTATTGGAGGCGCCGATTGTGAACTTCTTGGCGTTGTCGAATTCGGCTGCTGAACTGATCGTGGCGATTGGGACCGTACCAGCCACTTTTCCGTCAAGATAAATCGTTCCTTGACCACTACGATCTGAAGTGAACAGCACATGATGCCAATGGTTGTCGGTCAAGGTCGGCAATCGATTGCTGTTGGGCTTGATATCGACAGCCCGTTTGCCATCGTAATGCCGCAAGTAAAATCCGTTGTAACTGCCTGGGCGGAGTGCTACGAACCACAACGCAGCAGGGTAATTCACCTGCAAGATCGTGTCGGCTGTCTTTGGCGAGTATCCCTTAGCGGCACGCAGCCACAATGAGAGAGTGAAGTCGGTCGACTTACCAAAATTCATGCCTTCTGCTGATACTTCAACAATCTCTCGCTGGCCATCAAATCGCAGTGCACCACCAAGTCGACCCTCTACTCGCTTTGGCTTCGGCCCCTTGGCATTGTTCGCGTTGGACAACGCTCCATCTAAGCCAGTGCTTGCGACAACCTTGTCACCATACTTCTCATCAAAGGCCCAATGTCCGATTGCCGTTTGTTGACTCACCGCCGCGCGAATCTTCTTGGCAGCTTCGATGTAGTCCGACTCCCGATTCTTTGCGGCTGCGATGAGCACGGCGTTTGCTTTTTTCTTTTCTTCAGCGATTGCCTTTTGATTGGCCGTTTTGCGGGCTTGATACTTCTTGCGGGCCACTGTCACCGACGGCAGCTCCAGGGGACTCTCGGGCCAATAAGAGGGATTCTTGTCTGTGTTGCTTAATGATGATGTGCTGCGAAATATCCCCGCTAATGCGTAATAGTCCTCGGTCGAAATCGGGTCGAATTTGTGATCATGGCATCGAGCACACGACAACGTCAGCCCAATCAGCGAACGACCTAGCAGATCGATCTGATCATCGACGACATCCAAGATCATCTGCTCCTTATCTTGCATGCCAAGTCCTTTAGGAGCCAGCGTCAGCAGACCAGTGGCCGTTAAGCGTGCCGCATGCTGCTCGGCATCATCAACCACCGGCAACAGGTCACCCGCCAACTGCTCGATAAGAAACTGATCGTAAGGCATGCCCGCATTGAAGGCATTGACGACGTAATCTCGATACCGCCAAGCATTCGGATAGACGTAGTCAAAGCCACCACCATTGGTATCCGCATATCGGGCAAGATCAAGCCAATGCCGCCCCCAACGGATACCATAACTGGGCGATGCCAACAACCGGTCGACCAACCTTTCGTAAGCCGCGGGATGCGAGTCGTTGACGAACGCGTGAACTTCGTCAGGCGTCGGCGGCAAACCGGTCAGATCAAACGTCACTCGGCGAATCAACGTACGCCGATCCGCGTCAGCAGAAAGTGTCAATTCGTGCTCTTCCAACTTTCGCAGCACGAATCGGTCAATTGGTGTTCTCACACGGCCCTTGTTCTCAATAGCGGGAGGATCAAAACGGCCGATCGGCTGGAACGACCACCAACGGCGATCCTCATCACTAATCTGAAAATCGCCTGACTTGTTGGCGCGAGCCAATCTAATGTTTCCAGGCAAGGCGGCGCCGTCCCGCACCCACTTTTCCAAAATGGCGACTTCGTCAGGAGGCAACTTCTCATCGGGTGGCATCTTCGGCTTCGAGGTATATCGCACAGCCTGAATTAAACGGCTCTGTTCAGGCTTTCCTGGAACTAGCAAGCCGCCGCTCTTGCCACCCTTCAAGATTCCTGCGACCGATATCAGCGTGAGTTTTCCGTCTGGATCATCGGCTCCGTGACAGTCGCCACACTTCTCGACTAATAGCGGGCGAACTTTCCGCTCGAAGAAGTCGACACCATCGTTTGCTGCGCACCACTGCAACGACATCAGGAAAACAGCTGCGAACAGCCAGCACCTGATAAACCTAGCCAAAATGTTCTTATCGAAAGAAATCATCACGGATCGAATTTATCATGCCGCTTGTTAGTTGTGAATCTCAAAGCTTTCAGCGAAATCGCCGATCAGCACTGCAATTCGGCGCGCACGAAAAACGGGGTTGCAAGCTTCAGCTTACAACCCCGTTGAGTATTAAACGCTTTGAGTTAGAAGCTTATTTGGCTTCCTTCTTCGGTGCGGCCTTTTTGCCTTCGCCCTTCTTCGGAGCTGGCTTGCCCTTCTTGTCGCCCTTCTTTCCGCGTTGCTTCAGCTTCGACTTTTGGTCTTCGGTCAAGACCTTGACGACGGAAGCTCGGGCACTGGCGAAAAGTTCTTTTCGCTTCGCAGCCAAATCTTGGCCCTTCTTCTTTTGCTCTTCGGTGAAGAGAGCGTTACGAGCTTCGATGGCTTCTTTGCCCTTCTTGTTCTTTCGAATCTCGTTGAGTTGCTTCTTTTGATCATCCGTGAGGAGCGAGTTTTGCTCTTTGGCGAGAGCAGCGAATTTCGGGCCGATTTCCTTATTGATGTCGGCGATCGCCTTCTTTTGCTCTTCCGTCAACGAAGCTCGCACTTCTTCAGGAAGCATGCGGGAGACGAACGAGAATTGGCGTTTCTTGCCCTTCTTCGCGTCACCTTTCTTGGCGTCGCCCTTCTTGCCTTTTGCGTCGGCCTTCTTGGCGGCGTCCGCTTTTTTCGCGCCGTCAGCCTTCTTCTTGTCGTCCGCTTGAGCCATTCCCGCGATGAGCAGGCTGAGCGTCAAGCACAATGCCATTGTTGCAATACGTTTCATTACTTGTTTCTCCGTCAGAAGAGAGGAAAGTGAGGTACCAACCCTTGCGTGAACGTCGGCCATAACGCCAGAAAAACGATAACGACGACATTTTTCTGGGATTCTGCGACATTCTTTCAGATTAGCTAAAAAGTTCCGGAATCACGGTCCCGTCACGAACGATCATGATCGGTCGACCGGTCGCGGTGTGATATTCTTTGGTGTGGTCAATGCCCATGTTGTGGTAGAACGAAGCCGCCACATCATCAGGCGAGTACCCTTTGCTTGCGGGCAAGGTCGCGTTCTCGTTGCTCTCGCCAATGACTTGGCCACCACGGACGCCGCCTCCAGCGAGCAACATGAACATACAGCGAGGATAATGATCCCGCCCGCCGCGCTCTCGGTTAATCTTCGGCGTACGGCCGAATTCACCCGTGACAAACACAGCCGTTGATTCCAGAAGCCCCTTCTCTTCCAAACCAACCAACAATGATGACAAGCCAGAGTCAAGCTGCGGCAAGTTTCGTTCGGACAAACGGTTCCAGTTGTCGCGGTGAGTATCCCAACCGCCCAATGTCAGCGTAACAAAACGCACGCCAGATTCCACCAAGCGAGTCGCCAAGAGGCAACTTTGATCGAATACTTGCGTACCAAACTTCTTCGTGAACGCAGGTGATTCCTTGCTGATGTCGAAAGCAGCGCGAGCACGCTTCGATGTGATCATCGCGTAGGCTTGCTGACTGAATTGATCCAAACCGTCCAGCAACTGATTGTTCTTCTCAAAGCCGCTGAACGTAGCGTCGAGGTCTTTCAGCAGTCCTTGCCGCTTTTGAACTTGCTCGACCGTTTGGCCGTTGTTCAAAGCGATGCCACGGACACTGAATGGACGACCGGGTTGTGGTGATCCACCGGTGTTGAGTGCCGCGTACTTGACTCCCAAGAAGCCAGGACGCTGGTTCGTATTCGGAATGGCGACGAATGGAGGCAAGTCTTTCGGACTTCCCAACTCTTTGGTAACCACCGAACCGTATCCGGGATACTCCAATGAAGGAAGCGGCTTGGTGCCGGCATTGACGTACTCTTGTCCCAACCGGTGAGCAGCCAACGTGTGCGTCACGCCACGAAGGATGACAAACTTATCCATCGTTTGAGCCAGCTTGGGCAAGTGCTCGCTGATCTCGATGCCATCGACGTTCGTTTTGATCGGGTTGAATTCTCCGCGATAATCCTCGCCGGCATTGGGCTTCAAGTCGAACGAATCCATGTGAGATGGACCGCCGGGCAAGTTGATGAAGATTGCTGACTTCGCGGGTGCATCATTCACCTCGCCAGCGTGAGCCATTCGCAAGAACTTCGGAAGCGTTAAGCTCATGCTTCCCAACACGCCAAGCTTCATCATGTCGCGTCGTTTTACGCCATCACAGGTCTTGTGGAGGGTCATGTCTTGTTCCTTCAGTATGAGTATTTGATTGGAGAATCAAAATCCGGTTGAGTTAATGTTTCGAAAACTCGGCCTCGCGACGAGAGTTATCGGTTAACGATGAATTCCTTGGTATTCAACAATGCCCACAGGACATCTCTAATGCCATCCACTTTGTCTTCACTGGCTTCGATGTAAGCTGTCGTGCGATCCAATTCGACATTGCTCGGATATCGATTGACGGTTCGAAGATACGCTTGCTTAATCACAGCGTCGATCGAGTCTACCTTGACGTCGCCCTTTTTCTTCTTTGAGCCATCGTCGCCAAAGCGTTTCAGGTATTGATCCAGTTTCACCTGAGCGGCCTTCGTTTGACCTTCATTACCAGCCTTACGGAATTTCTTAACGCGAGCCTTCAGCGACGCGAGAATCTTCTCGTAATTCGGAGGTCGATTGGCAATCGCCTTCTTCTTAGCCAAGCCCAAATCATTAGCGACTGAGTTCAGCCATCCGCCACGATCACGATCGATCAAGGCTTGAACATCCTTGTCGTTTTGCAAATAGATCGTTTGCAGCAAGCTGGCTTCCGACGTGCGGTCGCAGTCGCAATTGCTCTCACGAATCGAGCGACCGAAAATGGTCAACGCGTAGCCGGTCGTTCCACGGTTTTGCGAACGGCGGCCGGCCGAAGGCAACGCGATGGCTCGCGAAGCAACTCGAATCTTGTCGACTTCGCTGTTGGACGAGGTCGCTTGTTGCAAAGCGTCGTAAGCAACTTCCGCCGGCATCCGACGAGGAATCGAGTGACTAAAGTTACGCTCGTCCAATCGATTTGCTTCGTTGGGAACCCAGCTTGTTTGGTAAGTTCGACTGTTCGCGATTTCACGATGCAACCACTTCATGTCGAAGTTGTTGTCGATGAAACCCATTGCCAAGTGATCCAAGAGAGCTTGGTTACTAGGCGGATTCGCGAGACTCAAATCATCCGGCGGATCAACGATTCCGACGTTGAAGTAGCCTGCCCAGACACGATTCACGAACGCTTTCGCAAAGTACGGGTTTTCTTTTCGGCGCAGCCAATCCATCAGTGGTTTTCGAGAGTCGTCGATTTTCGTCAGGTCAATGACTTCAGCACCGAGCAACTTCGCTCGCCGAGATGACACTGGTTGATTGCGATTGTTGGGACGGCGGTTATTGTTAGGTCGTGGCTTAATTGCCATGACTTCGCTGAATGGCACGGTCTTTCCAGCGCGAATCATTTCCGGCAACTTGCGCCGCAATTCGTTGCCGCGAAGCTTCTTGATGCCCAATTCCTCAACCAACGCGTTGTATTCTTTGGCAGCTTCTCCTGTTGGTCGGGCTCGATAACCCGCGACGGAAGTGAAGAAGTTCGTGAATTGCTTGAAGTCAACTTGCGTCCATTGATCGAATGGATGCTTGTGACACTGAGCACATTGGATTCGGATGCCCATGAAGGTGTAAGCAAATCCAATGGCCCGCTCTTCCGGAGTTCGGAAGTTGCGACGCGCCCAGTAGTAAGGCATGTCCTGGCGATTCTCGGCAAAGCTGACTTTCGAATCTGGGCGGTAAATTTCGCTCATCTTCTCGCAATAATCGCGATAGCTTTCGCCAGGATTCCGACTGTTGGCGACAACGATGCCGGCCATCAGTTCGTCGTATGGCATGTTGTCTTGAACACGCTTATTGATCCACTCGAACCAGTCCGTGCTGGCATAACGATTGCCAACTCGAGGCACGACGTTGTTCAGGTTATCGTCGTTGTTACCGGTGAGATCGCATAGCTTTGTTGTCCACCAAGCGGCGTATTCAGGCGTCTCGAGCAACTCGTTGATCTTACGTGCTCGCTTGTCGTCAGAAGTGTCGTTTAAGAAGCTCTCCACTTCAGCGGCGGTTGGCAGAGTTCCCGTGATGTCGATGCGGACACGACGAAGGAACTCGGCATCTGCACTCTTCTCGGAAGGAACAATCCCCAGCTTGCGAAGCTTTTGCACAACCAACTGATCAACGATCGTCGGTGCCTCGACTTCGGGATAGTCGTCACCATTTTGCTTCGAGACTGGTCTCATCACAGGAATCGGCACGACACCATTGTCATAAAACACCACAACGTGCGTGTCGCCGGATTTGCCAACCTCGACCAAACCGTTTTCGTCGATGTTGGCAATCTGATCGTCATTCGACTTGAATCGACACATCGGAGTCACGTCTTCGCGACTTCCGTCTGACCAAACAGCGATGGCCTTCAACTGAACGGATTCGTCGTTGCCTTGGAAAACGATTTCTTTCGGCGTGACTTCGAGCTTCTCGAACTTTGCTTCTTTTTCCAGATCAACGTTCTTTGCGCCGGCTTTAATCCAGTTCATGAACAGGTTGTATTCCCACCTGTTCACGTCCATGCGTTTTCCACCTTTGTGGGGCATATCAAGTGTCGGCTTGAGCACCATTAGGCTGTCTTCTGGAAAGTCCAGGTCGACTCGCGCGTCTTTCTTGTTCTCTTCGTCGGCCTTGGTCAAGTTCCCGTGATCCATGTCGAAGTCGTAGCCGAACAGCGACCGGCGAAAACCGCCTTGACCTTGGAATGATCCATGGCAAGCTCGACCGTTGCAGCCAAGACGTCCCATCAGCGGCACAACGTGGCGCCGAAAATTCGGGACTTCCTTGGTGTCGGCCGACTTAAAACGTTCGACCACAGTCTTCTCAAGTGTTTCGCCGCCAAACACGGGGAGAGTCAAGCCGATGACAACCATGAATAATGGAAGACAACGTTTCATCGATTTCACCTTTGATTGAAATTCGAAGGACTTGTTGATTTGCCGAAGAATCGACACAAATCAGGTTACGTCCGTGACCATCGGGAATTACTCGTCGACAGCAGTGGCTGCTGACGATTTCTTGCGGGATTTTTGGGGAGGCTTAGCGGATGCTGAAGATTTGGTGGTGGGCTTTGGACTTCGGGAGCGAGTTTGCGAAGCCTTGGACTTTGTCGAGCCTTTTAGCCGAGCAAACTCCTTCTCGATGAACTCGTCCTTGC
>PBMZ01000208.1 GCA_002722955.1 Planctomycetaceae bacterium | reverse complement strand
GTAGCGGAAGCCGCCAAGGCTTTCGGCTTCCCGGTTCTGCCGAAAGCCTTGGCGGCTTCCGCTATGGTCAAACCGATGTCAGTCGACGATCTCGAAAGGATTCGCTGGCTTGTCTGATTTCTTTTGCAGCAGCTTGACGTATTTCTGATCGTCTTCGCTGAGCTTCTCGAGCGGGATCTTAGCCTTCTTGCCATTCTTTAGTTCGAGGAAAACGTTGTCGCCGTCCAACCGCACGTATTTGGCATCAACACGGAAACCGCCCGATTTGTCAGTCCAGATTCTCATGGCGATCTGAAGAAGCTCGGCACTCGGCGTTCCGTACAACTGTGAGATGACGGAGGCATCAACTTGAGGCTGATCGACTCGACGATCTGGCAGCCGGAGCGAAGTCAGCAGGCGTTTGCCGTCTCGATGAGGCCAGCGGGTGTATTTGAAGGTCACGTTTCCGTCGTCTTGTTGTCCGGTCACTTTGGCGGGGTACCACTTCCTGTCGCGAGTTTCTTGACAAACGACGATCAGTCCTAGTGGCAGCTTCACATCTTTGGGAAGTAAGAATGACGGTTGCGGGACGGACTCTCCCTTTCGATAACGCTGCAGAAGATCGTACTCCTTCTTGTACTCGGGCGAGTACTTCGCGTATGCCTGTTGAGCACTTGTGCGGACGTCGGCATTGGAATGCTTCAACAATGGTTGGACTGCCAGTGCGACTTCTTTCTCGGGATTCTTCGGGCTCTTGCCGGCCAGCTTCTTCAAGCGGTTGATGACTTCAACTGCTGATGCTGACTTCAGGTCTTTCAGCGTGGCCGCCAGTTCTCCGTCAGTGAGTGGTGCTTCAGCCATTCGCTTAGCTTCGGCGGCTTCGCGATCGGCTTCTTCCTTGCGGCGTTTGGCGTCAGCGATGCGCTTCTTTTCGGCGGCGGCTCGATCGGCGAGAATCTTGTCCCATTCCTTTTCGTTGAGCCGACGATACACGATGGTGACGGGAACGGTCAATTTGTTGTTTTTGCTCTCGACGATAATGTTGTGCTTAAAATCAAGTGACTCGGGAAGCTGCAAGGTTCGGTTAAAAAACCATTTGCCCGAACCTTCAATGCGCAAGGAATCTTTGCCGTCCTTCGTGGCGGGATGCAACAGCGATGTGACATCGACAGCGACGAGGCCGTCTTTGTCTTCGGCGATTTTGTATTCCGTCCATTGGCCGCCGGACGTCTTCTTTTCCGGTTCGTTGGATGGGCGAGGGTCGAAGGGGCTCGGAATGCCAAACGGCCGCGTGCTGACGATCTTCTCTTTCGCTTCGGAGAGTACGATGCCAACTTCTTCTTTCCACTCGGTCTCGTCGCCTTCTGGAAGTCGTTCGAAGGGAAGGATCGAAAGGTGCCCGATCATGTAAGGCAACTGCGACGACCCCTTGATGGAAAGCAAGTGGCCTCGCGAGTCGAATTCAAGGTTGTTGGTCGTATGTTCCGTGCCCTTGAACGGATTGATCTTGCGAGTGAAAGGACTTGGAATTCGTGGCGGTCCAATTCGCCCCGGACCGAATGGCGAGCCAAACGGGCCTCGACGTCGGCGGTTGTCAGGATGATTCGCCTTCTTCTTGACGGACTTCTTAAGGCCGCCCGCGTACCTGATCTTGCCGTCTTTACCGATCGTGTACTCGATCAGCCCCGCCAAAGTCGTCTTGGTAGTCGGTTCATCAGCCACGATCTTGACGTCGTACGCAGCGTGAGTTTCAGGCTTCCACGAATAACGCAGCGGTTCGGACTTGGCATTTGTGCAAAGGAGCGTGCAGATAAGCAGCCCAACAGAAAGCAGGCGACGGGACATGGCGAACTCTCTCTCGTCGGTTTCCCTAGAAATTCACGGCACAAAAAATGTGTGCTGACGATACGTTGCATGATAGCGGAGTTCCCTGAGAATCGCATCCCTTTTCGGCGAGTTACTTCGCGGCTGCGAAACGACGGGCCGCTCATAAAACTCGTTTAACGCCCAGCCGAAAGGCGCCGGCGACCGACAAGGAAAGTATGCCATTGGGTATTCATTGCTTCTCGGTCGCCGGCGCCTTCGACTGGGCGTTAAACGAGATGAAATGTTTGGATGCTGTGGACATTGAAGTTTTTCTTGGCTGACACTGGTTTGCTTGAATGGCAACAGGATTCTGAGCAAACTATGCTGTGGACAGGTTCGACACAAACTTCAAAACGTGGATAGGTAATATGTTCAAACAACTGCTGCTTGTACTGATCGCAACCGGTGCATTGATCTCGAATGCTGATGCTGCGGGATTCTCGATTAAACACGAAGAGTCTGGTGACATCGCGATTCTCATCGACGGAGAATTATTCACGCGTTATGTCACGTCCGACAAGGAAACAAACAAATGCTACTTCTGGCCGGTGATTGGACCGGGCGGCGTCAAGATGACGCGTGCTTTCCCCATGAAAGATGTTCGCGGTGAAAAGCAAGATCATCCGCACCATCGTTCCGTCTGCTTTGGGTTGCAGAGTGCGGCAGGTTTCAACACTTGGCATGAACGACTGACATTCACCAGAAACGGCAAGGTAGATGCCGCCAAGATGGCGAAGACCGGTCGCCAGATACACTCAAGAATCATCGAGGCCAAGGCTTCAGGTAACTCGGCAAGTCTTGTTGTTGAATGCAATAACCTGACGCCCGATAACAAGATTTACATGCGTCAAACCCGAAGCGTGAAATTCCACGTTGCTGACAATGGCTCTCGAATCATGGATATCGAGATCACGATGCACGGCGTCCAAGACAGCATCAAGGTGCTCGGCAAGAAAGATTCAGGGCTCAGCGTTCGAGTTGCTCACAGCATGTGCGTCGACGCCGGCCAAGGTGGACGCATCGTGAATAGCAAAGGTGATATCGATGGCAAGGCTTGGGGCAAGCGGGCCGCTTGGGTCGACTTCAACGGCCCAGTCGAAGGCAAGAAAATGGGCATCGCGATGCTGAATCATCCCGACAGCTTCCACCACCCGACTCCATGGCACGTTCGCAAGTACGGGTTGTTCACAGCAAACCCCTTCGCGTTAAAGGAAGTCGCGGGCGAAAAAGAACGTGGCGCCTTTGACTTGGCCAAAGGTGATACCGTCACACTGAAACACCGCATCATCTTCCACGCGGGCGATGAAAAAGAAGCCAACATCGCCGAAGCTTGGAAAGCCTATTCCGAGTAGGGGCCCCGAACCTGTCTCGCTCAGAACGGTCCGTTTGTGAGGAATCTTTCGAATCGACGACGACACTGTTCTTGAATCTAATTTGTAACGCGATCTCTTCAGATCCGGTTGCTTTCTCGACCTGCGATGCCTACATTCGATACCTCGCTTTTTTGCGGCGAATTAGCTGATTCTATATTTGAGGTCGTTTGATGTTCGACGGTACGATTGCGTCACTTTCTGAAAAGGGATTTGGATTCATTCAATCCGAATCTCATGAAGAAGACGTTTTCTTTCACTTGAAGGCGCTGGACGCAAACTTCAAATCGCTCAAGGTCGGGCAAGGGGTCAAGTTTGAAGTCGACGCAAAGTCGGATCGATTGCGAGCTCGAAGCGTCATCGTTCCTGGGGCACCAAGGAATTCACAGCGTCGAAACCAGCGACCGAAAGGACCGCAAAACCGTCGGCCTCAGCGTGAACGTCAATCCACGCCAGCTCCTCCCCCAAAGGTTGCGTATGGATTCGTTACGCGCCTGCACCGTCGCAAGCTGGCGGGTTTCATCTCATCCGATAAAGGTGGTCCCGAATACCGATTTGAATCCGTCAACGTCACCGGAGATAAGAATTACTTCGAAGTAGAAGTCAGCGATTACGTTCGTTTCGAGCCAATCGAGGACGAAGACGATCCTCTGAATCGATCGGCAAAGTCCATCGAAGTTGTCGAAAGGCCAGTTCCCAAGGGCAGCCTACAAACACGCCGCCACCCCAAAGCACAGGGAAAAAAACCAAGCTGGCGGTGAACCTCGCAAACGATAATCGAAGGAGTCCAAGATGCCGGAAATCATCGAACTGCAAGGAACGCCATACGAAATGGGATGCCAACACGGCGAATTGTTGGCGGGCGAGATTCGTGAGCTGGCCGACATCCGACTGACACTGGCCCGAGAGTTCGCGGAAGACCACGGAGTCTCGCTGAGTGTTGAGAGCTGCCTTGACGCGGCACGACAATTCTTGCCTTTCCATGAACAATACTCCGCCGAGGTCATGGCCGAATGGCAAGGAATAGCTGACGGCGCCAGCTTGCCTGTCGAAGAAGTATTCTTCGCCAATGCATTGACGGATTTTCAAGACACCTTGTGGCAGGCGCAGCAGGTCGAGGTTCACGGATGCACCTCGTTTGCGATCAGCAGCGAAGCGACCGTGGACGGCTCGACCTATATCGGCCAAACATGGGACATGCACGCTAGTGCAGAGCCATTCATTCGCGTTTTTCGTCGTCGACCAGCACAGGGTCCGAGCAGCTTGACGATGACAACTTCAGGCTGTCTGACGCTTGTCGGCGTTAACGAAGCAGGCATTGCCATTGGCAACAACAACTTGCGACCGACTGACGCGAGGCCCGGTGTCGTTTACTTGGCGATGATGCATCGTGCTTTGAAACAAACCGATTGGAGAACGGCAGTCAACTCGATCACCGGCGCATATCGTGCTTCTGGCCACAACTATGTGATGGCACATGAATCGGGCGCACGCTCGAACATCGAAACGACGGCAACAAGGTATTTCGAGGACCAAATTTCGACGCCGAAGTACGTGCATTCGAACCACTATCTCGACGACGGACTGCGCGAGTTGGAAGATCCGACGATCGACCGCGGCTCGACAGAACACCGCTTAGCTCGACTTCGACAAGCGTTGGCGGAAAACTCCGACCCACTGACGCCAGAGGGACTACGGCCACTACTCTCAGACCATGATGGCGGCGAGCCACTCGGAATCTGCCGTCACGGCACAGGACACGGAGCCCGCAGTTGTGCCTTCGTTGTCGCTGAGCCGGCAGATCGAAGTCTTTGGGTTAGCATTGGTCCGCCGTGCGAAGGAACGGTCGAGCGTTGTGCGATCTAAGCATGATAGCAGTCGAACTTGAATAGCGATTGTTGATTTGTGATTTTTGAAGTGTGAAGTCTAGGCGTCGTCATTCATCCTTACTTCACACTTCAAAAATCACAAATCAACAATCGCTATTCAATTCGAACCACAAGTTCACCAGCGCGACAGAACGTCATCCAAATCAACCCTCGACTTTCTTGCGGGATTTACCGCCAAACGCTCGCTGGCAGTTTCTCTACCTCGCCCGGTTGCTTACCATATTGAGGCTAAGACGCTCGAACGAGACTGGGCTTGTGTCGAGTGCCTTGGAAAGTGGGTCTATGCGCAACTCGGCGAGTTACGCTTGAGGTGTGTTTTGAGTAGCCACGTTGCCAGATGGCGGACGCATTTACGCTCTGGTGAGCGTAGCTACTCTCAATTTGATACAACGCGAATGACCGCACCCACAATCGAAGGCCACTCATCGTGCGTCCTCAGTGGAAGGCACTTGCGTGGACGAACAGCAGCGGCGAATTATCGAAGACCTATCGGGAACGTTAGGCGGAGAGCTTTACTGCGATCCGTTAACGATCGCGATGTATTCGAGCGACGCTAGCATCTACCAAATCGCTCCGCTGGCCGTCGCCTTTCCCAAGAGCCGCGAAGACCTCATCGCCCTCAGCCAGTATTCGTCAGAAACCGACACACCGCTTATTCCTCGAGGAGCAGGCAGTGGTGTTGCCGGCCAAGCCATCGGTGCCGGAATCGTGGTTGATTTTTCGCGACATATGCGGCATGTCGAGGCCATTGATGATCGAACTGTGACGGTGCAACCGGGCATCGTCCGCGAAGAATTGAATCGAGTGCTTCGCAAGCACGGCCGTTACTTTCCACCCGACCCGGCAAACGCGAGCGTCACAACAATCGGCAGTATGTTGGCCATCGACGCCGCGGGATCGCGATCTGTCCGAGTCGGCTCGACGCGCGACCATGTTCGCAGCATAGAAGTCGTTCTCGCCGGCGGCAATGTGGCGACATTCGGACACGAGTCGCTAGATATTCTGAAGCAACCGCCTCCCATGCCAGAGCCGATGCCACCGCTGCTGAGGGAAAATGGCGCGGCTTCAGCGAATAGCTCGCCGGTAACGAAGCGTTCCATCATTAGCCGAATCGCTCAGTTGTTGGTCGAGAATCGCGATTTGATCGACGAACGTCAGCCTCACATGGTGCGAAACTGTTCGGGATATTACCTGCGGGGCGTCCTTGCCAGTGAGCACCTTCACATGAATCGGCTTTTGGTCGGTTCTGAAGGAACGCTGGGCCTGTTTGCTTCCGCCAGGTTGCACACGTCACCATTGCCGGAACACCGAGGTTTAGCCTTGTTGCTGTTCGGCAGTATGGAAACCGCAATGGCAGCGGTCACTGATCTTTCGCAACAACAACCCAGCGCGTGTGATCTGTTGGACCGCCGAGTGTTATCTTTGGGGAGAGAAGCTGATCGGAGATTCGCGGAAATGATTCCACCGACTGCGGAAGCTGGATTGATTGTCGAGCAGACTGGCTACAACGCTCAACAAGCTCGCGACAGAATCGCTCAAGCTGTGCAATCGGTACGACAAGAAAACCGCAACGTGGTGGTTGGCCACGAAGCGTACAATTACGATGACGTTGAGTTCTTATGGTCGCTGCCTAAGCGAGTCGTGCCGATGCTGATTCGCTTGACTGGACCAACGCGGCCAACGCCGTTTGTTGAAGATGTCGCCGTCCCTCCGGAAGTGCTGCGTGAGTTTTCACTGAAGGCACAACGTGTCTTTCAAAAGCATCAGCTGACGACTTCGCTTTACGCTCATGCAGCCGCTGGGCAGTTTCACTTCCGACCGTTCTTGGAACAGCCGACTCAGGAAAACAGTGAAAAGATCGAAGAGGTCGCCCGCGATCTTTACGAGGCAGTGTTCTCCGTCGGCGGCACGATTGCCGGAGAGCACGGCGATGGCCTGTCGAGAACCGCGTTCATCAGATCTCAGTACGGGCCACTCTATAAAGTCTTTCAGCAGGTCAAGGATATCTTTGACCCACACAACCTGATGAATCCCGGCAAGATCATCAGCGACGACGCCCACTTGACGATTCGCAATTTCCGGCCCCGGAACCAACCGACTGCGGAACTGGTCGACTTGCAACTTCAATGGTCATCGGACGCGATGCTCGATTCCGCAGCCGAGTGCAATGGTTGCGGTGGTTGCCGGACGCAAAAGGCCGACACCCGCATGTGCCCGTTCTTCCGAATCGATCCGATCGAAGAAGCGAGCCCGCGGGCCAAGGCCAACTTAATGAGAAACTACGCTTGCGGAACTCTCACGCCGAAATCGTTGACCGGCTCGGAAATGAAACGGCTGGCGGACCAATGCTTCAACTGTAAACAGTGCGAGATTGAATGCCCGTCCAATGTCAACATCCCCCAACTGGTGATCGAGGCCAAAGCCGCGCATGTCGCCTCGAATGGTCTGTCGCGAGCTGACTGGTTGCTGTCCCGCGCGCATTCTTTCGGCACGCTTGGTTGCCGGTTGAGTCCCATCTTCAATTGGGCGATCAGTAGTCCATTCGGCCGCTGGATACTCGAACGATTTGTTGGTATCCACCGACTGCGCAAGCTACCGCGATTTGCGAGCCGCTCGCTGATCAAGACCGCAGGCAAGGCACGATTAAAGACGCCGACCGCCGAGCAAAAGAAGACGGCCGTCATTTATTTCGTAGATCACTACGCCAACTTTCACGACACCGAATTGGGCCGCGCGTTCGTCATGGTGATGGAGCACAACGGGTTTTCCGTGCATATGCCAGGCGGGCAAACGGCATCCGGCATGGCCATGATCTCGGCGGGAGACTTGGATGCCGCCCGCAGCGTCGCCGAACAAAACGTGATGGAATTGGTCGAGTTAGCTCGCGAAGGTTTCCCGATCGTGTGCTCCGAACCAGCAGCGGCCTTGTGCTTGAAGTACGAGTATCCGCAATTGCTCGACCATCCCGATGTACAGGTTGTCGCCGATCAAGTCGTCGAGGCGGGGCAGTTTTTGTCGGGTTTGACTGACGCGGGCAAGCTCGCCGCGGATTTCTCACCGCTGGATCTCGATCTGGACTACCATCATCCTTGCCATTTGAAAGCGTTGGGGGAAGACGCAGGCTTCACCGAATTGCTTCGATTGATTCCCGGCGTGCGGCTGAATAAGATCGAAAAAGGATGCTCTGGCATGGCGGGAACGTACGGCTTGACCCGAGCAAACTTCCGCAAATCTGTTCGAATCGGCTGGCCGCTGATTTCTCACATGCGGGACAATCAGGTGACGGCGGGGGTCACAGAATGCAGTAGCTGCAAATTCCAGATGGAACAAGGCACGACAACACCAACGATTCACCCCCTGAAATTGATGGCCTACGCCTATGGTATCATGCCGGAAATCGAAGATCGGTTGAAAGCAACCAACAAACGGTTTGTGGTTACTTAAACAACGTGGTCGAGGACGACTTAGAGCCTCTTTGACAATGACATTAAACGTAAAACTCTTTGCTCGCGCTGCTGATATCGCTGGGGAAAGTTCCGTAGAACTCGAGCTTCCTGATGATAGTTCCGTTGGCGATTTGCGAGCGGCTCTGGTGCATCGCTTTCCCGAGATGCAACCGCTTGTCGCGAGTCTGCTGGTGGCAATTGGCACAGATTACGCAGACGACACCACCACGATCCCAGCAAATGCGAACGTTGCTTGCTTTCCTCCTGTCAGTGGTGGATAGTGGACGCAGTTGATTCTGGAGCGAGTACGTCGTTTGACGCCCAGCCGAAGGCGCCGGCAACCAAGAAACCGTACTTCCAACAATCAATTGGAAGGTGTAGCTCATCTTCGTGCTTCGTTTAATCCGTCGCTGGAGGCGAGGCATCTTTCCTCACCTCCCGCTACCGGTTAAACGACGTCCGAGCATTCAATTCAAAAACATGATTCAACTTACTCACGACACCATCGATTACGCTCGGCTTACCGAGGATGTACGTTCCGATCAAGCCGGCGCAGTCGTTCTGTTTCTTGGGACGGTGCGAGAAATGACCGAGGGCCGGCAAACGGTCGCTTTGGATTATGATGCGTATCCCGAGATGGCCGAAGCAAAGATGTCCGAGTTAGAGACCGAGACTCGCGAGCAGTGGCCTCTCGAGAACGTCGGCATCGTCCATCGCTTGGGTCATTTGGAGCTGGGGGAAATCAGCGTTGCGGTTGCCGTCAGTAGCCCTCACCGCCAACAAGCGTTCGAAGCTGGCAAGTACTTAATCGACGAACTCAAAGTGCGTGTTCCCGTCTGGAAAAAGGAAAACTGGAGCGACGGCAGCACCGAGTGGGTTCACCCTGGCGTTGAATCCTCAACAAACTCTCAAGCCTAAACCTAACCTCCATAGCCTACCAAAATGCTTATCGACAGTTTCGGACGAGCCCACAACAACCTGCGGATCAGTGTCACTGATCGCTGCAACATCCGTTGCTTTTACTGCATGCCTGCTGAAGATGTGCAGTTCATGAAACGCGATTTGTTGCTGTCGTTCGAAGAGATCGTGCGATTCGTCAAGGTTGCCGTGCCCCTTGGCATTAATAAACTGAGGCTAACCGGCGGCGAGCCGCTTGTTCGACGAGAACTGCATCGTTTGATCGAGATGCTTGCGGCAATCGATGGAATTCAAGATATCGGCATCACAACGAACGGTATCCTCTTGGCCGAGCAGGCGCAGCAACTTTTCGACGCCGGCCTATCTCGCATCAACATAAGTCTGGACGCTTTGGATGCCGACAAATTCCGAGAAGTCACGCGGCGAGACGGCTACGAAAAGGTCATCGAGAGCATTCAAGTCGCCAAACGAGTCGGTTTTGACCCAATCAAAGTGAACGCGGTCTCGATCCGTAACCTGACGGAAGACCAAATCGTCCCGTTCGGTCATTTCGCCCGCGACACTGGAGTGGAAGTGCGCTTCATTGAATTCATGCCGCTGGATGCCGACAACGCCTGGGAGCGCGAAAAGGTGTTATTCGCCAGCGAGATCGTCGAGCGTCTCTCGGACGGAATCATGCCTTTGGTGGCGAGTGAAAACCAGGACCCGCGGGCTCCTGCCACCGACTACGTCTTCGAAGATGGCGTCGGACGCGTTGGCTTCATCCCATCGGTCAGCCAGCCATTCTGCATGAATTGCAATCGTTTTCGGATCACAGCTGATGGCAAGTTACGGAATTGCCTGTTCAGTCTCGAAGAAGCCGACGTCCGAAAACTGATGAGAAACGGCACAGACGAGCAAATCGCCGATGCGATCCGCCTTTCGATTTCTGGAAAGAAGGCCGGCCACGAAATCAACTCGGCCGATTATGTCCAACCGGACCGACCGATGTACTCAATCGGCGGCTAGGGTTTGGGTGGGCACCGAGTTGGCACAAACTCCTCTCAAATAAAGATTTAAGACGCGTCCAAAGAAGAGAAAAACTCCCAACAGTAAACTGTTGGGAGCCACATTCGCACGGAAGACATGGGCAGGACTGCTTCCGCGCGGTGTGTCTTAGATAACTCTCCCATGTGTAAAGATGGGAAAGATGTTTCCTCACACAGGGCCGGCAAGGAAACGTTTGGATATAGTATGAGTGTCCAGCAAATTCTCTAGTTCGGAAAGCTGCAGAATTAACACAATTGCGGGTTTCCTCAATACACCACAACGTGTTTGCGGGGAAACACTTACCGAAAGGCCGAGTCCAAGACGCGGCAAAACCCCAAGGCATCAGCGGGTTTCGATCTTTCCTTGTTGATTGGAAGTTTCACTGATGAACACGGTAAGGTTTGCCGATTATTAGGAATGTATGGAATTCTCCGGTTACGCATCCATTCCAACATGGAGATGCCAAATGTTCCTTCGGCGATCAGTCTGGCTTTTGCCGCTTGTTGTGTGGCTATGCGCAACCTGGAATGACGCCGCAAATGCCCAAAATCTTGTCAATCTTCCAAATCGGCAACAACCAGCACCAAAATATTATGGCGTAATTGGCGAGGTCATGCGGCCAGGCGTCTACCAGCTCCCAGTCTCGCAGATCACTCTGTACGACTTCATTCAACATGTGGGTGGTTTAACCGAAGATGCGACCAGTAACATCCGCGTAATTCGCCGCGGACGCGTCGGGCTGCAGACTTACTATTCCGAAAACACCCGGATGGATGTCCTCCCCAATGATCTCTTGGTGGTCGATTCCAAGAACGCTTCGTTTTCGAGCGTTCAAAACTTCGATCCGGAACGATCTCGGACGCATCGCACTGGTGGCCAAGGTCGTGGCAAGGGGCAGTCGGTACAAATCGCATTCGTCAACCTGATTCATCGCCCGGTCGTGGTCGAGATGTCGCGGAATCAAGCGAAGGTGGCCACGATTGTTAAGGACTTGGGACAGATTCCCGAAGTCAGATCAGCCATCAAAGTCATTTCGCCAAGAAATGTTCGCTCACAGCCCCAGAACAAAAACGACGCGGAAAAGTCCTTGGATTCGGGCACTGTCTTGATCTTCAATCCCACCGTTCTCAACAATGCGGTGATTCCTCCCATGCCGCCGGCTACTGTCGACAGCTTTATGCCATCGGCCAATCGACCTCGCAACGTGCAACCGCATCGATCGAACGCGATTGATCCGCGAGTCGCCGCGATCCCGTATCCCAATCACCAAACCGTACCAGCTCCTGGGCCTAACTCTTATAGTGCGATGCCGCCAGGACGCGTAAGATTGGTTCCCCATCCTTCGCCGAACAATTCGATCGCGGCACCGAACAACAGAATGACAACGCCACCGAATGTCGGGCCTTACAATGGTAACACCGTGCCGCCGTACGGAGTGAATACACCTCCAACAATTCATGCTCCCGCGCCGCGTACCAATCCGGAAGCTCAAGAAACGCCACGCTCGGCAGAACCGTCAATACTTCCAGGTTCAGTTGCCGCCACTCCGATTCGGACGGATGACTCTTCGAACAACGAGACGGCTGAAGAGTCAACGGCTACAGATTCTGAACCCTCCGCGAATTCAACACCGGTCGCTGACACCACCACACCAGTCGTGCCTCGCGTCGATCCTCCAGTGACCGCACCGGCAGCGAATGATGCCAATGCGGTCGTGGCAACTCCAAACACGACAGCCATCACTCCAACGCCAGCGTCGCCGGCCGCAGTCCCAGTTTCACCTGTTCCAAGTGTTGCGGTGACTCCCGTCGCGCGTCCACAGCCGAGCGAGTCGCCGAACGGTCAAGCCCCCATTTACTCGGCACCACAAAACCCGGCCGCGCCAAGTATCACGGCCCAAACCACCAACGCGACGACTGCAATCGCGTTGGCGCCGCCATCAACTCCTACAGAAGCGAAGGCGGAGAATTCAGCAGCAAACGGATCAAACAACGTTCCGGGCGGCTGGATCGCCTTACTGGCGATCGTGGCTTGTGGCTTCGCCGGTACGATTGCTTGGTCGATCGCCAAACAAGACAACACACCGGTCGAGCGTCCTAAACCACCACGGTTTTATCTGGATGCCTTGATTGGAGATCAACTGGCTGTCGTCGAAGAACGCCCCAATCGCGACGGTGTGCTGCAATTCCACGGAGCCCCAAACAAAGTAGCACCGCGCCGCATCGACTTGAGCGACCACGACATTCCGCGACCACACTTTGCAGTGCCGCAAACAACTCCGGCTCCCGTCGAGCAGAGTGTACCGATCGAGAACACCGTTGCCAGCGTGGCAGCTCCAGAAAAGATTGACTTAGAACAACTCAAGAACACACAGGCTGCCGGATTGGTCAAGCTTGCCAAAGCCGCGCGAGACAACTCTGAAGAGCAACAAGTATCTTCCGAGAAGAAGACTGGACGAACCATTCGATTTGACGGCGCTCACAAGACGGAAGATCTCCTTTCGGGGCAAACCCAGCAGCATTCCGATTCGCAAACGCCCGCGCCTCACGCGTCGACCCGTCGGTCTCGCCCACGTGCCAATTCGGTCATGCAAGCCACCGAAGATGGCAGCAGTTTACTAGACCGAGCCCTCTCGGTAGTGCAACCAGAAGGGCGGAAATCATGAGCATCGCGTTGGACCTGGGAACTTTCCGTTTCCGATCTTTAAGACGGATTGGCGAAAACTTGTTGTCTCGTCAAGATCGCGCGGGCTATTGCGTCTTACCGGCGCTTGCGTCTTACGAACAATTGCTTCGCAATGGCGGCGTTGAGTTCGCTCGCTGCGATGACAGCCTGATTTTGATGGGCGAGGGCAGCGACGACTTCGCGGCTCTGTTCCAATTGGACTTCATTCCAGTCGTTCCCAACGGAAGTATTCCAACCAACGACCCACTCTCGCGACAAGTCTTGGCAGCAATCGTCGATGCGATGCTTCCCGATCCAGTCGCGCCTGGTGAAACTTGCTACGTCACGCCACCGTCCGGAAGTGAACATTCCGAGGAACGCAAAACGACCGAAGAGTTCTTTGGTCGGCTGATTCGATTACGGGGATTCACGCCAAAGGTGATGCCCGCGGGAATGGCTGTCGTGCTTGCCGATTTGGTAGACACCGGTTTCACTGGCATCGGAATGAGTTTCGGGGCGTCAAGCTGCGATGCTGTGTTGGCTTGGCGAGGCGTCGAAGTCGCTACGGCACACATTGCCAAAGGCGGCAACTGGATTGACCACACGCTTGCCAACGAATCCGATCGCTACATTTGGTCACCAAGCGGTGAGCGGCTGTTGGATGTCGAAGGCGCCGCAAAGTCCAAAGTCGATTTTCGAGGGTCACTGTTGGAACCGTCAGCTCGATCAGACCAACTGCTGGCGACACTTTATCGGGACTTGATCGCCACGCTGTTACAAAAAGCGGCACGAGACTTTTCGGTGGCGCCTCGACTGAATGAAATCCGTCGCCCAATTCCCGTCGTTTGTGCCGGCGGCCCGACGCAAATTGATGGCTTTCTGGATTTGCTAGCCAGCGCGCTGACGTCCGTTGCATTACCCGTTGAAGTCAACGAAGTGCGACACACAGCATCGGGCGACTTTGCAGTTGCCCGAGGTTCCCTGATCGCTGCGGAACTAGAATTGCAGCCGCAACGACAAGCTGCTTAAAGAAGCACTTGCTCTCTCGGAAGGTAGCACGCGACGTTTCGCGTATCTTGCGCCATCTTGAATAGCGATTGTTGATTTTTGATTTGCGAAGGAAGATGATGAGTTCCGGCCTTCAAAAACCAAGAATCAACATTCATCAATCGCTATTCAAATTACTCCCATCACCAACGTCTCGAAATCCAAACTACTCGACCGTATCCAAATACGGATCCATGCCCATTCGCTCTTGCTGTTGCATGCGGCTGATGGCCATGTGAGTCAACACGCGTCGCTGACGAAAGTACTTCTTTTCCACCTTTCGTTGGGCTCGATCGAAGATGCGTCTCAGATGTGTGGTCTTGTCAATTGGCCCTTTGCCATGAATGCGCTTGGCAATCTTAAGGATGTCCTTGTCGACTTGGCCTTCGGTCAAGATGTCGTCGTCCAAAGCCAAGTACTGTCGAAAGCTTCCTGGATCGCCTTGTCGCGAGCATCGGCCGGAAAGCTGACGATCAATTCGCTGTGATTCATGCAACTCCGTTCCGATGACATGCAACCCACCAAGCTCCATGACTCCCTCGCCCAACTGAATGTCAGTCCCACGTCCCGCCATATTCGTGGCGACCGTGACTCTTGATCGTTGCCCGGCTTCGGCCACGATCTCTGCCTCTTCATTCAGTTGATACGCATTCAAAACGCGATGCTCGATCCCGGCGTCTTCGAGCACCGAGGATAGTTCCTTGGACTTATCGATTGATCGCGTTCCGATCAACACAGGGCGGCCTTGATCGTGTAGCGCTTTGACCTCATCGCGGATGGCCAGCCATTTGGATGGCTGATCGTGCAAGATGCGATCGTTCAAAAGTGCCCTTTGGCAGGGTTTGTTGGTTGGGATTGGAACGACGGGCGTTTGATAAATCTTGGAGAACTCGCGTGCGGAGCTCTCGGCCGTGCCCGTCATTCCCGCGGTGTTGTCATAAAGAGAAAACAGTTGCTGCAAAGTGACTTGTGCCGCGACACCGCTTTCTAAGGTGACGTCGACGCCCTCTTTGGCTTCGACGGCTTGATGCAAGCCAGCCTTCCACTTCGTGCTGACAGCAAGCCGACCTGAGAACTCGTCAACGATGACGACCTTGCCCTCCTGGACGACATAATGCCGTTCGTTCAAGAAGTCGCAGTGAGCCCGAATCGCTCGCTCGACGAATTCGACGATCACAGGAATGCTAAGCGAATCAAGTTGTTCAGGCTTGTTGATCTCCCGCAGCCGCTGCATTCCAGCTTCGGTCAAATACAACGAGTGGCCTCTCTCATCACGTTCAAAGTGTTCGCGTTCGACGAACGTCGATGCGTGTTCTGCAGCCCAGCGATAACACGCCAAGATAGCCAAGTGGTCGCGCGGCAACTCGGCACTGATGATCAATGGCATCCGGGCTTCGTCAATCAGAATGCTGTCCGCTTCGTCGATCAGGGCAAAGTGGAAGCCTCGTTGCACTGGCTGCGGTTCGCGAGACTTCGGCTTGTTAATGGCCTCGGCTATGCCACCTGTATCTTGAGTGGACTTTCCCTGCAAGAGCAGGCGATCGCGAAGAAAATCGAAACCGAATTCGCGTGCTGTTCCGTAAGTCACATCGCAATGATATGCGCTGCGTCGTTCGTCTTGCGTCGAAGAATTCTGAACGACGCCAACGCTCAACCCCAAGCTTTCAAACACTGGGCGCATCCACTCGGCATCGCGGCGTGAGAGGTAGTCGTTTGCCGTTGCCAGATGGCTGCCCTTGTCGTTCAAAGCCTGCAAATACAAGGGCAGTGTTGCCGTCAACGTCTTGCCCTCGCCCGTCTGCATTTCGGCGATCACGCCATCGCTGAGTGCCAATGCTCCCAACAATTGCACATCGTAAGGACGCATCTTAAGTTGCCGAAACGCCGCTTCGCTGGTGAGCGCGAAGGCCTCGACGCGCAGCGATTTTGGAGAGTCACCGCTGCGAGCCCGAAAACGCAATGATCGGCTTTCCGTGGCAAGTTGTTCGTCCGGCCACGATTCCAATTCGCGCAGTCTCTCTTTAATCTTTGGCAAGAGTCGTTGATAGCGGCGCAACCCTCGGTTGTTTCTTCTGAACATTTTCGCTGCTAATTCGTGTCCAATCGCCGTAAAACAGTCCAGGGCAAACCCGCTAAGCGTGACAGGCTTGGCACGGTGAGTTGACGATGCTGTGCTGAAAATTGATGTGTTTTACAGGACCTGAGCTTATGAATCCGATCATTCGAAATCTAGCCACATTTTTGATTTGCCTCGCCGCCAGTTGGACTTCCATATCCGATGCCGCCGAAAAGGCGAACGTGCTGATTATCGTTGGGCCAAGCAATCACCGACCGGGAAGTCACGAGGTCAAGGCAGGCGGTCGCTTGATGCAATATTGCCTGACGAATTCCGACAACGTTGCGGACATTGAGGCGAGCGTTTCGTATGGATGGCCGAAGAAGGAAGCCGATCTGGACCAAGCAGACACGGTGGTCTTCATCGGCGACGCGTTTCCTCCCAATCGGCTTCAAGGTCGGGAGATGATTCTTGCCAAGCTCGGATCGATGATGAATCGAGGTTGCGGAATCGTTTGTATCCACTACGCGACGGGTTTGCATGGTGGAGATGTTCCCAAAGACGGCTCGCACCCGTTGCTGTATTGGATGGGTGGCTATGCAGCCTTCCGTTGCCCTCATCACAATACAATCGCCAAGATCTTTCGCGAAGCCAAGATCACTCCGTCATCGAAAAAGCATCCGATTTCGCGCGGATGGAAAGAGTTCACGCTGCATGACGAACCTTACATCAACAATTACTTCGGCCCCAACGACAATCAACTCGCCCCCAACGTAACGGCACTGGCCACATCGATGCTGCCACCAGAAAAGCCTCGCAAAGAAGTCGTCGCCTGGTGCGTTCAGCGAGACAAAGGTCGCGGCTTCGGAATCGTGATGCCTCACTTCTATCGAAGTTGGAAGCTGGACGATTTGCGAACGTTCATTCTGAACGGAATCGTCTGGACAGCGAATCGAAAGATTCCTGCTAACGGTGTGCAATGCAAACTGCCACAACTGAGCAAGTTCGAACCAGAAGCACTCGAGCCGAAGTAATAACTCTACTTTCCGAATTCACGATGGAGTTCACGGAGCGCCGTGGTCACCATCTTCTGTGTGCCAACCGGTATGAACATGCGATAAGAGTAGTCGCCAGGTCGTACGCCTTCGAGGTTCCGGATGCGGAAGACGCAATTCCATTTCACAACTTTTTGAGGCACGAAGCGGAAACGTCCGTAGCCCGCCCGTTCGTATCCCTTGGATGGTTGTTGCGGAGAAAACACTCCCATTGCGTGCGATCCGTCTTTCGTGGCCAACACGACGGGGTGGGATTGCTCTCCAGGGCCGTCTGATAATGGCTCGAGATTTCCGCTGGCGGGATTGAACTTCCAGAACTTGCTGAAAACGGGTGGCATGTAACCCGTTACGGCTTCGAACTGAGCGTAATTGTGTCGTTCGTCAATGGGCATACTGAACGTGACGTCGAATTGGATGAGGTTCGGCATGTTCTTATAGCCAATGCGAACTCGTTTTGTGAGCAGATGGTTCGAGAGCAACGCTTTGTTCTTAGCTGGATTGCCAGAAGACTTCTGACCGGGAGCCAACCAAAACGCCATCTGCGTTGTCGTTTGCAGGGTGTTGCCTTTGGCGATGATATGCAACAGCCGGCTTGTGGACTTCGGCCCGGCGCCATCATTGCGGGATCCAGCTTCGGTGGGATTGAATGTCTCGCCGGTGAAGCCTTTGCGAAGATCGAAGTTGGCCGCTGACTGAAGTTGCCGCCCGTGATCGACGCTATTGATGAATTCTTGACCATTCCAGGTCAGCGAGTGAATCGCACCAGCAAGTCGATTCGTTGTCGTAATGACAATCTCCGAGTCACCTACGACCCCGCGGATAACCGCGCGGCCGTCAACTTTGGCCTGAGCGTGAAGTAAACATCCCGCGTTTAACGCCCAACCGAAGGCGCCAGCGACCAAGAGGCATCGAACAAGTACTCGTATTCGATGCGTTCTAATCGCCGACTCCTTCGGCTGGGCCTCAAACGAAGATAGAGTCCATCTCATGAAATACTCTCCATCAGCAAATCCAAAATCCCGAGCAGCTTGAGAGACGAGTAGCTAATCACCGCGATCAACAGCCATCGCACGAACTCGGCGCTTCCCTTCATGGCTGTCTTCACACCAAGCCAAGCTCCTGTCATGTTGCCGATCGAAAGGATCAGGCCGACCTTCCAGTCGACTTGACCTTTCCAAACGAACACTGCCAGTGCCGTTAATGTGAAGCAAAAGATGATCAGCACTTTGACCGCGTTGCCCTTGACCAAATCAAACCCGGCCCCCATCACCAAGCCAAACAGTAGGAACACTCCGGCGCCGACTTGAACGAAGCCACCGTACATGCCGATCAAGAAGAACAGCGGCATGTGCCAACTTTTGATTTGCACAACTGCGTCATCGGCTGGCTTTAGAAAGCGACTTGGCTTGAGCAAGATGGTCGCCAGCACCAACAGCATGACTCCACCGATGAACCGCTTGAGCACTTCCGGATCTAAAAGGGTCGAAATGTAAGCACCGACGACGCCGCCAAGAACAGCGGGCGCGGCGAGAATGAAGCCTTGCCGCCAGTCAAGCGCTTTGTTTTTTCGGAAGCTGGCGACGGCGACAACGTTTTGCAATACGATGGCCACTCGGTTTGTACCGTTGGCCACACCCGCATCGAGTCCCAAGAAAATCAGCAACGGCAGCGTCACCGCAGAGCCACTGCCAGCAAGCGTGTTGATGAAACCGGCAACGATTCCTGCCACGATCACATAGATGTATTCGTACCACTCAAACTCCATGGTCATCCTTCAGCAATGGACGGTGTTGCCCCCGAAAGCGTTGACAACAGAATTCCAGTAGCGACGGAAACGTTCAAAGACGTGACCTCGCCAAATCCAGGGATGCTACAGACGCAATCACAGTTTTCAATCGTCAGTCGACGCAGCCCCTTCTCTTCGTTGCCAACCACGACCAACCAGGGCCGATCACGGGAAACCGTCGCCAGGCTGTCGCTGGCGTGCTCAGATGTCCCCAGCACCCAGACACCGGATTCCTTTGCCTTTGACAACGTTCGACTCAGGTTGGTTTGGACCGAAAACGGAACGGACTCCAGACCACCGGCCGCGATGTCATAAACGGTGTGATTCAGAGGGGCGGACTTGTCGCGAGTGATGATGATCCCTTGGATGCCAAAAAAAGACGCCGTTCGAAAGAAGGCACCAACGTTATGCAAATCCTGTAAGCAATCCAAAGCCAACCAAACACCATTCCCACTCGCTCGGGATTCGGCGCCACTGAAAAGTGATTCTAGCGAGACACCATCGAGCGGCTTGACGGTTGCTTCGGCCGAGCCGACTCGCTCGGTTTCACGATTGTTGTTGCGTCGGGAACCGCCGCGTCCAGGAGCACGGCCGCCCCCACGTCGTACGGGAACACCGCATTGTCGCGCGAAATCGGCAACGTCAGTCCAAACGGGGCTTGGCCGATTCGTCCGCAATCGAACTTCAATGACATCTTGAGGCCGACGTTTCAGCGCGGCCATTACGCTATGTGGATTGCGGAGTTCTATTGTCACAGGTCATCAAATCAGAAGGGATGGTACTCGACGCGTTTGAGCGTCCCTCGCTCACACTTCGGATTACCATGTTACCGTCGATGGCGGCCAATTGGTACGCATGCAGTCGACGTCTATTCTTCTTCGGATGGCATTGGCAAACCGAAGTAGTCGTGGATGAAGGCCTTGCGGTTGCCTTCGTGATTCACGTACTGGACCAATGCGTAGAGCTTATGCTGGTCTCGCTGTAGCTTTGCATCCAAGCGTTCTTGATCTCTCAGCGGCTCGGGCAAGGCGTGGACTTCGGTTAGGTCCAGCGGCGACAGCGAGCCCTCGATCACTCCGTAGCGATCCATCATTGATAGCGATGTCTCCAGTCGATGGTCGAATTTGTCCTTGTGGTGAAGCTTCTCGCGCAACCACTCCAGCCCGAAAGCGTTCACTTGTTCCAAGTCATGAGCCAAGTAATCGTGAACTCGCTCGTAGAACTCTGCATCCGGGTTACTCCAACGCATAAACTCCATCTGAATCGCCAAGTCACGCTGGTCGTACAACAAGACACACGCAGACGCCAACCCGTCGCGGCCGGCTCGGCCTATTTCTTGGTAATACGACTCCATAGAACCGGGAACATCGGCGTGAATCACGAAGCGGATTGCATCCTTATCGATGCCCATTCCAAAGGCGTTCGTGGCCAGCACCAGTTGGTCGTTGCCATTCATAAACCGATCTTGCACACGCTTGCGAGTCGTCCGTTCCAGGTCTCCGTGATAGACCAAGTGCTCGACGTTCATCTCGTCCAGCATCTCACTGAAGCGCATCAATGTTTTGATCAAGGTGAAGTAGACAATGCCACTGCCGGGATGATTGTCGCGAATCCGCAGGATGCGCTCGAGCTTATCTTCATCGCCCCAGCTTTCGATGACCTCGAGCGACAAATTCGGGCGGTTGATGCCTTCATGATAGAGCTTGATGTCATCACGATTCAGGCCCAGTTGACGAATGATATCGGCCTGGACGTCAGGCGTTGCTGTTGCCGTGAGCGCAATCGTGGTGGGCTCGCCAAGCAACTGACGAATGTCGGCAATGCGAGTGTAGTCTGGGCGAAAGTCATGTCCCCACTCGCTGATACAGTGAGCTTCATCAACGGCTAGAAGTTGGATGTGGCGGCGTGAAATGACGTCGAGGAACTCGGGCTTTCGAAATCGTTCTGGAGTCACATAAAGCAGCGCGTAATTGCCCTCAGCAACACCTTGATAACGCTGCTCACGACTTTGCCGAGTCAGTGATGAGTTGATGAACGTGGCCGAGAGCCCGTGGTCTCGAAGCGCATCGACTTGGTCCTTCATCAGCGCGATGAGAGGTGAGATGACCAGCGTCAACCCAGCGCGGTCGGCCGACGCTTCCTCTCCATTCTTAGCAAGTAGCACGGCTGGAATCTGATAACAAAGCGACTTGCCCATGCCCGTCGGCATGATCACCAGCGCGTGTTCTCCAGCCATCACATGATCGATGACGGCTAGCTGTTGGCCACGAAAATCGGGGTAACCAAAGTATGTTTCGAGGGCAGATTGGGCATTCATGGCTTGGACTACTCCGCAACGACTGGACGATCAGGGTTGATCAACGCCCAGCAAATCGTGGCTAGAATGTAGTTGCCAACGAAAATAAACAAGACAGGCTCCCAGGAACCAGTCAATCCGACAACGGTCGTCACGATTGTTGGACAGAGGGCTGCCGCAAAATTGCCAGCCATGTTCATCGTACTGAAGCAAATCGGTACGTGGTCACCGGCCGTGTCGATGGCTACCGCATAAGCGCAGGGTCCTGCGAATGTCCCACAAAAGCTCCCAGCGGAAATCAATAAAACAGCTGCTGTCGCCTCGGTGACGAAGTAAGCGTCTAGCAAGAACAACGCACACGTGAACATGCTGGCGATGCCAACAAATTGTCGACTGAATCGTTTGCTTCCGGTTTGTTGATAGATTTTGTCGACCAGCCAACCGCCAGAGATGCCCGCAATCACAACCGCGATCAATGGCAGTGAACTCAGGAACGCGGACTCCGTAGTTGTCACGCCGCGTGTCTGCGTCAAGTACTTCGGAAACCACGTCGAGTAAAAGACATAACCGATGGCTCGAAAAATCTGCTGCCCCGAAATCATCCACAACGTGTAGCTAGTCAAAAGACGCAGCCACGGAATCGGTTTTCGCTCGTCCGTTGCGGTGGCCGAGTCATCATCAGCTTCGCGGCTTTCATCTTCTGTACGTTCTTGGATCAACGACAATTCAGAAGCATTGACCGATGTATGTTGCCCCGGCTCGTCGCGAAACCAAACATAAAACCAAATTGCCCACGCGAAACCAGGAATCGAAAAGACGACTAAGACCCAGCGCCAACTGACCCACTCGAGCATGACTCCTGTTGTCATCATGGCAAGGGCTCCGCCAATGGACATAAAACTGCCCAGGGCACCGCAGACAATCGCCGTCCGGGACGAAGGAAACCAGTTGGAGATGGTTTTGGCGGAATTCGGAAACAAGCCCGCTTGGCAAGCCCCGATCATCACATAGATAATGAACAACGCAGTCAGCGAGGTCGAGAAACCGGCGATTAGCGTGCAAATTGACCAAAGCAAGGCAAACCACGGCAAGACGCGTCGACTGCCGAAGCGTTGCCCGAGCCAACCCCCAGGGATTTGCCCAAGAGCATAGCTAGTAAAGAACGCGGTCCCCATCACAATCGAGAGCTGGTCATCCGTAATCTTCAAGTCCGACAGAATCCGACCATCATTAGCCGCCACTCCCAGTACGTTTCGGCTGAGGTAAGCGATGGCCGCCGCGCAGAGTGCTCCTAACACGCCATAGCGTATGATTGTTGGGCGCTCGATTGTTGGCTCGGCGGTCAAAACGTTGCTCCTGCGGTAACTGTCGTCGGCTTCTTGCTCAATAGTCGTTCTCGGCAATTCATTTGACACGGTGCAACACGCTGGTCATCGTGCAGTCTACTGGAATCGCAAACACAAGCAAACGAGGCCAACATGACGAAAGCCGACATTGATTATCGCGAATGTGATCGGATTGTTTGGGAAGAGGAGCTTGCCGATTTTGTGCCGGACCGCATTTTGGATTCGCACATTCATTTCTATTGGAGTTCCAATGTTGACGAAGTTCAGCCCTACTTTGAACGCGTCGACACGGACTTGGACGTCGTGAACGAGTGGGCTGAGGTGCTGTATCCAGGGCGAAAGATGCAATATCTGATTTTGGGGACTCCTTACCCTGGCACCAACGTCACGAAGCACGTGGCTTCGGTAAGGGACGAAATCGATGGAGTACCCGGCATTCGTCACAATCGCTTGGTGACTCCGTCTTGTAAGTTGGAAGACATCGAACGCGATTTACAGAATCCGCAGCTCATCGGCCTGAAGCCTTACCGGACCTATTCGGTGACTGGTGATATCGCTGAATGCCGCATTCACGAGTTCCTTACCCATGAACAAATGGAGCTGGCCAATCATCACGGTTGGTGGGTGACCATGCACCTTTCCCGATTCGACGGTTGTGCGGACACCGCGAATCTCGAAGATCTCGAGGAATACACGACAAAGCGTTATCCAAATATCAAATGGCAACTGGCCCACTGTGCTCGTAGTTTCACCTACTGGGCTATTCAAAACGCAGTCGATCGACTGCGCGATATGCCCAATATCTTCTACGACACGTCGGCTGTCACAGACGTGCGGCCGTACATTACACTCCTGACGAAAGAGGACCCGCAGCGAGTCTTTTGGGGCTCGGATGGCGTCGGCGCCGCGTTCTTTCACGGGCATTACGCGGCCCTTGGCCGGTCGTGGCAACACTATGATGCCGATCAAGGTGGCTTGAAGTTTCCCCACACCGATGCGCGACCAATCCTTTCAGTATACGAACAATTGCTGTCGTTGAAGTTCGCCGCCGAGGTCGCTGGCCTCTCGCGCGAACAGGTCGAAGGCGTCTTTTGGCGGAATGCTGCAACTGCCTATGGACTTGCCGAGGATGAACGCGCGACGAATGAGTGATGTTACTGAGTGATTGCGATGGACTTACCACATCTGGTCGCAGTACCGATGGTAACCCGAAGCGTGAGCCAGGGACGCTCACGCGGGTTCGCCAACAGAATTCTCGATGCAAACGCGAGTCACCGTCCCTCGCTCACGCTTCGGGTTACCATTGTGAGTCAATTCGGCGAGCACTCCGAAACAGCGGATTGCAACGGCATGTTGCCATCTGGCAACGGAGACGCCATTTCAAAACTGACGAAGGAACATCTCATTCTTAGGAAACCACAGTCAGACCAATAATTCGTATTGTTTCGGAGATAATCGGCTACAAAATAAATGTGACCGATTCTTCTTTCGGAGCCCTCTTGATGGATGTCGATCGTGGACCAAGACGAATCTCTCGAGGCGTGCGCAACTTACTGTTGTTCATTGTCTTGATCGCAATAGGCGGAGGCGTCACGGCCAGCCTTTCGGTGATTGTGCCGACCGAGCCGACCATCGATCGACAGTCTGTATTGATCGACACAGTCCAACGTGGCGAGCTAGTCCATAGCGTGCGCGGTGTTGGAACGTTGGCTGCCGAAGACTTTCTATGGATCCCCGCAACGACTGAGGGACGGGTCGTCAAGATTCAGGTCCGCCCCGGTGCCAAAGTCACAAAATCCACCGTCCTTTGGGAATTGAGCAACCCGAAGTTGCAATTGGCCGTGATCAACGCCGAGGCCGATGTGAAATCCGCCGAGGCGAATCTTCAAGCCGTGAAAGCACGGCTCGACAAAGAGCTGTTCGCGATGAAGGCCAAGCTGCTGGAACTCGAAACCGAGCACTCGATTGCAAAGCTGACACTCGAGATTAACCAGTCATTGTTCGAGCAGGATGTTGTCACGGAAAACACAATTAAAATGGATCGGCTTAAGGCCAGTGGGCTCAAGGCACGCGTAGCCATCGAGGAGCAAGGTGTCGACACGTTTGAAACATTGATGCCATCTGAATATGCACTGTTCTGATGATGAATTCTAAGAACAATTTTTTTCCGAACTGGCTCATTGTCCTGACCGTCGTGCTGATTGCGGTCCCGTCGTTGGCCGACGGGACGAAACCAAAGCGGGGAACCGTGCTTTGGCAGTACGAGACAGGTGACCAAATCAAGTCGTCGCCCGCCATCGGACCGAACGAAAATGTCTATGTCGGTTCCATGGATCACAAGCTTTATGCCTTCAGCGGCAAGACCGGCGAGAAGCTGTGGGAGTTTCGCACAGGAGACGAAGTCAACTCGTCGCCCACGATCATCGGCAAGAAACTCGTGTGTTTCGGGTCACTGGACGGATCATTTTATGCCGTCGATGCAAAGACAGGATTAAAACGCTGGCAATTTCGAACCGGTGGCGGCATCTACTCCTCGCCCGCCCTTGGTTCTGATGGAACCGTCTTCTTCGGCTCGCAAGACAACAAGCTTTACGCACTAAACGGCGAGACTGGTAAAAAGCGATGGCAGTTCGCGGCCCGCGGGACAATCGATTCATCGCCTGCGATCAGTGCTGATGGGACGGTCTACTTCGGTTCGTACGACAAGCACTTTTATGCAGTTAACGGTGCCACGGGAAAGTTGAAGTGGGCGAGCGATATCGGTGATTTGGTTTACTCGTCACCAGCGATCGGAGCCGACGGAAAAGTTTATATCGGTTCACACAACGGCAAGGTCTATGCATTCGACGCCAAGAGTGGGCGGCAACATTGGCATTGTGAAACTAGCAGTCCAGTCGCTTCATCCTTTTCTGTCGATGTTGACGGAACGGTTTTTGGAGGATCATTGGTCAACGGAAAGATCCTGGCAATCAGTGGTGCAAACGGGAAAATTCGTTGGCAGCTCAAAACGGCCAACCGAGTCAACTCAACGCCAGCGATCGGAGCCGACGGCACAATTTACGCTGGCTCGTGGGACGGACATCTCTATGCGATCGATAGCATGACTGGTCAAATGATTTGGAAATTCAAGGCTGAAGGCAGCATATATCCATCGCCAGTTCTAGCGAATGATGGCACCCTTTACCTCGCTAGTTGGGACAAGAAAGTCTACGCCATCGCCACCGACAGCCCTGGTCCCGCCAAAAGTTCATGGCCAATGCGAGGACAAAACGCTCAGCACACGAGCCGCATCCAACTGAAGAGCAAGTAATGTTCGAGGGGCTCAACGAGAGGACTTGTCCTTTGTTTCGTTACTTTCAGCAGCCTTGGCATTGGTTCGGTTGTTGCCGCCATCGATGATTGTTGTTTCCGCTCGTCTTAGTCCGAGCTTGCCACGGTCATCTTTGCCAACACTGCGAAGTTCAATTCGCGGTTTCAATTGAAGCCGCTCTCGGTAAGTTCCCGGACTCACCAAGATCACATGCTTGGGACTTGCTTTATCAATTGCCGCTTGAATCGTCTTGAAGTCTTCAGGAACACGGATCTCGGCAGATCGAAGCTGGCTCGAAGATAAGACCAGATAACTCACGAAACCCAGGATCGTGATCAAAGTGGATTGCATGTGAAGCTCCTTATGAGTGGTCGCAGCGTACGCAACCAAGCTCTCGACCCGCAAGCTTGAACGGCAGTCGTCGGACAATCGACAAGACCGTCAAATTCCGAACGTCTTTTGTGACCTGTCCCCAGCATCTTTCGTCGAGTCGTTCAGTGGTGACCTATGTTTTTCCTAGCTAAGTCGTTCAGACATCCCTCCCCACTTTACGAAGGAGTTTCACATGAAACGCTTGATCACAATCATTGCCGTGACCGCACTCTGCGGTAGTTCGGCGGTAGAAGCCAGCGATTTGCTTCGCTGGAACGTTCGCAGCATGGTTCCGCCGATGTTCTCCAGCTATCGTCAACCGCAGCGACACCACCATCATCACCAACATCATCAAGTGCAACCACACTTCGTTGCTCCCTCGCACGCCGTGCCCGTTTACGGTGGCTCGGCCTTCGGCGCCTGGGATCACCACGCGCAGCCAGCTCACCACGGCGGCCATCACGGCGCTTGCGTGAAGTACAAAGATCTTCGCAACATCGCTCCTTGTGCCAAGCCGTTGATCGTTGCCGTTCCTGATCCTTGTGCTTGCAAATGCAAATCGAGTTGCCACCCTTGCGGCCACCACTGTGCACCGCCAAAGATGGTCCACGTCAAGATTTGCGTGCCAGCTTGCAGCTGCTGCCCGCCTTGCATCACGCGAAGCCGATGCGGAAAGCACATTCGCTATGACTACGGCAAATACGCCGTGGACATTCGCGTCAAACGCGGTTACATCGAAGTCGATTACGACGACTGATCGCCCTTGGCGTCATTGCTAACAATTGAAAGCAGCGAGCATCCGTGCTCGCTGCTTTTTTTGGTTCTTCGTTGAATACCGGGGTGGATGGGGACGAGTCTTCGAGCCCCCAGTTGGATCAACCAGTCTGGGGGCTCGAAGACTTGTCCCCATCCACCGTATAGCCACCCTTTCCCACAATTCGGTGAAAAATCTTTTTCCCACCAAGGTGCGCTTGCATGTAGCGGAGCGGCGCAAGCCACCCGGTTGATAGTACTCGCATCACCAATCTACCGAACGACTCGCACCATTCCGCTACAAAGTTTCGTTGCCGAAACCAATTAACGTCGATGTGCTCTTTTCAGTCACCGTCAGGACGCACTATGATCCGCGAGTCAGGATGATTGCCAATCTAAGCCAAGTCTGCGGCCACTGGCTTAATGAACAGGGACGCGTTCATGATTTTTCAAGAAGCAACAAGCGGAGCCGAACTGATCCTGCTGGCCGCCACCTTCTTGACCCTCACAGGGTTTTGGCGGCTTTTGAAACGAGGTGCGGTCGCCGAGTTAGTCCCTGTAGAAGACGATCACACAGAAAGTGCTCACTCCAACTCATCAGCGTTGATAGCGCCGCTCGAAACGTCGGCAGCCGAGGATGCTGATACCATCGAGACCCGAATTCGGACGCGGATGGCGATGCTTGACCGAATCGCCTGGGAAGCCGATCAAGAGATCGAACGACTGCAAGGTCTCTTGGGCGAAGTACATCGGGCCAATCGAGCACCTCGAGGACAGTTGACCGAGTCATCTTACCGGACGGCGACTCAACCCAGCATCGAATCGATCATCGGCCCCAAGACAACTCGCAATCCGAGTGGAGAAATCACGGTTAGCGAGCGGCGGACAATCATCAATCTGGATCGGGCTGGCTTCATGGCTCATGAGATTGCTGAATACATGGATCTGCCTCAAGACAAGGTCGCGGCTCTCCTGGCTGATAACGAAGGCCGTACGGTGGAGCCGGCACCATCAACTCAGCGCTGATCAACGAAAGCCATCGGTTGAGAAGCCGGGTTTCTTTGACTCAACCCGCAGCGTTGCAATGCTTGCACAATTCGTCGACGATGAGTTGCCCGTCGACTCACATTGAAGAAAGCTGCCAGCATGTCTGATGCGTCATTGTTGTCCGATCAGCGACCCACGCGCGTTCGCTGGATCATCTTCATGTGCGCTTGCATGACGTCGTGGTTCCTTTATCTGCACCGCTATTCGTGGCTCATCGTTGGTCCGGCACTTCAACAAGAATACGGTTTCGACGAGACCGAGCTGTCCTTCATCTACACGGCCTTCAATATAACTTATGGAATCGGGCAGATCCCAAGCGGCATCGTCTGCGACTTAATGGGACCTCATATCTTTGTTGGAATCCTGATCGCCGTGTGGTCGTTGTCGTTGCCACTGATTGGCATTGGCGGCAACAAGCTGGGGTTGGCAGCAAGCCGGTTGCTCTTCGGGCTTGGTCAATCGGGAGCGTATCCGTCGCTGACTAAGGTGACTCAACTTTGGTTTCCCAAATCGAAGCGAACGATTGTCCAAGGTTGGGTGGCGACGTTCTTCGGTCGCGGCGGCGGTGCCATGTCACCGATCATTATGGCAACCATCTTGATGGGCTATTTCGGTTTAGGTTGGCGCGCATCCCTCGGAATTCTATCAGCCTGCGGATTTATCTTTGCAGTACTCTTCTTGATACTGGTGAGAAACTCGCCCGATGTCGATTCTCGAGTCAACGATGCAGAACGCTCGCTGATCCGAGATGGCCGCGAAG
>PBMZ01000207.1 GCA_002722955.1 Planctomycetaceae bacterium | reverse complement strand
GCGTCCACACTTCGACCGTCGTAAAGTCCGTGGCGAAGATTGAATCCCAGTGTGCTTTCAGGAACGTAGACCATGCTGGTGTTCGCTGTCGGTCGGGTGCTGGCTCGATGCCGTGCGCCTTCAGCACGTTCTCCACTGTGGAATCCGAGATGTGGTATTTCAGGTTCTTCAGTGCACCCTGAATCCGATCGTATCCCCACGACGGGTTCTCTCTGGCGAATCGCACGATCGCATCCACGATGACCTGTCGGATGCGTGGTCGTCCTGGCTTCCGTTTGTCGCTCGAGTCAAACTTCTTCGCGACGAGATTCCGATGCCATCGCAGGATGGTATCAGGCGTGAAGATGGTCGTAATTTCCCGCAGAGCCTTGCGACCGACGGCATGAGCCTTCACGGCAAGCAGGCGACGCTGGTCATCGTCGAGCAGCAGTCGCTTCTTTCCGAGTTGCTTCAGCAGGGCCTCGATCTGAGCGTTCTGGAATTCGATGATCTCTTGCTGTCGTTGGTTCACAATGCCGCAGAGGGCAGCCAGCATGATGTGCCATGGCTGGAGCAGAAAAGACATGTTCGGCGCCGAAATCGGCCAGTGTCCTTTGGCGACGGATGAAATCAAGCGGGCGGCATGAGACAATTCGGAGTAGTCAAAACCTCGTGGTTCACGGCGTTTTGAGGTCGGCTGAGTTTTTTGACCCTGCGCGGTTCAGTTTTTTGACCCTACGGGTCCGAAACATCCCGTGTCCAAATCGAGCATGTCTGAAAACATGACGTTGTTCGATTTTCCAACTATGTGTGTCACTGGCTCCGCCAGCGGTTATCCAAAGTTTCACTACCCTTACCTTCGTATGGGTGCATTCCACAAATACTCAGCACTGGCAAAGCCAGTGGCACACATTGGATGACAGTTTTCGGAAGCGACATTCAAGCCATCAGCGGAGCGCTGCCGGCGCCGACTACTTGGCGGGAGTGGCAGCATACGCGGTTGAGTGAGTAGCGGTGCGGCCGGAGTTTGCCAAGTGACAGCTACTTGGCCAGTTGGATCATTCGGCGGGCGCGTTCGAGGTCGCGTTGTTTGGACGTGAACTCTTCGTCGGTTGTGGGAATGCGGCTGTTTGCTGTTTCCAGGGCAGCTTGAGCTTCGGCGCGGTCGATTTCGTTGGATGGCATTGCTCGGTCGGTCAAGATTGAGACGACCGAACCGTTGATTTGGACGAAGCCGCCGTCGATGAAGTACGACAAGTCGCCACCAGCACTGCTTGCACTCAACTCGCCATAACCCAAACGACCAACGACCGGAGCGCGACCGGGAAGAACGCCGATTTGCCCATCGAATAGCGGGAACCGTAGCCCATTGACCGGTTGGTCAATCAAGGTCGTTTCGGGAGTGACGACGACTAATTGCAATTCGGCCATTTTCGTTTAGCTCGCTTCCGCCATCTTCTTGGCTTGTTCGGCTGCTTCTTCAACGCCACCGACGTACATGAATGCCGCTTCTGGCAAGTGATCCCATTTGCCGTCGCAGATTTCCTCGAAGCTTTGGATCGTTTCGTCGAGCGGGGTGATCTTACCTTGCTTACCCGTAAACGCTTCCGCAACCAAGAACGGCTGAGACAAGAAACGCTCGATCCGACGAGCGCGGTGCACGACCAGCTTGTCATCTTCGCTCAGTTCGTCAACACCGAGAATCGCGATGATATCTTGGAGTTCGCGGTATCGTTGCAGAATCTGTTGAACTTGACGGGCAACGGCGTAGTGTCTGTCGCCGACGTATTGCGGGTCGAGAATACGACTGGAGGATGCCAGCGGGTCGATGGCCGGATAGATACCCTTTTCAGAGATCCGCCGTTCCAGATAAATGAACGCGTCCAAGTGGCTAAACGCTGTCGCCGGAGCGGGGTCGGTGGGGTCATCGGCAGGAACATAAACGGCCTGCACACTGGTGATGGCTCCACTCTTCGTCGAGGTAATCCGTTCTTGCAGTTCACCCAATTCGGTGCCCAACGTTGGTTGGTAACCGACAGCACTTGGCATCCGGCCCAAAAGGGCGGACACTTCACTACCCGCTTGCGAGAAGCGGAAGATGTTGTCGACGAACAGGAGCGTATCTGTTCCCGTTGTGTCACGGAACCATTCGGCCATCGTCAAAGCTGATAGAGCGACGCGAAGACGAGCACCGGGCGGTTCGTTCATTTGTCCGAAGACCATCGTCGTTTGCTCGATAACCGAGCGGCCGGTATCGCCGATTTCGGTTTCTTGCATTTCGAGCCACAAGTCGTTGCCTTCACGAGTTCGCTCGCCAACGCCGGCGAACACTGAGTAGCCACCGTGAGCACTCGCGATACGGGCGATCAATTCGGTCAAGATAACGGTTTTGCCCAAACCTGCACCACCGAACAAACCCGCTTTACCACCACGAACGAATGGCGTCAGCAAGTCGACAACCTTAATACCGGTTTCGAAGAGTTCGGTCTTCGAGCTAAGTTCTTCAAGTTTCGGTGCTTCTCGGTGAATTGGCCAGGATTCTTCTGTACTGACGTCGCCACGGCCATCGATGGGATCGCCCAGCAAGTTGAAGACGCGACCAAGCGTTTCTTTAGCGACCGGGACGGACACGGGGGCTCCGGTGTCGGTGACTTCTAGCCCACGAACCATACCATCGGTCGAGTCCAACGCGACGCAGCGGACGCGACCGCCGCCCAAGTGCTGTTGGACTTCGCCCGTCACCTTAATCTCGACACCTTTCACCGTCGAGTCGACGATCAAAGCGTTGTAGATGTTGGGCAGAGCATCTTCGGGAAACTCGGCATCGAAAGTTGAACCGATGATTTGGGTCACGTGACCGACAGACGTTGCCGTTGCCATGTTGATTCTCTTCTCTAATTGATCTGACGTGGTCCCGCGACTCCGCTCGCGGGACCTGCGAACGGAGTCGCAGGACCACAACACTGATGTTTTTGTGGCAGCCAGAAGCCAGCCACTACAGTTTATTATTCCAAAGCGGCTACGCCGCCGATGATTTCACTAAGTTCTGAAGTAATCTGAGTTTGACGAGCACGGTTGTATTGCATCGACAGCGTGCTGATCATGTCGCCAGCATTCTCGGTAGCGCCCTTCATGGCAACCATCCGTGCGATTTGTTCGCTGACGGCGGCATCCAAAAAGCACTTAAACAGCCGAGCCTTAAACGCGGCCGGCACAATCTCTTCCAAGATTTCAGCTGCCGACGGCAAGAACTCGTAGTCGACGGCCTTGTCAGCATCGCCATCCTTTTCGTCGCCGCCCAGGCTGCCGATCGGAAGCAAAGTTTCGACCACGGCCGATTGGCGAGACACGGTTTCAAATCTCGTATAAGCGATGTCGAGCCGGTTCAGTTTCCCACTCTCGTATTCTTCGATGTAACGCTTCGCAATCACGTCGACTTCGTCAAATCCTGGTTGATCCTCGAAGTTGGTGAATTGCTCGTCCATCGATTCCCCTTGAAACTTCAGCAACGCGATACCGCGTTTGCCCGAGACTTCGAGGGTGATGTTTTTGTCTTCCTCACGTAATTCTTTAAGCCGACTGTTGGCATTCCGCATGACACTGGCGTTGTAGCCGCCGCATAGGCCGCGGTTTGAGGTCAGCACCAACAGTGTCGAGTTCTCGTCGCTGGCAGGTGTTTCCAACAATGGATGGCTGAAATCCAGGTCCGTAGCCGACAGGTCAGCAACGATTTCCGAGATCTTTTGCGTGTACGCAGCCGCCTCGCTGGCGCGATCCATAGCTTTCTTGAATCGTGCCGTAGCGATCAGCTCCATCGTGCGAGTGATCTTACGGATATTTTTGACCGCCTTAAGGCGTTTAACGATGGCTCTGGCTTTTGCCATTGATCAGTCCAGAGTGTGAGGAATCCAGGTTGAGTCTTCGGACTTTGCAGTTAAGGGCTGAGGGCTCGAAGACTCGACCCCAGCCACACCGAGCTATGATGCGCTATATTGTGTCTTAAATTCTTCGAGTGCCGCTTTCAAAGCCGTCTCTGTTTCTTCGCTCAGCTCACCGCTTTCGATGATTGCATTGCGAACTTCTGATTTCTGCTCACGCATGAAGGCAAGCAGTTTTTGTTCAGCGTCGGCGACATCAGCAACAGCGACCTCGTCGAAGTACCCGTTCGTACCAGCGTAGATGCTGACAACTTGATCGGCGACGTGAAGCGGTGCAAATTGTGGCTGCTTCAGAATCTCGACCATGCGGTAACCACGGTCAAGCTGCAGCTGCGTCGCTTTATCCAGTTCTGTACCGAGTTGTGCGAACGCTTCCAATTCACGGAAAGCAGCCAAGTCCAGTCGCAAACTACCGGCAACCTTCTTCATGGCCTTCGTCTGAGCGTTACCGCCCACGCGCGAGACGCTAATACCGACGTTAATAGCCGGACGAACACCAGCGAAGAATAAGTCAGGCTCAAGGTAAATCTGACCATCCGTAATCGAAATCACGTTCGTCGGTATGTATGCGGACACCTCGCCTTCCAGCGTTTCGATAATGGGAAGGGCCGTCATCGAGCCGGCACCGAGTTCATCGCTCAACTTAACAGCTCGTTCCAAGAGGCGGCTGTGGCAGTAGAAGACGTCACCAGGATAGGCTTCGCGGCCAGGCGGACGACGCATGAGCAATGAAAGCTGACGATAAGCGGTCGCTTGCTTCGACAAGTCATCGTAAACGACCAGAGTGTGTTTGCCTTGATACATGAAGTGTTCGGCGATCGCCGCACCGGCGTATGGGGCCACGTATTGCAGCGGAGCCGGGTCACTTGCCGAGGCACTGACGACGATGGTGTAATCCATCGCGCCGGCTTGTTCCAAAGAGTCGACGACCTGGGCAATGTTACCAGAACGCTGGCCACAACCGACGTAAACACAGATGACGCCGGTTTCCTTTTGGTTGATGATCGTGTCGAGGGCCACGGCGGTCTTACCGGTTTTCCGGTCGCCGATGATCAGCTCACGTTGACCGCGGCCAATCGGCGTCATCGAGTCGATGGCTTTCAAACCAGTTTGCAATGGCTGCTTAACAGGCTGACGACCAGCAACACCAGGCGCTGCCGTTTCAACGGGACGCGATTCGGTGGCCATGATCGGGCCCTTGCCATCGAGCGGATTGCCCAACGGGTCGATGACGCGACCGACGAGTGAATCACCGACGGGTACTGAAAGCAGCGCGCCGGTGGTCTTGACCTCATCGCCCTCGTTAATCTCAAGGTAGTCACCAAGGATGATGACACCGACTGAGTTTTCTTCGAGGTTGAATACCAGGCCGCGAGTTCCATTTTGAAACTCGACCATTTCACCAGCCATCGCCGACGAAAGCCCGTAACAACGAGCGATACCGTCACCGACTTCTAGTACGCGGCCGACCTCGGAAGTCTCGATTTGGCCGCTAAAGTCTTCAATCTCCTTCTGGAGAACTGAAGCGATCTCGTCCGCTTTGAATTTCATTGAGATACCTCTCACGCAACGAACTTCGCAATTGTTTCATGCGAGTCCGCAGCGAACTGTCATATACAGTGTCATCAACTTGGATCACCAAGCCGCCGAGCAACGATTCATCCGTTTCGGCGTCGATGATTGGTTCAAAGTCAAATTTATCGTTCAACCGCTCGCGAATTTTGCTCAAGGCGTCATCCGATAGCGGCTTTGCACTCCGAACGGTGACGTGCTTTTGGCCCGTCCGCGTTTCGTGCAATGATCGAGTCTCTCCCAAGATGACTGGCAGCAATTCCAATCGGTCGTGGCGGGCGAGAACTCTGAGAAAGTTTGTGAATAGTTCAGACGCGTGCGGCGCGATGGCTCGATCGATCAAGCCGATCTTGTCTTCACGATTGACGATCACCGAAAGCAAGATTGATTCGAATTCAGGATTCTTAGCCAACACGTCATCCAAGAAAGAGTCGAGCTCTTCCAAAGCACCGGCGGCATCACCTGTTGCGGAATCCAAAAAGGCATTTGCGTAAACGCGCGCGATCGCCTTTGCACTGGGGTCTTCCAGCACACTGGCAACTCGCACTTGCAATTCTTCTTGGTCGGCCATCTGAGATTAACCTATTCCATATGGACGGACACGTTTGCCCGATTCCTTCCGAATCGTCTGGCTCTTGACAAGCAGGCGTGCCCGTCAATCCAAGTCAGCTAGTTCGAGCCAACTTGAGCCAACGCTTCCTCAATCAATCGATCTTGATCTTCGCCAGACAACGCACGCCCCAAAACATGTTCGGTCGCGTCGCCAACACTGGCAGCCATGTGGTCGAACAAAGTTCCCAAAGCCTGATCACGAGCCCGCTCGATATCATCAAGCGAGCGTTGTTTCATGGCTTCAGCTTCCTTGTTCGCCGCAGCGATAATCTCGGTCTTTGTGTGTTCGGCGTCGCGTCGAGCCTCGGCGATGATCTCTTTGACCTCGTCTTGAACCGCCGACAGCTTCGCTTCATGCTCGGCCAACGCCTTTTCGGCCTTGGTTCGAGCGGCTTCCGCATCGGCAATATCTTGACGAACCTTCGACTCGCGTTTGTCGAGCCCTTGCATCAACGGGCCCCACGCGAACTTTTTCAACACGGCGACGAAGATCAAGAAGACGATCAGCGAGAATAACGCTAAGTCCTTCTTCGGAGTCATCGGTGGACCCGAGTCGTGGTGTCCGTCACCGTGACCGCCGCCACCTTCGGCTGCATCGTGTTCGGCTTCTTTTGCCCCATCCCCCTCATGATGGTCCGCATAGGCCATATCGTTTAGGCCAAACGAGCCAATCATCAGGCACAAGACAAGCAAGTGCCAAACCCGTCGCAGTCCGAGCGACTTCGCTCTTCTGGCTTCGAGTTTATTCAACCTTTGGTTGCGCATCAGCACACCTTCAAATGAAATCGTGAGCCTCAAACATCCTAATGGCAATGCCTTCGAAATCGTTCACAACTCAACCGCCACAACCTGCAAGGGCCGAAACGAAAATGGGCTGTGACCACGCAGCGGATCAAGTACCGCTTGGCCGATGACCAAACGGTACTTGGTAACCGCACGTAGATTTTCAAGACAATCGCGACTAGCCAGCGGCGGGCCACGGATCACCGACGACGAAGCAGGCGATCAATGCCAACAGAGTAACACCTTCAATCAGAGCCGCAGAAAGAATCATTGCGGTCTGGATTTGAGGGGCCACTTCGGGTTGTCGAGCCATGCTCTCGACGGCAGCCGAACCAATTCGGCCAATGCCATAACCTGCACCAAGAATGATGACGCCAGCGCCAATGGCACCAGAAAAGTGGATTCCGCCCGAGCCGACGTCTTGGGCCATCGCCGGTGCCGACAAGGCGAAGAACACACCGACCATGATCGCGATCATACGTACGCTTTGTTTCACGACTGATTCTCCTGTTTCGTTCAAAAAGGTGAGGCAAGGCCTCGAATTCAGTGTTGTATTTCCGTGAGATAGGCTTCGAGCCTGCCCAGAAAGAAAGGCTAGAAGCCTATCCCACGTATCAAGTCAATTAGTGAGGATGCAAAGCCATCCCAACAAACAAGCTGGTCAAGAACGCGAAGATGTATGCTTGAATGAATGCCACAAGCAATTCAAGCATGCCCACCGCTACTTGACCCAGAACGCTGCTCACCGAAACCAGGGCGTAAATCCCCGTCGACGAGTCTGCAGCAACGGCAATAAATGCCAAGAGTGTTCCTAAAACTGTATGCCCACCCATCATGTTGGCGAAAAGTCGAATGGCCAACACGCCATGTTTGATAAACATTCCCAGCACTTCGATCGACCAGATCAAGGGCACCAAGCCGATCTTCATAAATGGCGGAATATCAAGGTGCGGACATTGTGCCAACCAGAAGCCAGCAAAGCCCATCTGTTCTGAACCGCATCGAACGACATACGCAAAAGCACAAATTGCCAGAGCAAGCGTCACCGAAATGCTGCCTGTCGCCGACCCTAGAAATGGGATCGCGCCTAGCAAGTTGCAGATTAGAATGTAAAAGAAGCACGACCAGATGAACGGCACATAGCGGTCGGCCGGATGAGAGCCCGTGTCGGCAAGTGCCGAATGGTCACCGTGAGACTCTTCGTGTCCGTGGTCTCCATGTCCATGATCATCGTGGCTGCCATCACCGATTGCGGGGCGAACGACTTCGTCGCGAACGAAGAGAGCCAGGAACTCCCAGAAATTCCAAAATCGACCGCGAATCGCCTCTCCGGATTGGGCTCGTTTCGCCAAGCCCCGAAAAATCAGCAGCACGATCAAACCGGCAAGGACTTGAAGCAGCATGAACTTGGTGACCTGAAAATCACCATAGCCGGGGATATTGAATTGCGGCAAACCGTGCTTCGGCCAATGGTTGAAACCAGGCAGCTCGAAACTGTTTGCATCGCGAACGTGATGAAAGATATCGCCCATCGCTGTGACTTATTCCCGCCTAATCCTAGGCAGCCTCTCCATTGCTCTCGACGACACGGTTTTCAGCACTCGTAGATGCTTGCTTGACAACAAGATGCGTCTCAACTGCAAGCGTCTCGAGATAAAACACAGCTATCCAAACTTGGAATGACATTAAGGTAAAGTCCCTTCGGATGGACATGACCACCCACATTCCCAGGACAACAACAAACAAACGCAGCACAGTCCCAAACAAAACTGCGAGTGCCTGCTGATTCGGAGATGGATTCAGGGCCAAAAACCCAAAGACCAGCCAACCCGGCATTAAGCAAAGCAGTGCGGCAATCGATAGCCCTTCGACACCCCTTGTCCCGGCAAGCAGGATCGCGGGATAGGCCAAAACTGCCCACAGTGCGAACACTGCAAGAGTTAGAAGGCCGGATTGCCGAACGAATGATTGATTCATGCCAGTTACTGTTTCGACGAGCGTGACGAATTGGTTTGTTGAGCGTTTGCCGCTTTCACAATCTGTAAAAGGTGAGTGAATCCGGCATAGAAGCCCAAGACGGCCCCTGAAATCAACAACCAAGGCTCCGTATCCCACTCTTGGTCAAGCCACCAACCAACTCCGGCGGGGATGGCCATCTCAAAGGAAACCGAGGAGATTTGCGAAACCCAGCGCATCGCCACGACCATCGGGGGACGGTTGTCCTGAGGACTTGGTGGCACGACGTTGCCTCGCAAAAGACCGGTAAAGTGACGCATTCTCTGCGATGGTTTCCGGAGAAGCGGATAAGAATAGAGAAGCGATCAAAGCCTGTCAAAGCACTGTGACAAGGAAAGAAAACTTTTCCCAAAACTGGGTAAGCTGGTTCCAAAGATGAGCGGCCCTCGCGGACGAGTGAAGCTCGAACGAAGGGGACTGCAACCAAACCTGAACGATGTGTGTGTTTTGATGTTGCGCTTTTGGCTCTTTATGGAGTGCGGTGGTCTGGCACCGCACTCCATAAAGAGCCAAAAGCGCAACATCAAAATGCGTGAGCGAGGACTCCCCCAAGACCCCGCCGCTCAGATTGACACAATATTAGTTGAACATTCCGTAAGTTGTTGGTACAAGAGATACATCCTTTTAATCGTCATATCTGACAAAATCCAATCGATGTTTGGTCTGTCAACGCGATCTCATTCATTTCTCGCTGATTGCGTATGACAAGGAGTCTCCGTGGCAGGCGACGGACCAATTCCCCCTGGGGCACGGACTGCCTGTGACTGTTCCTGTTGTTGGGAATACAGTGTTAGCAAACTGCCAGCTGGAATCGCTTCAACCACAAATTCAGTGGTCTCATCAGTTGCAGAATCCATCCGCGGCTGGTTTTGCGCGCATTCGGCGACCTCTAAACCATTTGGTCGCTATTCGCCGTTGAATCGACGGCAACTTCGGTGTGCACTGACTCCTCAGCAACCCGCCAATCGAAACTCAAAATGACCCGGAAAGAACTGAAAAAACACACGCGGAAAGAACTTGTCGTCCTTGCGAAGAGATTCGGTGTTCAAGGGTGGCATCCCATGAAAAAGGACGAGCTGGTTTCGGCAATCGCTAAGGCCGCCCGACGGGCTCAGCGGCAAAACGGGAACGGAAAGGCTCTTCCGCCATTTGCTACCAGCCAATCGAAGAACGGTTCGTCGAAAGCTACCTCATCCAAGAGCAACGGAAACGATGCTCGCCGTTCGCCATCGGTGAGGCTTCGCAAACCTGCCGCGATTCCTCGAAAGAAGGACTTGTCGGCCGGCAAAAATGGCAAGGCCGCTGACAGCTTAACGGCCGAGCCGACCGAGCTGAATTGGCTCAGAGCCTCATGGCACTTGTCCTCTCAGGCCATTGACCGAGCGGCTGCGGCTCTCGGAACGGAATGGCATCAAGCCCAGCCAACGATTCGCGTGCAACGGCTGGACGACGACGATGACGGATCGGGGATGGAAACGATCGAGGCGGATGTGATCATTTCCGGCGACACCGATGTCTGGTTCATTCGAATCGACGATCCTCAAGCCACGTATCGGCTGCAAATTGGCTACTCGACACCGGGTGGCCGATTTTTCGCGATCGCGCGATCTCTACCGGTCTCGCCGGTGACCGAGTTCCGAAGTGACCAAGTTGTGGAAGACCGTCGCTCGTTCATCTTTCGGCGTCCCGAGGATTCTGGCATTCTTCAGAGGGGGCCGGCGACGGAAATCAATCCAGCAGCAGTATTCGACCTGAATCTCGAAACCGAACTCGTGGTAAAGGGGCAAACCCACCCCAATTCGAACGTCACGCTGTTGGGCGAGAGCGTTCAAGTTTCCGCAGATGGCACGTTTCAGGTGAATTGCCTGTTGGATAACGGCCGCGAGGTCTATCCGGCAGTGGCGGTGTCGCCCGATGGTGCCGAGCAGCGAACGGTCATCTTGGCGATCGAGCAAAACACGAAATCTCTGGAACCCTACGTTTTTGACGAGAATTGATGCGAATGAATCATCTGAAATTGGCGGCGTGCCTTCTCTTCGTCGCGCCCTTGGCAGTAGAAGCGGAAGAAGAACCAACCATCACCGTTTCCGCTGAACTGCGGGCACGTTGTCTTAAAGTGCTCCGTGCGGGCATGAAGAGCCAAGAATTCTGGCCGTCCATTCACGCCGCCGAAGGTCTCGCACTGGCCGGGCAGGGCGATGAGGTTCGAGAATTCCTGGGGCCAAAGCTGGTCACCGAAAAAGACGATCAGCGACGCTGCGGCATCATTCGAGAATTGGTTCGCGCGGGCGATTGCGAAAAAGGCCCGCTGATGATCGAGATCCTCGCCAAGGACGATACGCACGGTCATGTCCACGCCGCCGAAAGCTCGTTCAAGGTTTGGGTAAAGGGCGACGGCAAACTTCTCCGCGCCGCCACAAAGAGCGACAACGTGAAGCTCGAGCTTATGGCCGCCGCAGCTTTGGCAAGACACGGCGACAAACGGGCTTTCAAGAAGCTCCGCAAGCGACTCAAAGATTCCGATCCCGAAGTCAATCGAATCGCGTCTTGGATTTTAGCTCGCATCGGCGACGATACTGACGTGCCTCAGATTCGAAAGAACGTCGCTGCCTCAAAGGACGAGTTGACTCGCGCCTACCATCAGCACGCGCTGGCTGCGCTGCGTGACAAAGAGGGTATCGCGGCACTGATTAAGAATCTCTCATCTAAAGATGCTGCTGTCCGGACCTACGCCGCAACTTTCGCCGGCGACGCTCGCGCTCTTGGCGCGAAGTCCGAATTGGTTCGGTTGCTCGATGACGAGAACATCGACGTCCGAGTCCGATCGGCTCAATCCTTGTTGGTTCTTTCAAAACCAACAGCTTCCCCGGTTTGCATGAAGAAGAAGTAAGTTTAACGGCGAGCCGAAGGCGACTTCGGCTGCTCTGGAGTTTTTTCTATCATCTGCATCATCAGCTGCGAGTCGCCTTCGGCTTGCCGTTAAACTACAATGGCTCTCGATCCATATCTTTAATGATTTGTACGATCGAGACTTCTCATGCGGTACCAAATCGTCGCCATCTTCTTTCTCATGGCCCATGTTGTGGGCGCTGACGAGATTCAGTTCAACCGCGATGTCCGCCCGATTTTGGCTGCGAATTGTTTCACTTGTCACGGTCCGGATTCTGGTCAACGGCAAGCGGGGCTGCGACTAGATCGGCGCGAAGACGCGATCGCTCGATTGGAAAGCGGCACGGCTGCCATCGTGCCTGGCAATGCCAACAGCGAACTGCTGAAACGAATTTCGGCAAACGACGCCGACGAAAAGATGCCGCCCGAGGATTCTGGCAAGAGCTTGACGAATTCAGAGGTCCGAATTCTTCGCCAATGGATTCGTGAAGGGGCCAAATGGCAAGACCACTGGTCTATGATCGCCCCCGTTCGCCCCGATGTGCCCAAGGTCCAAGACATCGACTGGCCAATGAACGCCATCGACAACTTTATCCTCGCTCGGCTCGAGGAACATGAGATTTCCCTCGCGGCGGAAACGGATATGCGCACGCTGGCTCGCCGAGTAAGCACTGATCTGCTGGGGCTACCGCCGACTTACAAAGACGTTCGAAAGCTAGCAGAGACTTCTCACCCAGATCGCTACGAACAATATGTCGACCGGCTTCTTCAATCGCCGCACTTTGGCGAGCGAATGGCGATCTATTGGCTCGACTTAGTCAGATACGCGGACAGCGTTGGTTATCACGGCGATCAGGAACGTCTCGTTGCGCCGTACCGGGACTATGTGATCGGCGCGTTCAACCAAAACATGCGCTTCGACCAGTTTACGGTCGAGCAGCTCGCGGGGGATTTGCTCCCGGACGCCAACTTATGGCAGCGAGTAGCCTCAGGCTACAACATGCTGAATATGACGACCATCGAAGGTGGTGCTCAGGCGGGCGAGTACTTGGCCAAGTACGCCGCCGATCGTGTTCGAAATGTGTCCGGCGTTTGGATGGGCGCGACGCTTGGATGTGCCGAGTGTCACGATCACAAGTACGACGCTTATACTCAGCGGGACTTTTACAGTTTCGCGTCGTTCTTCGCAGACCTAAAAGAAAAGGGTGTCGGCAATGCTCCGTCGGACTTGCCCGTCCCCAGTATTGTGCATTCGGCCGAGATCGAATTGATTGACGAGGAATTGTTCCGAATCGCCGAATTGAGAAAACGTGAGGACACGAAGCAACTCGCAAGCCGTGAAAAAGACTTAAAGACTCGGCGAGCGAGCTTGATGAGCTCGCCGCGAAAAACTGTTCAGACGGTTGCCGTCAAACCACGAATGATGCGAGTTCTCAATCGTGGCGATTGGCTCGACGCATCGGGAGAAATCGTCAAGCCAGCGACTCCAGGGGCACTGCCGAAGTTGCAATTCGAAGGCGATCGAGCGACGCGGTTTGACTTAGCACGCTGGCTCGTATCCGGCGAGCATCCGCAAACGGCGCGTGTGTTTGTTAACCGGCTTTGGAAACTGTACTTCGGTAGCGGCATCTCTGGCGTCTTGGACGATCTCGGTGTGCAAGGCGAGTGGCCGGTGCACCCTGAGTTGCTCGATTGGCTGGCCGTCGAGTTCGTCGAAAGTGGCTGGGACGTGAAACACATCATCCGCTTAATGGTGACGTCCAGGACTTATCGTTTGTCATCCATTCCACTTCAAGAACATTACGAAGTCGACCGCAAGAATCGATTGCACGCGCGTCAATCTCGGTGGCGCATGGATGCCGAAATGATTCGAGATTCCGCCCTCTCCCTAGGCAACCTTCTTGTAAACGAAATCGGTGGCGACAGCGTCCGCCCGTACCAACCGGCTGGCTATTACGCTCACTTGAACTTCCCAACTCGAGTCTACAAGCATCACACCGATCGCCGCCAATTTCGCCGCGGTGTCTACGTGCATTGGCAGCGAACGTACTTGCACCCGTCGATGCTGGCCTTTGATGCGCCCAACCGAGAAGAGTGCACAGCGGAACGAAGTGTTTCCAACACACCACAAGCAGCCCTTGTTCTGCTGAATGATCCCACACACATCGAGGCCGCTCGGAAATATGCCGTGCGAATACTTGTGGAAGGTGGTGAGAGTTTCGAGCAGCGCGTCGACTGGGCCTGGAAAACAGCTTTGCAGCGAACACCAGACGCCCGTGAAGTTGAGTTGTTGCGGACCTTACATTCTCATCATTTGGATCATTTCAAGAAGAATCCAACAGCAGCAACAGCATTCGTTCGCGTCGGCCAATCCACGTCACCTCAAGACATCACTGCTGTCGAGCTGGCTGCGTGGACTTCCGTCTGCCGCAGCATTCTGAATCTGCACGAGCTGATCACGCGCGACTAATGTAGTCATCACTCTCCGAGTGGTGAGCTTTCTGGATTCGCTTAACAGTCCCGTCACGTGTTCTTCCACGGAACGGCTTCGTTCTATTGGTCCGTCACGCCTTAATTTTCTTGGTAGCTACGCTCGCCAGAGCGTGGCTCTTCCGCCGTCTGGCGATGGTAGCTGCCAAGAAAATGAAGACGTGACGGTCCACTAGGTTCATCACTCGGAGAGTGATGGCGACTTTGGTGTTCGCCAAACGCGTTGCCCACAAACGACATGATGCCGAAAGACAACATGTTCGCTGTCGAAAAGCTGCGGGAATCCACCACGAAAAGGCGTAAATCGTTGCCGATAAACAATCTTGTAACTTAGGCACCCTGTTTGCTCTGTCACGTGGAAGTCTTATTTACAACGCTTCCCGTCCGAATGGCGAGAGTTAAGGGGGCTTGGTTTGGGGATCCGTCAATTGGTTGAGGTCGCGGCGCTTGTTTCCGCTCATCATGCGCATCTGATTGAGCGAAACGACCCGATACCCGACGAGCCGTTGCATCAATACTGGCGTGTCAGCAGAGAACGCACGCGCGAGTGGATTCGTCTATTCGACGAGTTCTCTGAGTTCGGCGTTCCGTCCGACAACCCAGAATGCCAACAAGTGATCTCGACGATTGAAGAGATCTTTGTTTCTGACGTCTTTGTCCGCATCTGGTCAGCGATGTTGACGGCATCGGATACATGTCGTGGCGTCACGCATGCTCGGCCAATCGCCAGCAGCACGCTGATCAGTCACATGGAAGCTCGACACCGCGCTATGAGTATCATGGTTAGCGGCGCGCATCTGCCGATGAACGCACTCATGAATCTCGATCGAGTTCGTCGTCGAGTAGAGCGTTGGACCGACTTGCTCTTAGGCGGCCTGATCGGCGCCTATGATGTTGGAGGTTTCGCTTTCGAGGAACGCCGCGCGTGGGATTTCGTCAACGATCAGATCGCGGCTGGCAACGTCGATCTGCTGAATCCTGTTTGGTCTTTCACCTTGGCTAGTTTGCAGTCGGCGTTTTCGGATCGCGAGTGCTCGACAAAGAGCCTAGCTCAGCTACAGCAAGAAATCATAAATTCCGTCTTTGCTTGCTTCCCAGTTGATGCCTTCGCCGCGGAAGGTCCGTACAAGTCATTGACATGGTTGCGCGTCAGCCGCAGCGGTATCAATTGCGATCGCCGACCTGAAGAAGATCCGGCAACGACACCCACGGAAACTGTGAGTGTGACGCAATCCGAGGCCGGCGGAATTCAATTCTCGAAGCTTCGCCGCCGGAAGTAGCCTTCTCTTGTAGCTGCCGTCGCCAGACTGCGGAGAACATCGAACATCCGCGCTCTGGCGAGCGTAGCTACACGCCGCATCGGCAATCCGCAGTAACTCCGCGTTCCATTCGCTGCTACTTCGACTTATCATGCAAAGATGAGTCCGCACCAAGTCTAGCAGCAGAAGAAAGTGATCAGTGTCTAGCGCGGCGTTACTTGTCATCCAAGGAGTTGATCAAGGGACGCGGTTCGAGCTTACCGACAAGTCGCTCGGTATCGGCCGCGGCATCATGAACGAGATCCGCATTCTTGACACTGAGGTATCTCGCGTGCATGCGACGATCCGGTTCAAGGATGGCGGCTATGTCGTCAGCGACCGAAACAGCTCGAATGGCACGTTTGTTAACAGCAAGGCAATTCGCTCGCACCGACTTGCGAGTGGTGATCAGATTCAGCTGGGACGAAGCACGATACTTTTCACCGACGTTGTCTCGGCCGAAGACTCGCGGTTTGTCGCCGACATGGTCAACTTGATCGGTCAGCCTGCTGCCGACCCCAAAGAGGTCACAGGCAGTGATTCCAGTTCGGTTGAAGGACCTGATGTTGTCCGTCAAACCGTCGATGCACGCGAGCCCGAGTTGGCTCAAACGATGGCCAATCTCCAGGTTCTGTATCGAATCTCAGAAGTTGCTGTGAGCCCGTCGATCTCACTGGATCAATTACTAAATCGGATCCTCGACTTAACGATCGAGGTCATCGGAGCGGATCGAGGCTGTGTGTTGACGGCAGACGGAATGACCGGCGAGTTGACTCCGCAAGTCTTCCGAGATCAAGCTCGCGACGAATCGCAGCAAATGCCGGTGTCCAGAAGCATCGTCGACTACGTCTTAAAGACAGGCCAAGGTGTTTGCACCAGCGACGCTCGCACCGACGATCGATTCAAGGCAGGCCAGAGCATCCTGCAAGCCGGCATTCGCGAAGCGATTTGCGTTCCGATGCGCGGCCGATACGAGTTGATGGGCGTTGTATATCTGGACACGACCACCAAAGCGGATGACGCGGTTATTCAAAACAAGCCGCCACAAAAGTTTAACGAAGAGAAACTTCGCTTGCTGGTGGCAATCGGTCGGCAAGCGGCGCTGGCGATCGAAGATCATCGTTTTCAAGAGGCGTATGTCAAAGCGGAACGTTTGGCGGCTGTCGGACAGACGATCGCGACGCTTAGCCATCACATCAAGAACATTCTGCAAGGAGTTCGCGGCGGTAGTTATCTGGTCGACATGGGACTGAAGGATCACAGTGAAGACGTGATTCAAAAAGGTTGGGACATCGTCGAGAAGAACCAAGAGAAGATTTATCACTTGGTCATGGACATGCTGACATTCAGTACCGAAAGACAGCCTGCGTTGCAGCTCGCGAACTTGAATGACACGGTCGGCGAAGTCGGGGAATTGATGCAGGCACGCGCGTTGGAATGCAGCGTTGCTCTCGAGATCGATTTGAATCAAACCGTGCCGCTAACAACCTTCGACCCCGACGGGATTCATCGCGCGATCCTGAATATTGTGAGCAACGCTATCGATGCCGTTGAAGGACAGCCAGATGGCGAGGTCTCGATGACAACAGGCTACGATGCAAACAATGACGAAGTCTTCATCGAAGTCACCGACAATGGGCCCGGAATCCCGCAGGATCAACTGGAGCGTATCTTTAACCTCTTCGAATCGACAAAGGGAGCTCGCGGCACGGGCATTGGTCTGGCCGTCAGCCAAAAGATCATCCGCGAACAAGGCGGCGAGGTCGTCGTGGAAAGCAGCCCGGGCAACGGCTGCTGTTTCCGGCTTGCCTGGCCACACGTCGTGGACCAACTTAACGAATCGACGCGAAGTGGTAACGAGACGATCAGCGAAGACTTGGATGGCTTCGGCGAGTAGCTTTAATTGGTGACAAAATAAAAAGCCCGGCTTCTTCGAGAAGCCGGGCTTTTTTGTCTCAAATGGCTAACGAGGTTTGCCCAGATGGACTTTTAGCTTGACCTGTTTGCCCTTTCGCAGCACGACGACTTCGACTTCGTCGCCGGGTTTGAACTTGCGAAGTGCCAGATCGAAATCATCCAGGCCGCCGATCTTTTGACCGCCAAGTAGCACGATGACATCGCCGCCCTTCATGCCCGCGACCTCGGCGGGGCTTCCGCCAGCGACGCCTTGAATGGCATAGCCTTTTGCATTCGTGCCGAAGTCAGGGATGCTTCCGAAGTAGGGACGGTTGCCGCTGCGTCCGGCGGTTGTCTTTCGTTTGACTTCTAAATACTTGGGACGATCTTCATTTCGATCGGTGGCGACAATCACCCCTTCGATCATCGTTGAAATCCGATTCATTCCCTCGACATTGATTTTTTGCCAGTCATCACCTGGACGGTGATAGTCGCTGTGCGTTCCGGTGAAGAAGTGCAAGACCGGAATCTTCTTGCTGTAGAACGATGATTGATCGCTGGGGCCAAAGCCATCGGGTTTCAGCGTGACGTTGAAACCGTGCCTGGTGCCCGCTTCTTCGATTTGTTCCTTCCACCGCGGTGCAGTTCCGACACCGAATACCGTGAGCTTTTCGTCCTTCAATCGTCCAACCATATCCATGTTGAACATGGCGATTGTATTGTCGAGCGGATAAAGCGGTGCCTTGTTAACGTAATGTGCCGAGCCGATCAGGCCGCTTTCTTCGGCTGTAAAAGCGATGAACACCATTCGCCGCGACGGTTTCTTTTCAGCAGATCCGAAGCGGTGAGCTAACTCGATCAAAGACACGGTCCCGGACGCGTTGTCATCCGCGCCGTTGTGGACGGCGGTCACTCCGCGAGCCAGCGAGAATGAACCACCCATGCCAACGTGATCGTAATGGGCACCAATAACGATCGTTTGATCGGCAAGCGGGCCCTCGCCTTCTAAGACACCGATGACGTTCTTGACCTCGGTTTGCACCGTTTCAAGGCTTGTTTCACCGACCGCTTTCCAACCTTTAAGCACGCCGTTTTGCGGCTTTAGGTCCTTGTCGATGTCTGCTTCGAGTTGAGCCAACGTCTTGTCTCGCGTGGCCTTCAGCAGTTGGTCGCAAACCTCTTGAGTGATATGGAATGTTGGCACGGCATTGGGCCTGCCGTTGCCGGCGTAACCGAAATTCATCAATGGGTCTTTGCTGTCGCCTTTCGAGGCTCTTGCTCGTTCGACTCGCTTAACGGCGTCGGACAGTTGCTTTCGAGCCGTCGCAAGCTTCTCTGCATTATCTGCGGGCGTCTTTTCTAGGGCGATCGCCGCATCGACGACTTGCTTTTCCGTTTTTGCAATGAAGCTTTCAGTTTCCGCAACCTTTTCCCGACTGCTGTGAGGGTCGCTAACGAAGATGATCGCGGCGGCGCCTTTGCGGAAGGCATTGCTGACTTTGGTAGTCAGCGCGGCATGTCGAGACATACGCCCGTGAACACTCGGAAACGGCCCATGCGGATTTCCTTGCTGCGGTGTCCGTCGCATGATGATGACGACTTTGTCTTTGACATCGACGTCCTTGAAGTCGTTGTAAGGTTTGCTGTCGATGCCATAACCAAGAAAGACGATTTCCTGCTCGAACTTGCCGCTTCCGCCGAACGAGCAAACGTTGAAGTCTTTCGTCATCTTCAACTCGATCTTCTTTCCTTCCGGACCAACGAAGGTCAAGCTGTTCGGCTCCAACAATTTCGAACCCGTCGTCATGTTGAACTTTTGAAAAGCTCCGCCGTCAACTTTGGTGACGTCCAAACCCGCTGATTCAAATTCTTTGCGGATGAAGTCAGCGGCTTTGTTCAAACCTTCCGTGCCGACACCGCGGCCCTCTAAATCGTCTGATGCCAGATACTTCATGTGCTCGGTCAAACGAGCGACGCTGTCGATGGCATCACCCGCGCGAGCTTGAAGGCTCACGGACAGAGAGACAACGGCCAAAAATGCAACGAGCAACCTTTGCAGACCCATCGGGTAGTCCTTTGCGAATCGAATTCGTTATGGAGTGATTTCGTCTCGCCATTGTACGTTGTATCGATTTCAAGAATCAACGTTGCTGGGCTCGAGCGAGAAGCTAGACGTTGTGGCCAAATCAATTCGGACAAGGATCTCAAAGCAGTTTAATCCCAATCCATGCGCTGCCCGATGCCCATTGATTCAGCATTCTTCAGTGCAAGCGTGGCGGCGACGGCATCTTGGACGGCAACACCGACTGACTTAAATAGAGTGATCTCGTCATCAGTCTCGCGGCCGCGGATTTGCTGCGTGACAAGTTCTCCAAGCTCGGCAACGATCGAGTCCTCCGTGATCAGGCCGGCCCGCAACGGTTGAATCAAATCACCGGATTCCTCCCAAGCGGCCTCGCGCGAATCAACGAAAACTCGTGAACGCACCACAGTTTCCGCAGGCACTTCGCATTGATCGGGGGTGTAAGATCTCACCGTATTGATATGCATGCCCGATTGGATCGAGTCGTTGTCAAAGATGGGTGTCGTTGACGAGGTCGCGCAGCAAATGATGTCGGCGTCTTGAATGGCCTCGGCCGCCGAGTTCACACCGCGAATGTTATCGGGAATGGGACCTTGTCCTGCCATGTCAGCGATGAGTTGCTCGACTTTCGACTTCGTCCGCGAGAACACTCGCACAGACTCAATCTGTCGGACCGTGCAAATCGCCTCGAGGTGAGCTCGTCCTTGCGTTCCGGCTCCTAAGATCGCCAGCGATTTGGCGTTGGATCGTGCAAGAAAGTCGGTCGCCGCCGCGGACCCTGCCGCCGTGCGAATTCCCGTCAGCGTTGCTCCTTCCAACAATGCCAGCGGTCGTCCCGTATTTGGGTCAAGAACCGTCACAGCCGCTTGAATACGCGCGATTCCATGGTCCTGGTTTTGCTCGAAGACAGACGCCACCTTCACGGCCAAAGCTTCGTTATCGCCGCCGACATACGATGGCATGATTAAGCTGAGGCCGTCGTGCTTGGCGATTCGCATGTGAGTTCGCGCGGGGACGATGGTATCTCCGTGAGAGAGTGCGGCGAACGCATCCTTCATCGCGGCAATCGCGTCAGCCATCGGAAGTGCTCGACGCACATCACTTGCGTTGAGAATGATCACTTGTTGAACCAATCGAAGAAGAACTGCTTGTCTTCATCGCCAGCGATCGCGTTTCCCGCGTCTTCTGCTTGTTGTTTTGCCGTTGTGGCAGCTTCCGTGTTTGCCGCCGCTGCGTGAGCTCGAGCCAACGCGTCATAGCTGAAGGCAACGTCCCAATCCGCGAACTTGTCGGGTTGTTGGTTCAGAATGCCGAGACAACGTTCCGCGTACCTCACGGCCACGGCACCATCACCAGCAGCCGCGTGAGCTTGAGCCACCAGACAGAGGCCTCGTTGGTATTCAACGTCGGTGCCGATCTTTCGCCAGTGGAACGTTGACGCATGTGCGAGATGCACCATGACGTCCGATTCTTCAGCGGATCGATCCGCCTTTTCCAATGCATCCCAAGCTGCGTTATTGAATTCAATGGCAAACCATTTGTGAGCTTGGTCAACATTGAAGGGAGGCTCTGGTGTTGGCATGAGATGTCTTCGGATAGAAGCAATTGTTCAACAGTCATCCGAGGTTGTATTTTCAAGCTGTTCGTCGTCCGGACGGTAGAGCAAGGCAACCGGAAGCATGATAATCGCCGTGGCAAGGAAACTCCAACTGATCGTAACCGGTGCACGTTGCGGGAAGAGTTCAGCAATCGTGGCATAACAAGCAATGTAGAAACCAGCGGATAACAGAATCCCAATCCAATTCGTTAGGTTCATCGTTCCGATCATCTGCCCTTTCTTCTCCGCGGGCGGGCGAGCTTGCAGGAAGACTTGAATTGGTACGATAAACAGGCCGCTAAAGACGCCTTGCAAGAGCAGCGCAATCGACGACAAGATAACCACCGTATTCATCGATCCGATTGATTCGACGTTCGCTCCAATTGCTGCCAGCAAGACGAACGAGACAATGATGCCCCACGCTCCAATGCGGACCAATCCGAAACGCACTCGATTCTTCGAGAAGAAACCGGACAAGCCACAACCAACGCCGATCCCAAGTGCTGTTGCCACGAAGAGATTGCTAGTGGCGGCATCACCGATTGCGAGTTGCTCCTTGCCATAAGCCGTCACGATTTGTTGGACGACACCACCCAGGAACCAAAACAACGATGACATCAGCAACGCGATCAGCAGTTTGCTGTCTGCCCATAGCAGCCGAATCATCTCGCGGTTGATGGCAAGCATCTCGGCCTTGAAGGGCAATCCTGGTCGAGCCGTTGGCGTTGGCCTGATCAGCATAGAAGTGCCCGTGCCCACAAGCGCAACAACGACACAAGCCGCACTGATTGGCCAGACGTTCGGAGCAAACCACTCTTTCATGTGGCCAGCTAATGCTCCACCAAAAATGATCGCCAGGAAAGTCGTGAGTTGAATGATTCCATTGGCCGCGGGCAACTTGGCCGAGTCGAGCATTTCGGGCAAGATGCCGTACTTCGATGGCCCGAAGAACGCACTTTGAGTACTCATCAAGAACATCACGACATAAAGTGGGACGATTTCTGGTGAAAAGAATGCGGCCAGCCCGGCCAGCATTACGAGGATCTCGCCCACTTTACACAGCACGACGATGCGTCGCTTGCTGTACCGATCGGAAAGAAAACCAGCAAAACCCGAAAACAGCACGAACGGAAGGGCGAACATGATTTGGGCGTAAAACTGATACTCGCCCACGTTGCCGTTGACCTTGTTGGCGTAATCGACGCACAGCAGCAACAGCAGCATCTTGAAAAGATTGTCGTTAAACGCTCCGAAGAACTGAGTCAGCGTCATGCCCCAGAACGAGCGATCCTGATTCAGCGGCGTTGAGAGTTTCTCGTCAGTCATCCGCGCAGCCTAACGAGTGTCCGCGATCGATAAAAGCCCGTTTGGAAGCCCGGCTTTTTGAAAAATCCGGGCTTCTTCGAGTACGGAATTAATTCCCCTTCTGCCAGTACCAAGCCAATGCCGCGACAATTGTGACAGCGACGAAAGTCCCGATGACCTGAGTCCAGCTGGCTTCTTCGGCGTCTTGAACTGCTCGTTCAGCCAGCAAGAGATTGCTCAAAACTGTGCTGCCGGCGGCTTGTCCCGAGTCCCGACGCTTCCAATCCGCTTGCTCGTCGAACTGAATCTTGACTTCGGCCAGCATGCCTTGGACGCTGCGAGCATTAAACGGTCTCGAATTCGGATCCTTTTCCAGAAGCTGCTTGATGATGGATTCCATCGGCTCTGGGCAAACTTCGGATAACGCATTCACCGGTGGTGCGGGCGTATGTAAGTGCTGATCGAAAATGTGAGCAAAGTTCTGCCCCGGAAACGGCGGCCGCCCCATCAACATTTCAAACAGCAGACATCCCAGAGCATACAGGTCAGTCTGATTTGTAACGGGCTCGCCCCGAATTTGCTCGGGCGACATGTACATGTAAGAGCCAACGGTCAAGCCCGTTGCCGTGATGTTCGACGTTGTGCGCAAATCCAATGCGATGCCAAAATCGCCCAACTTGACGACGCCGTCCTTCGAGAGAAACAGGTTGGCCGGTTTCAAGTCGCGGTGAATGACACCGTGGTTGTGAGCGTGTTGGAGGGCCGAGCAAACTTGCCAGCCACACTCAACCGACTCGTCCCATGTCATGCTGCCATTTCGCGTGAGGACGTCTCGTAGCGAGCCACCCTCGACCAGTTCCATCGCATAGAACAACTGCCCGTTGTACTCACCCCCGCCGTGATACTTGACGATGTTTGGGTGATTCAGCCGTTCCAGAATCACCATTTCTCGGGCGAAACGCGCGGAGATTTGCTTGTCGTGTGTTGCGGCCGGCAGCAACACTTTCAACGCGACGATCTGGTCGGTCGACTTCATGCGCGCTCGATAAACCGTGCCGACCGTGCCATTGCCGATCTGCTCGATCACTTCAAATTCGTCGTAAGGAATGCGCGGCATGGATAATTGAACATGTAAGACGGAATTGAATTCCGTCCGGTAGAGTGGAATTGCCTTCGTTGGCGTTAAGCGACTTCAAACCAAACGACGCCCCGCCAATCTCATCGGCACGCTAGACAGTGTGCAAAAAAAGAGGGAGGCGAGCAACACAGTCACTCGCCTCCCATCATATCAGCTTTACAAGTACAAGCAGCCTATAGATTAGGCACCGTAAGCTTGCATACCGTGCTCGGAGATATCCAAGCCAACTGATTCTTCTTCAGGCGAAACGCGGAGCATTCCGGCACCCTTGAGAATCGAGAACAAGATGAACATGGTCACGAAGGCCCAGACTGGAATCGCGATGGAACCCGTGATTTGAGCAACCATGTCGTGGCCACCGAAGATGCCCGTGGCCAATCCACCCCAGACACCGGCCAAGCCGTGAACAGGCCAGGCACCGACCGGATCGTCGATCTTCAGTTTGTCCAGGAGCATGACGCCTGCAACAACCAAGGCACCGGCGACAGCACCGATGATAATACCTTCAACGTTCGTGACTGAGTCGCAGTTGGCCGTAATTCCGACCAAGCCGCCCAAGACGCCGTTCAGAGCCATCGAAAGGTCGGGTTTCTTGAACAGAGCCCATGCCACCAACATCGCCGACAATCCACCAGCCGCTGCGGCCAAAGTCGTGTTGGTCGCGATCAACATCGTGGTGTTGGCATTTGAAGCATCCGAGAAGACCAGCTGGCTACCAGGATTGAAACCGTACCAACCAACCCAAAGGATGATGACGCCAAGCGTCGCGAAACCAAGGTTGTGACCTGGGATAGCTTTCGGAGTTCCATCTTCGGCGAACCGGCCAAGACGCGGGCCGAGGACGATGGCACCGGCCAAGCCAGCGAAGCCACCGCAAGCGTGCACAACGAGCGAACCGGCGAAGTCATAGAAGCCCATGGCGTCGAGCCATCCGCCGCCCCATTTCCAATAGCCACTGATCGGATAAATGATGCCCGTCAAAACGGCACTGTAAACAAGGTAAGCGCTGAACTTCATACGACCGGCAACAGCACCCGAAACGATGGTCGCGGCGGTTGCGGCGAAGGCAACTTGGAACAAGAAATCGACTTGAGGAGACAGTCCACCGGGAGCGACTGAAGATGCTTCAACAGTCTCAGGTGCACCGACTTGACCGAATGCAAGATAGCCGTTGCCATCACCGGGGTACATCAGGCCGTAGCCAACAACCCAGTAGAGCAAAACGCCGACGCAGAGGTCCATGACGTTCTTGAACAACACGTTGACGGTGTTCTTCGAGGAGTTGAAACCAGATTCCACCATCGAGAATCCGCCTTGCATGAAGAGAACAAGAACGGCACAGATGAAGAGGAACAGGTTGTCGATGGCGTAGCGAGTTGAAATCCCTTCGGGAATCTCGTCGTAAGTCGAGTAGGCGGGAGCTTCTTCTTCAGCCGGGGCTTCCTCATCGTCAGCAGGAGTTTCTTCCGCCGGTGCTTCCGTTTCCGCTGGTGCCGCGGTTTCGGTTTCATTGGTTGCTTCTTGGGCGAATGACGACGGGGCGAACAAACCTCCCATCATCAACAAGCACAATAGTGCAGTGAGCGCTTTCATCTTCATGACTGATTCCTTTGTGTGTTCGACTTTCGGATAATGAGTGAGATTGATTCGTTCGACCACAGAAGCGAGTTTGTTGAGGGAGCCGATCAACGTCCCGCAAGCAACTCGACTTGGAGAAACGAGGAGCCGAGCCACAATTTGCAATTAACGTGCCTGCAAGTGCTCTTGTGCTGGGCAGAATGGCGTTAGTTGTTGTGCGCCAAAGGGTTTGATCGATCGGGAAAGCCGTCGTTTCGGCGAAAACTGCCGGTGAGAAACCGTCGCTGCGCGCGAGCCGGGCAGGGCGTGCCTACGTTTAGGGCATCGTGTTGAGCAGAAACCGGGCAGCCGAAATTCGTTCAACCGGTCGTAATCTCAACAGCGATCACCAACAGCAGAATTGCGAGCATCAGGTAAGCAGCTCGCGGTCGGACCGAATCAGGTTGGGCGATGAAATCAGAAAGCTTACCAAGCTGATGCCAGAGAAAGAAACCGGCTGCCATCATAGGCACTCCAAACGCCATCAGAGCCAACTGTGGAGTCCCCGTCATGCGCATCTCGCGACAATCGCCGATCGCATCGAACGAGCCCAACCCAATGTAAGCTCCATTGGCCAGCATGCAGAAGCCAGCGAAAAACTGGGCACAGCTCCGGGCAAAGTCGGTGCGTTTCGGAATCGCCATCATCAAGAGCCACGGCAACAAGCATCCAAGAACCGGTCCAAGCCAGACGACCACACCAGGATGCGGATTCGGCAGCACATCCGTTCGTGATATGGCCAAAGGATGAAGGACAACACGTTCAACATGCCCGCCAGTCAAGACCGCGCCGATAACATGCCCCAACTCGTGAACGATCATCATGCACAACCAACACAGAGCCAGCAGCGATTCAGTGAACAGCACTTGATGAAAACGTTGCATTTGCGGGTCACTTGAAGAACTCGGCTGCGACATCCTTGGGCATAATGTCCGGCCCGATCGCCACGTTACCGAGCACCTTTCGGCGAATTCCAAGTTTGGGGACCATGTCCATCGGGATCACAATCCGGTACGAGCGATTGTCCTCAATACTCCCCTCAGAAATCTCAGGATAAGTGATCAATTCGTTCGTCTTAATCCAGCGGCTGAAGATGTCGCGGAATTCGGAAGCCGTCAAGACCGCCGTCATCGTTTCGGTTTCTCGTCGTCGCACCAAATAGTCGGCGGTAGTGTAAGAATGGGGATCGAATCCTATGAGCCAGTTGAAGTCATAACCGCCGAAGAGTCCCTTGTCCTCGGGGCCCCACCAGAAGGCGAAATCGACCTTTGCTTGCTTGTGCATAACCTTCATATGTGCCAAGGCAAGGTGCTTGCGGTCGGCGAACTTGGCCGGGACGAGTTTGTCGTGTCCGCTTGCATCGAGGTATTTCCAGTTCTTGTCAAATTGCATTTCACGGCGGAGCCGGCGATCGATTCCTCGAACCAGTAAGTCTGGCTGGTCGATCATCTTGAATCCTTCCGAGCCGGCCAAGAAATGACGCGGGTTCTTCAAGAAGCTACTTCGATCCGCAGCCTCAAGGTAAGGGGACACAACATAAACCAAGCGTTTGGGGTGCTCGGGATTGTAATGGTGAAAGCCGAGCACGCTAGCAGCCAGTGGTAAGGGCATCCGCTTACCAGTGGTTAGAACATCATTCTCGAAGGGAACCGGAATCTGAGCTTGGATCTTCCGTATG
>PBMZ01000206.1 GCA_002722955.1 Planctomycetaceae bacterium | reverse complement strand
TTTCTTGGGCGAGCACATCGACAAATACACCGGCACTGACCGCTACGAGTATGTGTTGGAGGCCGACGCTGAGGGCCGCCTCATCGGTGGCGAATGGGTCTCGGGTACTTTGAACGCGACTTTCCAAACCGTCGACCCCGGCTCGATGGATGTTTTGGCGACCGTTTGCGAAATGGGGCAAGCCGAAGTTGCCGACTCGGTCGACGCCGCTTCGAAGGCATTTCACGGTGGTTGGAAGAAGACTTCCGTCGAACAGCGCTGCGAACTGGTCATGAAACTGGTCGAGCTTTGCGAGCGTGACAAAGACGTTCTCTTGGCCTGCGAAATTCGCGACGGTGGCAAAGTTTCCGAGTTGGCGGAAGGCGACTTTGCTCAAATTCGACTTTGTGCCGAGTACTTCTGCAACGTGGCCAAAGGCGTACACTTCGGTGATGGCTCGCCCATTGCCGTTGGCGATGGCATGCAAGGCTTCACGCATCGAGAACCGTGGGGCGTTGTTGCGGGCATCATTCCGTGGAACTACCCGATCGTCTTGATCTCGTGGTACATCTTCCCGGCGTTGCTTGCGGGTAACTCGATCCTGATCAAACCAGCCGAGGACACACCACTTTCCGCGCTTTATATCGGCAAGCTCGCCGAGGAAGCCGGCTTCCCGCCAGGCGTCGTCAACGTACTTCCCGGCCGCGGCGAGATCACCGGGCGATTCATCGCCGAGCATCCTGGTGTTCGCTACATCGCTTTCACGGGTTCTCCCGGAGTTGGTCAAGAAATCCTGCGAACCTGCGATCGCCACGGAACTCGAATGAAGCGAGAGATGGGGGGCAACGGATCCGCTATCGTGCTGGACGACGCGGATCCCGAAGTCGTCGCTCGCATGGTGGCCAAGCACACCAATCAACACTATGGACAAACGTGTTGCACGATCCATCGCGTGTTTGTCGACAAGGGAATCGCGGATGATTTCATTGACGCTCAGCGTTCGTTCTTCGAGGGACTCAAGATCGGCTACCAAGCGGACGAGGGCACTCAACTTGGTGCCGTCGTGAACGCAACGCAACGGTCGCGAATTCTGCAAGCCCAAGAACAAACCATTGCTCTTGGCGGCGACCCCATTTTGGGCGGTGGTCGTGCTGAGGTGTCCGGCAAAGACGGCTACTATCTGAAGCCCGCACTTTACCGGACGAGCCCCGGTCAAAACGTCAATCCAATTGAAGTGTTCCACACATACGCGACAGTTTGCCCCGTCAACACAGCCGAAGAAGCCCTGCAGCTTGCGAATAGCTCGCCTTATGGTTTGGGCGCTAGCGTGTGGACCAAGGATGTGGATCGAGGCGTTGCGTTGGCCAAGCAATTCCGTGACGGGACCTGCCAAGTTAACTGCCACAACTCGATTGCCTACGGCTTGCCCTACGGCGGCCAAGGTATCTCGGGCGGCCCCGGCGGTGGCGTGAATTGCGAAGAGACGCTGCTCGATTACACTCAAGTCAAAGCGGTTTACGTTGCCGAGTATCCCGGCTAACGAAGATTTCAATTTAGTCCAGACCGATGGAGAAACGCAGATGACGCGTCTTCTTCATCGGTCTTTTTCTTTTTCTTTTTGGGCGGCGGCAACGGCGTGCTTCTTAAGCATTGCCCGAATCTTTGACAATGGTTCCGCGCGTTCTTGTGGAGTCATGTAAAAGCGATAACCGAAGTCGTCCAAATCGACTTCGAGCAGATCTTCGAGGCCCTTGAGCGCAAACTGGCGGTTCAACAAGAACGGGTCGTCGAGTGATTTCGAAAGTTCTTCAAGCGCCCAGAAGGACTTGGATCGAATCAAGGCACCGGCGGCAAACATTCGGACAGATTCGTTCTCGTCTTCGAGCCACTCGAGGATCGCTGGCTGATCAGGATTGTCGTACTTGGTCAAAATTGACGAGGAAGGGCGATCGTCGTACCACTTCTGAAAATGATCGAGCGTCCAACGAATGGACTTCTCCGTGTGGCACATGTTACACGCGTTGGGCTGATTGGCTCGAATCATGTCTCGCCGATTCGGCGAGTAAATCATGTGTGTGCGGACGACATCCTGAAGGCCTTCGTTCAAGTGTGGCATGTGGCAGTTCATGCAACGATCGCCAGTGCTGCCAGCCGAATGATGGGTGTGAGCCGCACGCGTATCGGCATCACGATATTCGTCATGGCATTTCATGCAGCTTGCGTCATCGGCATCGGCCGTGTTCGTCCAGCGCGGACCAATTGTCTTGTGCGGGTTATGGCAGTCGATGCAAGTTAGCTCGCTAGCACAACGGCTCAATGCGAAATCATCGTACTCGGTCGAATTCCAAGTCGACATGCCCGCCGCCAGGTGTGGGCGAGTACCCGAATGGCAACGACCACAAATCCAATTCACGTTTTCGGGGGTTCGGCCGGGGTCTACTTTTGATGATGCTTCCAGCTTTAACAGTGGACTCATTGGCAAGAAGGACGGCTTCTTCAGTTTCCCGAGTGCGTGTTGTTTCGCGCCCAAATGGCAAGCCTCACAGGTGATGCCCATTTCAACGGCATGACTGGGTGAGTCAAGATGCATGAGCTTCTCGAAAATGTCGGTCACTTCGACATTGACCAATTGAGAAGGCTTCTTTTCACCGCTCCAAATCGACGGATGGGCTTGAGCAAGAAACTGTGACGAGTTGATGTGAAGTTTGTGAGGGAAGTAGCGACCGTATCTGGGAGCGGCTCGCACCAACATGTTGCCGAACGAGAATGTCGAGTGGCATTGATTACAGTATCGTGCGTAGAGCGATTGGAAATGCTCACTCACTTCATCGGCAGGTTTTGGCGGATCGAATGGGTCGTCACGTTTGCCATCTGGCATGGCTCTCTCATCGCCGATATGGACGGTTGGGACCCATTCCTTGTATTCCAACCAGTAGCCGAATGGCAACACATGGCTTTCCTGCCGGGCGAGATGGTCTGAGGGCTCCGGACCTTCAATCAACTTGCCAACATAGGACTGAAAGAATCGCGAGCCAATCGTTTGATCAATATCGTATACGCGCTTCGTTCCATCGCGTTCCATCGTCATTCGGTAGTGGCCATCAACTTTGGAAAACGTTCCGTGGCCTCCCAGATAATGGATGTCGGATTTGCCAGAGAAATCGCCTTTGACGCTCTCTGTATTGGCGATGGCGTTCATCCAACGATGAGCATGCGTGGACCAGTCCGTGTAATTCTTCTTGTGGCACTTCTGACAAGACTTTGAACCCGAGTAATCATCCGGGCTGATGTTGCTTTCGGTGCCCTCGCCGGGCTGCATGTCGGGAACGTCTGTAGGAATGGCGTCCCACCACGAGTTCACTGTCCCCGCCATAATTCGCCGCGGATTCTGATGATAAAAGTCTTCGAATTCGGAGCCTTCTTGTGTTGGCACTGATAAAGGCTCGATGGGCGTTTCTCGCGCGGAGAGCCAGGCAAATCCGATTCCGATAGCAACCATGATCAGAAGAGTGATCGACTTAGCAGACGCACTATTCTTCTTCGCAGAGTCTGCGGTTGATGTCTGCTGAGCGTCGTCGCTAGCGGGTTCGTCGGGTGAGTGATCCATCGATGTGCCTGTTAATTGCATCAGCAAGTGTCAACCTAGGATAGCTTCAATTCAGGCTTGGCGACAACGGATATTTTGATTCACTCGTCAAACGCGTTTGGAAGGATCAGGGTCCCAACCGATGCCAGGACACTCTTCCGGATAGACCCAGCCATCGGCGTCGGGAAGAATAGTGCCGTGGAGAGTTGCATCGGGCAAGGATTCCTCGGGCACGATCGATTCGTAATACAGCGTGTTTGGTATTGCACAGGCAAGCGTCAACGCGCCCGGACCGCAGCCGTGTACGTCAGCTTGTAGTTGAAATGAGTCCGCCAAGCTGGCGACTTTCAGCGCACCTGTGAACCCGCCTTTGAAGAACCAACTGGTTCTGAGTCGATCACAAGCGCCGCGTTGTATCCATTCGGCGGCATTGAAGTGGACGCCGTCCGTGCACTCGGCTCCAAGAATGGCGATGTCGAGAGTACTGCAGAGACGCTCGTACGCGTACAAATTGAACTCACGCATTGGTTCTTCAAGCCAGAGGTAATCGGATTCCTCCATCGCTCGGCCAAGCCGAATCGATTCGTCCAGCGTGTAGCCAGCGCTGCCGTCAAGCATCAGCTCGATATCGGGACCTACGTGCTCTCGCAATTTGCCAACCAAGGCAACGTCGTCGTGGACTCGACCCCACACGTGTAGCTTGATCGCCTTGTAATTTTTCTCAAGGCAACGGTCTGCCAAACGCAAGTAATCGTCGATTGTGTCCATCGTGACTGTGCTTGCGTATGCCTTTGCTCGGGACTTATGACCGCCCATCAATTTGTAAGCGGGAAGCCCAGTTGCTTTTGCCGCGATATCCGAGACGGCAACATCCAAGTAGCCAAGTGCATACATGGGAAACTCTTGCAGCCGATCCAATTCCCAAATCAGCGACCAAAGCTGCTCGCGCATCAACGGATCGGCGCCGAGGAAATTCGGGGCGAGACAATTCTCGACGATGTCACGTGAAATGGCGTCGTTCTTGAGCCAAACGATGCCATCAATGTCGGCATCCGTTTTGACGCGGAGAAGTGTTTGTCGCACCATACCGCCCGGTCCGCCGACCAAGCCGTCACGCCAATTGAAAGGGGCCGTTTCGCTCTCGTAGTATTCGATTTGAAAGTCGGTGATCTTCATTGGGTTGTCTGTCTGATGTTTCGAGTTGGGGAATGCCAGTTTTGAGTTTGTGGGTGTTTAGAAGCCCGGCTTTTCGCAAAAGCCGGGCTTCTCGTCGTTTGTGAAACACCTTACGGCAAGTTGCCGCCGTTGACCATCAAGACTTGCCCGGAGACGAAGTCTCCCTGCGGTCCGGCGAAGAACTCGACCACACGTGCGATCTCGTCCAATGTCGCGATGCGGTCTAACGTGCCTTCTGTGGCGAGTCGAGACGGGTCGACCTCTCGAGTCCCCAGGAAGCGACCACTGCGGACGTCTCCTGGAGCGATGCAGTTGACGTTGATTTCGAATTCTCGCAGTTGTGTCGCCAAACAGCGAGTGTATGCGATGACGCCCATCTTTGCTGTGATGTAAATGGCCGGTGCTGGTGATGCTGCAAAGGCACCTTGAGAACTCACAGTGACAATACGGCCTCGGCGTCGTTCGATCATGCGGCGCGCGACTTCTTGGCAGACGAAGATTGTTGTCATCAGATTGCGATCCAACACGGATCGAACATCTGCCTCGTTGATAAAGATGGCGTCATTCGGCTCGGGCTTGCCGCCAACGGCAGCAATGTCGCCGCCAGCGTTTTGAACCAGCAAGTCGATCTCCCCCAACGATTGCTCGACCTCGTCAACGACTCGCGCTACGTTGCTGGTGATGGAGAGGTCTCCGAGAACTGCCCTTGTCTCGACTTCGAATCGCTCGGCAATTCCTGCGGCCAAGTTGGTGACGGTCGTGCCCTCGCCGTACTCTGCTGGCTCGTTATCCGTAAGACCATGAATGCCAACTGCGTAACCCATGCCTGCAACGCGTTCCGCGAAGCCTCGCCCCAATCCGCGGCCAGCACCTGTGACAAGGGCGACTTTGCCCTCGCCAATCGTGTCGTTTGTCATTGTGTGTTCTCAGTCAGAAACAACTCGTTTAACGTCAAGCCGAAGGCGCCGGCGACCAAGAGGCAATGAATACCAGTGGCATGCAATACTTTTTGGTCGCTGTGGTTTCACAAGTGCCGTGTCCGCAATTAAGGGATAGAGCCTAGAGGCGAGCAAAGATGCGTTTCAAATAAGCAAAGTCTTCTTTCGTCAACTGGATACAGTCTTTCACAGGCTTACGGTATTCCGTGTGTAGCGTATAAAAGCCTTGATATCCCACGCGTTGGACTATGTTGACGAAACTTGGGATCGGTGCGATTCCGTCTTCCAAGCGGCAGAATTCTGTTCGCCAAGTTTGCTGGTTGATGTCCGTTCGTTTGCCCGGATGCCATTGAAAGTTCTTTAGTGCGACCAACGATATCCAAGGCGTCAACAGATCGATGGCTTGACGCCAACCGCCAGCTCCGCCAGTGATCGTCATGTGGTAGGAGTCCAGATAGGCACCGACTCGTTCTGGTGGAATATCGCGGATCAGGTTGTAGAGCATGAAGCCATTCGAGGGGATCGTTGATCCCGAATGAACGTGGATGCACGGACGCACTTTGTACTTGGCGGCAAGCTCAACGACTTGATCCAACTGTTTCCGAACCTCGACAAGCCGCTTCTTCAATTGACCAAATTGTCCAATCGGAAAGTATCCTGTCTTGATGCGATCGATGCCCTCTTGTTGACACGTTGCTAGGATTTCCTCGGCGTTGCGATCAGCTGAGTTGATGGCTGTGGTCAGCATCATGATCTTGAGGCCGTGGTCCTTGGCTGCTTGGACAGCTTTCGGTAGCTCGGCTTTTGCCTTTTCCGGCGGAATGTGGCCACCGGGGCGAACTGTTAAGTCGAGTCCCTCTACACCCAATTGCTTAAAAATGCCACAGACCTCGGGGATCGGTAATGACTGAAAGTGCTCGGTGTAGACACAGACGTCGGGCCGCTTCTTCGAGTCGGTGGCAAGTGCTGGCGCCGTTGCGAAGGGCAGGGCGGCAGCGAGAGACGACTTTAGGAATTGCCGCCGTTCGATCTTGTCAGCGAAGAGCACTTTGTTCGTCATTTGATGTTTCTCGATCGAAGATACAGAAAGTACTCAGGACAAGACCTTTTCGACAACATGCCCGCCGACATCGGTCAATCGAACATCGAGGCCCTGGTATCGGAATGTGAGCCGTTTGTGGTCGAGGCCGAAGAGATGTAAGAGTGTCGCATGGAAGTCGTTTGTGTGAACGGGATCCTCGACCACACGCCAGCCGAGGTCATCGGTTTTTCCAAGCACGCAGCCGCCGCGGACTCCACCGCCGGCCATCCAAAGGCTGAAGGCGTGCGGATGGTGGTCTCGACCCGCGTTATTCCAGTTGCCTTGAGTGATCGCGGTTCGTCCAAACTCGGTGCCCCAAACGACCAACGTGTCCTCAAGCATGCCGCGGCGTTTGAGGTCTTTGATCAGAGCGGCGATTGGCTGATCGGCCTCGTGGCATTGAATGGGCAGCTTGGCTGCGATCGCGTCGTGATGATCCCACTTGCGCTGAAAGACCGACACAAATCGGACACCGCGTTCGACAAGTCGTCGCGCCAGCAGCACGTTTCGTGAAAAGACGCCTTCTTGGCCGCTTCGATCGACACCGTATTCCGACAGCGTCGTCTTGGACTCGCGCGACAAATCAATCAAATCGGGTGCTGCAGATTGCATTCGAAACGCTAACTCATAGGCGGCGATCTTTGCGGCGATAGCGGGGTCGCCTGTTCGCTGATAGTTCAAGCGATTCAGTCGATTCATGGCTGCAAGCTGAGCTTGATGCATTTCGGGCGAGATACCGTCAGGCGTTGCCAAGTTCAGAATGGGAGTTCCTTGGTTTCTTAATAACGCGCCGCGATTCGCAGCTGGCAAGAATGCGTTGCCCCAGGCCATATGTCGCGAGTTCGGGCTGCGATGATTGATCATCACCACGTAACTGGGAAGATTCTGGGATTCACTGCCGAGCCCGTACGTGACCCATGCTCCCATGCTTGGTCGTCCTGGCTGATCGATTCCTGTGCTCAGTTCGAGTTCGCCTGGTGCGTGATCGAAGGCTTCATGATGCATGGATCGAATTAGACAGATTTCGTCAGCACACTCGCCGATGTTTGGGAGTAACTCGGACAACTCCATGCCGCATTGCCCATAGCGTTTGAAGCCGAAGCGGCTTTCCATTATCGGAGCGTTCCAGCCCGTCTGACCTAATCGAATTCCCTCACGAAAAGATTCGGGAATTTGCTGACCGGAGAGTTCTTCGAGCTTGGGCTTGTGGTCGAATAGCTCAACCTGACTTGTTCCTCCAGCGAGGAAGATGAATATGCAGCGTTTTGCACGCGGCGCAAAATGAGACTCTCGCGGCGCGAGCGGGTTTGCTTCATCGGCGAGCAACCCGTCGTGCTGCAAAATGCTGCTAATTGCAGCGCAACCCAGACCGCTGGCGGCACTCGTCAAGAAGCGACGGCGCTGTTCTGTCATTGCGTGATTGGGATCAGGATTCATGGTTTGGATTGGTGATGTTGTTGGCTTGGCGGCCAAAAATCTGGGGGTTCGAAGACTCGCCCGCAGCCACGCTCTCGACTGATTATTCCCTGGTTATAAATGCTTCCAAATTCAACATTGTTCGCGCGACGCCACGCCAAATCTCGTCCTCGTCGGCACCGGCATCTTTTTGCGACTGGACGAGCGTGTGTAGCACTGACATTTCTTCAGTAGAGGGTTCGCGAGCAAAGCAAATCTCGAAAGCAGATGTTAGGCGTTCATCTTTGTTTTCTCCCAATCGTTGGATTCGCTTTCCAAACACGCTGGTGCAGTTGTTGAACACGGGGTCATTCAAGAGCGTCAATGCTTGCATCGGCGTGTTGCTTCGATCGCGGCGAACACAAGCTTCGTTGCCGTCCGCAGCATCAAAAGCAGCAAGTGTGGGAAACGTAAATGTCCGCTGCACGTGAATGTAGATGCCACGACGAAAACGGCCGCCGCCAGGTTGTCGCAGGGTTTCGTTGTTGAGTCGGAAGTCGCCAAGACCTTTGGGGAAGGGAGGCACAATGGACGGACCGTGCATCTTTAGGTTTAACAAACCGCTAACGGACAAAGCTAAGTCTCGAACGATTTCGGCTTCGACCCGCAAACGGTTCTGTCGCCAGAGAAGGCGATTCGGTGGGTCGACGCATGTTGCGTTGGTTGTGCCGTTGATCTCGCAGTCAGCAATTTGTTGATGCGAGCTTTGTTGATAGGTGGCGGACATCACAATTGTTCGAATCAGCTTTTTGCGACTCCAATTGAGACGAATGAACTCGGAAGCCAGCCAGTCCAGTAATTCGGGATGCGTCGGTTGCTCGCCATTTTGGCCAAAGTTCTCGGGGCTTGGGACGATGCCTTGGCGGAATAGATGTTGCCAATACCGGTTTACGGCAACGCGTGCCGTCAGTGGATGATCAGGATTGACTAGCCAACGTGCCAAATCGAGCCGGTCTGGTTGCTGCCCGCGAGTTTCTAGCTTCGGCAAGAATGCTGGAGTCCTTGGCTCAACCTTTGGCCCGCGCGATAGAAAATTGCCGCGGCGGTGCACGAAGGAATCTCGCTTTGCCGACTTTAAAGTCTGAGCACCTCGACCGCCAACAGTGGTGTCGTTGTTATCCGTCCGATTGAAGAACGCGTACATGCTGTAGTACTCGCGCTGAGCAATCGGATCGTATTTGTGTGAGTGGCACTGGCAACAACGTAATGTCAGGCCCATCCAAACCGTTCCCGTGGTTTCTGTCCGATCTTTGATGGCACGAACACGAAACTCTTCTTTATCAGCCGAAGCCGCGGAGTTCCAAAGTGTGTTGCGATGAAAGCCCGTGGCGATCTTCTGAGCGTCAGTTGCATCGGGCATCAGATCACCCGCCAATTGATCGACAGTGAATTGATCAAAGGGCAAGTCATTGTTGATGGCGTCGATTACCCAGTCTCGATAGCGAAACGCGTGAGAGCGAATGCGATCGTTTTCGTAACCGTCGGATTCAGCGAATCGAGCAAGGTCAAGCCAGTGTCGCGCCCATCGCTCACCAAAGTGCTTTGAACTCAAGAGCTCATCGACGACCTTCGCGTAGGCGTTATCGTCACGATCATTAAGAAAACGATGCACGGCTTCCGGTGACGGCGGCAATCCGATGAGGTCAAGATAGAGCCGACGAATCAGCGTGGACCGGTCGGCGCGTTTTGATGGGCTCAGCTTGTGGGCCTTGAGCTTGGAGATGATGAACGCATCGATTGGATTCTCGACGCCGGCATCGGGGACTGTTGGCCGATCGATTCGACGGAAGGCCCAATGTTGGCTTGGACGATCTTCTCCCGCGAGCTTGTCCGGCCACTTTGCGCCATCATCGACCCAGCGACGCAACGTGTCGATTTGCCGGTTGCTTAGGGGCTCGCCCTTGGGAGGCATGCGGCCATCGTTCTTCTCAGCAGTGATGCGAGTGATCAATTCGCTCTTGCTGGATTCCTTCTTGATAATGGTCGATCCCGAATCGCCGCCAAGTAAGGCTCGCCGGCGAGTATCGAGCCGCAACCCACCTTCTGTGGTCTTTGGGCCGTGGCAGGAAAAGCACTTTGCGCGGAAGATCGGAAGGACGTCGCGAGCGAAGTCAATGGGCTGGTCTTGCGCAGCCGCCGCGTGACTTGCACAAAGAACGATCGCGACCAGATTCCGAACAGACTTCGACAAAACAGTCTCCGTTATCTTCGAGATTGCCGCCGATGGTTACTTCAATGAACTGAGAAATGCCAGCAAATCAGCCACTTGCTCGGCAGTCATGTCGCGGAGCAAGAGCTCCGGCATCAACGATTTTTTCTGACGCGATAGCTGATCGATGTCATCGGCGAGGATCCGAGTTTCCTTGTTTTCTGCATCACGCAACACGATTGCTTCGGTGGTTTTCTTGACGAGCAGTCCGGTGACGAGTTTGCCTTCCAGAGTTTGAGCCACGTATGTCACGTACTCTCGATCGATTCGCTTTGACGGCTCCAAGATACTCTCGAGCAACTGTTGTCGGTTCAGCTTCTTGCCGATTTGCGTTAGGTCAGGACCAACTTGTTTTCCTTCCTTGCCGATTCGATGACAGTTTTTGCAGGCAATTCCTGCTGTTGTGAAGAACAGCTGGCGGCCACGTTCGACATCGCCTTTGAGTTTTAGGAGTCGGTCTGCGTCGACGACTGTACCAAGACGTTTGACGCGTTTTTCTGGCGGCAAGAATCGTTCAAACAAGTCGCGGACGGCTAGACTTTTGTGATTTGTCGCATGCTCGATGGCTGCATTGGCAACATTTTCTGGCACGGCATGCCGGTCGATGGCACGAATCAATTGTAGTGCGCCGCTTGTGGTTGAAAGTATCTCGGCGGTTTGCTCGGACAATTGATCAGATGAGCCCTTAAATGTTCGAAGCCGATCGACGCGAGTCGCTTCAATTTGTCGTAGCTTGTCTAAGAACTGCTGTCCGGATGTGTCTTTCGAGTCGTCGGGTGAGATGTGGTTGATCCAATTGTAGATCAAGTCGACAGCCTTCCGATCCACCTCGGTCGAGCCGATATGCGGCATGCGTCCGCCGCCAAGCTTCGACATGCGATAATAAAGGACCGAGCCAAATGGGTCTTTGGCACGTATGACTTGGGCACTGTGCAGGCCAAATGTTCCTTGAGTTGGTCTAACTCCAACCATGTTCATCTTTTCGAGCGAGAGGTCGGAGTGAAGGTAACTCAGCACAGCACTTCCGGCGTGCATCCGATGACAATGAGCACAGTTGGTGTGCAAGTAGGCTCGCGCGCGAGTGTTCAGGTTTGCTGCAGTGTCGCGCGGGTTGGCAAAGCGAGTCTTCTTGTCCAGAGGCTTGCTGAACAGGCCGGTCGACGCGAACGCTGACAATTGAGAATCGCTGGTCAGTTGCGACGCGTTGAATCCCAACACTGGGCCCGACCATTTGTTATGGCAGCGCATACATTCCGCTCGTCCGGAAAATCGCCACGTTTGTTTGCGCCGACCACCGGGGGCTTTCTTGTCGATGATTTCGAACACGTGCTCTGCGCCGGATGCGTCCAACAGCTCGGCGTCGGTTTGATCTTCATTCCAGCGGTACGAGTAGCCCAACCAGTCGATGCCGTTGAAGTGAAGAATCTGTGTTTCAATCCGTCGCTGGCTGGCTGGATTGCCTGCTTCCATCTCCAGCGACAAAGTTTTCACCAGCACAGAGTCATCGGGAAACGCCATGGTCTTTCCGATCGCCTTACCCGACGGCAACACGGCATCACCTGGCACGCCGACAAATCGTTGCGCCGTCGCGTGATCCGACCATTGCTCGGAAATGACGTTGTAGGGCACGACGCCAGCTGCAGGAGTCTGGTCAGTAACTGATGCGAATAGCCCGGATTGGCTTAACTTTCGAGGAAATTGGCTAACTTCATCGCGACGGGGATTGGGAACTAACTGGTGAAGCGAGCCGCCGATGTGGTCCACAATGAAGAACTCGCCCGAGTGATCTTCGGCGAAGCCCACGACGCGATGCGTGGTGTCAGCAATCTCGCGATGTTCGACGACCTCGCCGTTCTTGTGTCGAAAACTCCAAAACTTGCCGGTGTCGTAATCGCTGTAAACGTGGTGTCCGTGAAGTTCAGCGAGCCGCTTGCCATAGTAGGTCAAGCCATCCGTAATCGACGACGATTCCGAGTGCGGATGATCGATCGTCGGGGGCAAAATTGTTGTTGGCCCGCGTGGAAATTCGGGGTTTGCAGGGATGCGGCCTTCCATAACGCTCCATCCATAGTTGCCGCCGCGTTCGACTCGGTCGAGCATTTCCCAGAGTTCCCAGCCAACATCGCCGACCCATAAGTCGCCGGTTTTGCTGTCGAAACTCATTCGCCACGGGTTGCGAAATCCGTACGCCCAGATTTCACCGCGAGCACCTTCTAGAGTGACGAATGGATTGTCGTTGGGGATACGGTAATTTTTGCCGCCTTCTGTTTGATCGACGTCGATTCGCAAGATTGCGGAGAGCAGGTTCGAGACGTCTTGTCCGGCCTGAAGTGTGTCGGGAGGATTCGGGCCAGCGCCGTCACCTGTTGAGATATACAAGTAACCGTCTGGGCCGAACTTCAAGCAGCAGCCGTTGTGTCCGCCGGCTTGCCAACGAAGAATCGTTGCGGCGGTGTCTAAGTTGATGGTTGGAGGGTCGCTGTCGGAGATCTCGAAACGAACGATTTGACTTCCTTTGGCTCGATCACCGCCCTTGATCAGACAGAAGTAGCCAAAGCGGTTCTTCTCGAATTCAGGATGAAGGACCATTGCATAGACGTTGCTGACGCCTTCGATGTTTGCTTTCAATTCGCCAGCGAGGTCTGCTTTCTTGACGTCTGAATTGTTTTCGAACGAGTAGACTTTGCCGCCTTGTTCAAGCACGAGCAAACGGTTCGTGCCGGGCAACTTACACATATCAATGCAGCGGTTGAACTTCAGGTTGGGAAAGACTTGTTCGGTCACGAATGGCAACGGCGGTTCGGGCGAGCCCTTTACCTTAGATGTTGTCCAAGGAGTTCGTTTGCTTGCAGCATCCTTTGCTTCGTCCGCGATAGCATGAGATGCCAGCAGGAAAGCCAGAGATGCGACCAGGGTCTGTGCGAAGTTGTTCGCCAATTTGTTTGCGTTCATGTGTGTAGGTTAAATCGGAATTTACCGATTTGACAAGTCCGTGTACTGTTTCATTGCGTTCGCGTATTCCTTTTATAGTGACCGACTTGCTCTGACGCTTGAGCCACGAGAGGGCCGACCAAAATGCGCCGCTTAGTTCTGACCGCAATTCTTGCTGTAGGCCTGTTAGCCGTAGCGATCAATGCACAGCCACCAAGGCGGGGCGGCGGTCCACGACCGTCCGATTTGGGTGAGTCGAATCTTGACATCGGCCAGCCAGGAATCGCGTGGTACACAACGTGGGAGCTTGCGGAAGCTGAGGCGAAGCGAAGCGGTCGGCCAATCATGTTCGTTGCCGCGGCGACTCAGTGTCGTGGTGTATCAGGCGTGTTCTGACCAGGCTACACCAATACGCAGAACGGTCTGTTCGCATCGCCCGAGTTTATTAAAGCTTCCCGCCAGTTTGTTTGTATCCGTATTGATTCTTACGAAAGTGAAGATCACCAACGCTACGTGTGCACGTTCCTTGACGGGCGTTTCGAAAACAGTGCGTTCTGCGTTTTGGCACCGAACGGTCAAGATTGGCTGACTCGAGCCGGACGTGGGCCAGAAATGGTTCTTGGCAGAGAATTCCGTCCTCGATTCGGGCCAAACAATTTCAAGGATCGCCCGGAAACTCAGGAGCTTAATCGCATTGCTAAGAAGTACACTCCCAAGGCAAAGGCCAGCGAGGCCCTGGTCCCGGACTTCCACAGCTTTCGACAAGCCTTGAACGTAGCCTCGGCCGATCAACGCGTGTTGGCGTTGGTCGCGGGATCGAAGCAGGAAACGCAAGAGCTGAGAGAATCACTGAAAGCAGTCTCGAATCACGCGGAGATCGTCGGTCGTTTTCACTTCGACTTCGACACGAAATCGGATTGGACCAAATCGATCTCAGGCGAGAAATCGCCGACCGGAATCGTACTGATCCGCCCCGGCGAATTTGGTATGGACGGGAAAGTCCTCGAGCAACTGCCGCTGACAACGCCCAACGACAAAATCGTGGCCGCCATGATTCGAGCGAACAAGACGTTTGCAGCCACGACCAAAAAAAAGAATTACAACACGCACGTCGCCAAAGGACGCGAGTTAGGCATCTACTTCAAGGGCAACGTGCCGTACGGTGAAGACCGAGACGGCGATGGAAAGATT
>PBMZ01000205.1 GCA_002722955.1 Planctomycetaceae bacterium | reverse complement strand
ATGTTGACTTGCACCAGATCTAGGATCGCCGAGACATTGGCGTCTTCGATGGTCCCAACTTGAGCGAAGCCAGCATTGTTAATTAGCAATTCGATGTCGATGTTTTCCGCAGAGATCTCTTGATACAGCTTGGTGCCAGCACCGGGTTGGCTCAAATCCGAGGAAATAATCAGCGTCTTTGTACCGTGACGAGTGTCCAATTCTGTCGCAAGCTCTTGCATCTTGTCCGTGCGGCGTGCAGCCAGGACAAGATGCATGCCTCGCGCAGCCAATTTGCTTGCGAATTCGGCGCCGATGCCCGAGGAAGCTCCCGTGATCAGAGCCCACCGATCAGCGTACGTATCGAGCACAACAAGTGTCCTTTCAGCAGGTTGCACCGATTTCTTCGCGAACGGGCAAATTCTGCAGGTTGTCTAATCTAACAGTCGCAATCCTGGTGGAATCCTAGCAGAATGGGGTCGAATTGAAAGCATGATTGCGGGATTTTCGCGAGCGGCCAGAAGGGCCTCCTGCTAGAACAATGAAGTCGAACAAATCGAAACCCGAAACATGTGAACTCTGCGGTTGTGAACCACCGTATAACTTTCATCATTGCATCCCCAGAACGCTGCACAGCAACAAGTGGTTCAAGAAGAATTTCACCCGCGAACAGATGCAAGAGGGGCTCGAGGTCTGCCGTCAATGCCACCGCACGCTTCATGAGATGATTCCGGAAAAGGGACTCGGGCGAGACTTCAACACACGTGAGAAACTCCTTGCGCATCCTGACTTTGGCAAGTATGTCCAATGGAAGAGAAAGCGAGCCGGAATCCGGAAATCAGGCGAGATGCCTTAAAGCAGTGCCTGGATGCAAACGGTTGTTTGTTGTGGTGTAACATGTTTGGTGTCAATGGCTTGCGTGGAATTCTGTATTGCCGGCCCAGCGGCGTCGAATGTTAATTTTGGCGTTCTCAGTAAGAATTCTCTTGCCGTAGAACCGAGATTAAAAATAATCGATGGTGAGCAGCTTAATGTTTTATGAATCTTGCGTGGCGCGACAGATTATGGGTTAGAGTCGAGTTGCACGCGTTGGTTGTTATCGAGGCGGATCATGAGCGAGCTTGGTCTCAGTCTAGTCTTGGTTCTTTTGGTCTCGACGGGCCTTTTCATGGTTACCGTCCGGCTCTCTGAAACTCTTTCGACCGCCAAACGAAATGCCTTTGCTGCGACGGTCATGTTCTTGGGCGTCGCCTATCATTGGCTGTTTCGTGATGGGGCAGCATTCGAGCAACTCTTGTCGCACGCGAATCTGATTGTGCTGAGCAATTGGATTCCCATCTTTGCCATGATCTTGGCAGGTTTGGTTTGGACGAACACGGCGATTTTGAAGTGGCGACGAGCTCTGTCGGTCTTTGGTTTGGTCGTCGCGAGCCTCTACTCGGCGAGTAGTCCAGTGCTTGGCGTTGCCCCACAGTGTGAAGAACGTTGGGACGGAGATGTCTGTATGCAGACGACTCCGTGGACCTGCAGCCCGGCTTCGGCAGCGACCTTATTGAAGGCTCATGGAATACCCGCCACCGAACAAGAGATGGCGAAGCTTTGTTTGACTCGGCAAGGGACCCGTTGGATGGGCCTATATCGTGGCTTGTCATTGAAAACTGAAGGCACCGGTTGGCGTGTTGAGTTGATCCATGGCTCAATCGAAACACTTCGAGACAATGAGCCAGCCATCCTGGTTGCCGAGTTGCCCGAAGATCTCCCCAATCGCGACGAGTACCGCCGCACGAGCGGTTGGATTCCTGGTCAACAGCACGCGGTCGTGTTCATTCGATTCTTGGACGAAGATCGATTGGTTGTCGCCGATCCAAGTTTTGGTCGTGAGCTTTGGCGAACCGACGAATTGCAGACGCTTTGGACGGGAATGGCAATGCGGCTTGTCCCGCGCACGCCTGTTCTAAACAGTATGCGAAACCAAGTGGCCGCGAACTTGCGGTAGAATCGTGGTCTATGCTGGCAAGTCAGAAGCCCGGCTTTTTCAAAATGCCGGGCTTCTTTCGCTAAGCGGACGGCTCCGCTAACTAAGCGACAAACCAAGCGTCTTGGCCGATGACGTAGCCACGTTTCAACAAGTGTTCGGTGATCAACTCGCGCGAACCGCCCGCTCCGACAGCGACAACGATCATCGTGCCGTCGCAATCTGGTAAGTCGTCCGGCGCTAAAACCGGCACACCGTGTATCGCCTGGCCGATTTTCTTCGGGCTCACATCGAAGGCGCGGCGAACGTCGATCGTCTTCGATTGAAGCCAACGCAACCATGGTTTTCCCGTTTGGCCCACGCCCCACAAGTCGACAACGTCCACATCGTGAAGGGGTCCGGAATGGAAGTAATGACGACGGCAATTCATGAAGGCTTCGGTCGAATAGCGAGCGTCGTTTCGTGTGATGCGGGAACTGCTATCGTACCAGTTGAACAAGGTTTCGGTGACCTTGCCGAATCGCATTCCTTGTTCCGCCGCCCGCAGCATGAGGTCGTAGTCTTCGGGGAACTCGTCGTTATGAAAGCCGAGCTCAAAGTATTCCCGTCGAGCCATGATCGTCGGATTGACGATGGGCAACTCGACGAATCGCAAGGCCGCAATTTGATCGGGCGTTGCCGTTTCGATGTTGATCCAACGCTCGTACCGCGCCAGCGTCGTTGCTGCGTGACCAGATTGGTCAAGGATTCGAACATGGCAGCCGACGACATCGCAATCGTGGGTGTTGAGCCAATCGAGTTGGCGTTGTAAGCGGGTACGGTGCGAATAATCGTCCGCGTCCATCCGCGCTATGATCGGAGCGGTAGCGTGTTGAGTTCCCGTGTTCGCGGCCGCAACGACACCTCGGTGTGAACAGGTTATTAGCTTGAGTCGCTCATCGCGGATTGAGCTTAAAACGTCGAGCGAGTCGTCGGTCGAACCGTCGTCAACGACGATCAGTTCAAGGTCTTGCAGCGACTGGTCCAGGATGGAACAAGCGGCCCGATGTACGGTTCGAGCCGCATTGAAGACTGGCAGAACGATGGAAACCGCGGTCACTTGGCATTCAGGCGGACGCCGACTTTCTTCAGCTCCGCCAATTGCTTCTTACCGGCATCATTCAACGAGGCCTCGTCCAGATAAAGTCGCCAGTAGGGGGCAAAGCGTTTCTTTCCGGCGGCATCTTTTTTCGCCATCGCCACCAGCGGGCCGATGTCAGCGATTTTGTTCTTCTGCAGGAACGTGTATCGCAGTTCTGTCATACCCTCGAGAGGTTTGAGGTCCGTAATCTTGTTTTCTCGCAAGTCGAGATTGGCGACCCACTTCAAACCAGCGATCGGTTTCAGGTCGCTGATTTCGTTGCCGCCCAAATACAGTGAGGCTAACTTGCCAAGCCCCTTGAGCGGTTCGACCGTTTTGATCTTGTTTCCGGTCAAGTACAACGCGGACAGTTTCTTCAGACCGGCCAAACCATCGAGCTTTTCGATCGCGTTGTTTTCTAGTTGGAGGTATTGGAGTTTTTCCAGCTTCGCGAGCGGTGCGACATCGCTGATTTCGTTCTTGGCCAAGTCCAACGATTGCACGTTTTTCAGGCCCTCAAGTGGCTTGAGATTCTCGATCTTGTTCTTGTCCAGTTTGATCAGTGCCAAGTTCGTGCACTTTTCAAGGCCCGTCAGATCCGAGATTTCCTTGCCCGGAGCTTCCAGGAAGAAGATCGTTTTCAGGTCGTCGACTTTGATTTCGTCTGTCTTGAGCTGCTTCTTCTTCAAGATCGCTTTTATGACAGCTTCCAGCTTTTTATCGGGAAAGATATCCGCCGCCGAAGCCGACTGTGTGGCCGCAACGAAACCCACCAAGACCAACACTGTCAAAACTCGCTGAATCATTCTCATCACCTACAAAAACAAAGTGACCCCGTGCTTGATTAACAAGCCAAGTTTACATCGCTTTGTGGCGGAACCACAAGCGTGGCGGATTGATCGCTCGTTTGAAGATGGCGATCAATGGTTGACGACGAATTCTGTCGAGGTCAAAAGGGCCCACATCAAGTTGCTGGATGCTCCGTCAACTCGGTCGGCGTTCTTCTTCAGGTACGCCATGCACTGATCTTGCTCGTCTGTTGTTGGCGTCCGCGAATAGATTGCGAGGAACAGTTCCTCGACTTGTTGCTGTGGGGACTGGATGTTCTTTAAGCGGTCGAGCAAATTGCCGGGCGTGCGTGCGATCAATTGTTGGATACGGTCGTCATGCATCAGGAATAGAGCGCCTTTGACCGTCGGTGTGAAGTCGACTTCTGGTTCCTTGGGGCCGTTGCCGAAAGTCTTCCGTACTTCGGTGAAAAAGGTCTGCAGGTCGTCGGATGCCGCGACTAGCTCCTCGAGCGACTCACTTTCCAACTTCTTTAGCTTTTCGGCAGCATCTTTGTCTTCGGACGTTTTGAGTTCGTTTCGCCGTCGTAATCGCTCGGCTTCAAACTGTCCGGTCGCGACGCCGAGGCTCCAAAAGAGTTGCTCGGCGGAAAAACGTTTTTCTAAGGCGACGGCGTACGATTCTTTGGGCGGGCCCGCTTCGCTGTCGATGACACTGGTGCGTTGGTACGCCTTCGTTAACGCCAGTTCTTTCAACAACCATCGCATGTCGAATTTATGCTTCGAGAACTCTGACGACAGCAGGTCCAACAGTTTTGGATGAGTCGCCGGGTTGTCGACGTGCAAGAGATCGAGTGGCTCGACCAAGCCGCGGCCCATCATCATGAACCACAATCGATTCACAATGTTTTTTGTGAATAATGCGTTCTCTGTCGAGGCTAGGCCGTTCGCCAACTCGCGAAGAGGGCTGAATTTGGGAACACCGGGCGTTCGCTTTTTGCGATCCGGTGCGACCGCGTATTCCTCACCCTTTTCGAATTGTGGGATTGCGATTTCCTTGCCGCCAGGAATTCGTGGGCCCGTTGTTTCGGGGACTTGTTCGAAGACCGAGCTGTATTCTTTCTTAGCCTTCATCAGTTTTTCGGAGACGGCTGGGAACTTGACGTCGCGCCGAATCTGAATGTTCTCGAAAATCATGTGCAGGCCCTGGAAGTCTGCCTGCTTGTAGTTGTCGATGGTCAAGTGGTCGTGGCATTGAGCACACTGCAAATCGACGCCGGCGAACAGCCGACCAATGTCGCGAGTCAGTCCGGGGACATCCACGGGGGCCATCGCCCCCTCTTTGACGAGCCGCTGTGTCAGAAAGAAAGCGGCCCCGCGCGTTTCCTCATTTTCTGGGTTCGGTGAGAGGATCGCTGACGCCAGTTGATGCCAGGGTAAGTTCTTCTCAAAGGCACTCCGCAAGAACTTTGCCCACTCGTCGTTGTCTCCGCGCCGCTCCATGAACATGACGTGAAACAGTTCTTGCATCCGCCGGGGGTAATCGGAGCTTTGCAATAAACGATCGATCAGTTGTTCGCGTTTGTTCTTGCTTTTGTCGGCTAAGAATGCGCGAGCTTCACTGACTGTTGGAATTCGGCCGGCAAGGTCCAGATAAACTCGGCGGAGAAATTCGGCATCGTTGCTTGGGGCAGCAAGTTTCACCTTCGCTGCCTTTTGTTCGATGAGCTGATCAATGGTTTCGTGCAATGATTCAGCTTGTGCAACGCCGCAAAGGACGGTGAGCAGTATGACAACGAATTGGCAAAGCAATCGACGCATTGAGACACCACGTACCAGGATTCGAACGTTCAGAATCGAGATCTTGATTTTACAGAGGTTTGGTGGATGCGTCCATTTCTAGTGGGATAAGCATGAATGTCCAAGGGCTCAGACGCCAGCGACGCAATGACATATCTGCTCTTTGGTCGCCGGCGGCTCCGGCTGGGCGGTTAAAGCTGGATTATTCATTTATCAACACCGAGAATTCAGGGCGACCACGAATTGCACTCTGTGAAGACTCGTGTTTGCCACAAGTCGATATGAACGTGACGCTTATCTGAAATTTCGGTCAGTTTCATGAATAATCCGGGGTTCGGCTTCGTGGCGGCCGCGGAATGGTTCAGCAGCAACTTGGGCCGCAGCAATCGTCGTCGCCGGGAAGTTGGGTTTGGCGGGGTTTGCCAGACTTGGTTTCTTGTGGTAAGCGGGTCGGTGTTCCGTGGCACGACATTGGTTGTGCTTCCTCGAGCGGAATCAGTGCGTGTGGCTCGATCGATGTGATTTGGTCGGCGTACGGCTTTCTTGAATAGATTTGAAACGTCTTGTCGCAGACTGCCATGCGTTGGCCACGGACCAGCTTATGTCCATCGTCGTCGGTGACTGACTTCCAGGGACCGTTGTAGACGACGGCTTGAGCACGCTCTAAGCAGGGACCGTCTTTTCCGCGGTAAGCGCGGACGGTCATGCTCCGGAACTCGATCCCTTCGATCACGGCCCACGGTTCTTCTTGGCGGCTTAGAACTTCCATCCCGTAGAAGCCGGCATCGGCAAAAGCGTCCAAGAATTCGTCTTCGCGGTGTGCTCCACTGATGCAGCCGCTCCACAGTCGCTCGTCGTTTTGTAGGTGTTCGGGGATATCTTCGTCGCAGACAATGTCACTGATGACCGCGCGGCCGCCGCGTTTGAGTACACGATACAGTTCGTCAAACAATTGTCGCCGATCGTGCTTCTTGACCAGATTCAGGACGCAATTCGACACGATAACGTCGATTGATTGGTCCTCGATCAAAGGAGCGGATTGTCGAAGCGAGTCGGCGTGCTCTTCGAGCTTCAGCCAGTCGCTGCTGTCTCGAACAGAATTCTCGAGCAGATATTTGTCGAGTAATTCGAGGTCCAGTTGCAAGTCTTGAATCTTGCCCTTCCGAAACTCGACGTTGCCATAGCCGAGCTTTTCCGCCATCTCGCCACGATATTGACGAGCAAGTCCGAGCATGTCGTCATTGCAATCCACGCCGATGACCTTGCCCTCGGCGCCAACGACTTGCGACGCGATATAGCAGATCTTGCCACCACCGGAGCCAAGATCGAGAACGGTGTCACCTTGGTCCACAAACTTCGAGGGGTCGCCGCAACCGTAGTCACGATCGATGATCTCTTGCGGGATCATTTCCAGATACTTCGCATCGTAGTCCACCGGACAACAAAGCGCGACTTCGTGTTCTTGGGCGGCTTGGCTATAGCGATCGCGGACCGCTTCGTCGACATTTAATGAACTAGGAACAGGAACATCCGTGACAATTGGCAGCGTCGACACGCGAAGATTCTCCGTTTTCGGCATGTAGAAGATTAGGAGGGTAATGCATTCTATACGAGTCCGCTGTGAATGACCAACGATGCGTTGCGGTTATTGGAAGTATAGAAGCCCGGCATCTCAGAGATGCCGGGCTTCTGGCGTGATCCAACAATCGGGCAAGATTCCATTCAATCGGATCCAACATTTCCATATGATACCGCTCAATTCCGCAAGAACAGGAGCCAGGAATGCCGGAAATCACGAGAAATCCAACCCGATCAGTACGCATTGGAAGTGTGACGATTGGTGATTCGAACCCGATTGCCGTTCAAAGCATGACGGCCACGCATACGCGGGACATCGACGCAACTGTCGAGCAGATCAATTCCGTGGCCTCGGCCGGTGCCGATGTGATGCGCGTTGCCGTTGACAGCAAGAAGGACGCTGACGCACTGGGTGAGATTCGAAAGCAAACCGATGCGAACTTGTCGGTCGATCTTCAGGAGAACTATCGGCTGGCCGAGTTGGTCGCGCCGCACGTTGACAAGATTCGCTACAACCCCGGACATCTCTATCATCACGAGCGGGAGAAACCTTGGAAGGACAAGGTTCGCTATCTGGCTCAAATCGCGAAGGACAACGATTGTGCCATTCGCGTCGGCGTGAATTGCGGCTCGGTCGATCCAGCGAAGATTGAAAAGTACGACCCTGATGACTCGATCTCGCCGATGCTCGAAAGCGCGTGGGAACATTGTGAGTTCCTCGATTCGCTGGACATGACTCGCTATTGCGTGTCGCTGAAAGATTCGGAACCGCAGAAGGTCATCGAGGTCAACAAACGCTTCGCCGAACGGCGTCCCGATGTGCCCTTGCACTTGGGTGTCACCGAAGCTGGCATGCCACCGGATGGTGTGATTAAGACGCGCATCGCCTTCGAACAACTGATTGGTGCTGGCATCGGCGATACGATTCGTGTGTCGTTAACTGTGCCTAATTCTCAGAAGTTCGAGGAAATCGAAGCTGGCCGAAAGATTCTCGACGATATCGCGCAAGGTCGCGTCAGAACGGTGGTGGACTTTGGACTGCAGACGCTCAACATCATCAGCTGCCCGAGTTGTTCGCGCGTTGAAAACGAAGCGTTCGTCGAGTTAGCACAAGACGTGAAGAAGATGACGAAATACGCCAAGGATCACGCGATTACGATTGCTGTGATGGGATGCCGCGTGAATGGTCCCGGCGAGACCGACGATGCGGACCTTGGCCTTTGGTGCGCACCGAACTATGTGAACCTTAAGAAGGGTGAAGAGTCTCTTGGGGCGTTTCCTTACGACGAGATTCTTGGCAAGTTGAAGGAAGAGCTGGACGCCTTGATCGATCAGCAAGCTGCTTTGACTTAGACGCGGGTTGGAGTCCAGGCTTTAGCCGCCGCGACGTTGGAAGTTGGTTACAAAGCGCCAAAAGGCTGGACTCCAACAATCACGGCGCGATGGCTTCGTCGGCGTCAATCAAGCCATCGTCGTTCTTGTCGAGCTTCTTGAACTTGGCAAGCTCGCCGATGAATTCGCTGCGGCTGACGTCTCCGTCTTGGTTTCGATCCATCTTTTGAAACCAATTCGGTCCGCGGAGTTGCGTCGGAGCCCGATTCGTTTGGCCAAAGGGACTTCGTACCACGACGCCAGTTCGTGCTCCTGTCGCGTTGCCCATGCCGAATCTCAGTTGGATTTGTCCGGGGATTTCTTTCTCGGTGATGGCATCGTCGCCGTTAGTGTCCAAGTTCTTGACCTTTTCGTTGACACCACGGATTTCGCGCGGGCTTAATCTGAGGTCGCCGTTGGCATCGAATACCTCGAATAAATTCGCGCCACCTTCGGCCATGTACATCTCGGTTCGCTGCTGTTGGAACTCGAATTGCTGAACGTAGTAAGCCTCGAATTCTTTGAGGAAGATCTTTCCGTCGCGGTCCTTGTCGATGGTCATGAATGCGTTGCGAAGGTTTGGATTTCGATTTAGCTCAGTCCGCTCGAGGTACTCGTTTTTATTCCTGTCGAAGGCCGTCATGTAACGTTGCGCCATGCTCTTTGGATTCAATGCGGTCGAGGTTGGAGTTGCGTCTAGTGTGAAACGCATGCGGTCGATCTTGACGCTAATGCTTGTTGTCGAGACGACTCGAATCTCTAACTCAAGATAGTGAAATGCGCCTTCATCGGTCCTTGACACCAACGAGACTTGTGGTCGATTTCGAAGCTGTGATCCAAGAGAAATGGTGACGTCAGCAATCGGTATGGGATTGTCAACAAACTGAGCGGTCTCAGAGAGGTCCAACAGGCCGTCGTTGTTGTTGTCGTATTTTCGAAAGGCCGCGTCGCTGAGTCCCAATTCGCGGCGGCTAAGCTGGCGATCTTTGATCGGCTGATCCAAGAACCCGATCAACTGACTGGCGATCGCATTCGATGTGGTTGTGCGTGACGACACAATTCGCGTCCTGGGTGGTTGCGGGCGTCCTTGATTGGGGCGATTCATGATTTGTTGTCGATTAATTCCGCCGGTTGCCGCTAGCTCGGCCGTGCTGATGGTCTCGTCGTCGTCGATATCCATCTTCATCAACTCGGTTGGCAAGGCATCGATTTCATTGCGCGACAACTGCTTGTCTTTGTTGGTGTCAAGGATCTCGAAGAGTTGTGAACCGTTGCCGGCGGCGCCAAAACCGTAGCTGATCCGTCGAGTGACTTGCGACGAGCGTATGCTAAACGAGCCGAAGCCGATCTTGTCGAAGTACTCATTCAACTCGTTGCGATCGACGACTTTGTCTTTGTTCTTATCTGGTCGAGCGACCGTGACGCCCGAACTCCCACCAGCACCGACGACACCAACAGAGGCCAATGAACGATAGCTTGGTAGCTTCATCGCCTCGACTGATGAGAGCTCGCCATCGTTGTTCTTGTCGTAAGTCTTCACGAGCTTGTCGAGAAACTTACTCCATCGCTCCTGAACCGGTTCACCGTCAACTTTCAGGTGAACTCGAAAGACGATTGCGCGTTGATCGTTCAGATAGAACAAGTGCTCGTAATCGTCCTGTGCTGCGTTCGCAGTGAGGGAAGAAAAGTCAATGAGAGCACAAAAGGCGATCGTTGCTAGCATTCGTGTCGACATTGGGAAACTCCCATCAATCGATGTATTGGATTCACTTCCGATGCTGTAATCATAACCTCTAAGCGGTCTGCGGATCAAAGATTGGCACCAAGAGTTTCTCGGAATTCTCGATGCGTTTAACTTAAACGTCCAGTGGCGTTTTCCGCTCGCAAACGAACGGCAACAGTAACAATCCCAAGAGCCCCAAGGCACTGTCGATCCGAAGCATCATTGGGTAACCATGAAGGAGCGAGACGAAACCTTGCCACCATGTCGTGTAGCCCAGCACTAAGTTTAACACGGACATATACGCGGTGAATTGAATTCCAGCGACGACTGGATTTGAAATGTCCAGAAACAGAGCTGCTCGCGTTCCGTACATCATCCCGTGTGTCAATGAAAAACTAAGCGTGCAGATCCAAAACCATTTGAAGAATTCGTCATCGAGCGGCTGGCGATCTAAAGAAAAGGTCTCGGGGGGCGAGTGCCAGCCGTATGATGCCAGGGTTTGAGCAAAAAACATGGTTGGTACGCAGCCAGTGACGATGAACAGGGCGAGCATGCGTCGTCGGCCCAGCTTGTCGGACGCAACTCCGCCGATGACACAGCCAGCGGCCGAGCAAATGATCGAGAAGGACTGTAGCGAGCCGATCTGATTGGTGGTCATGCCGAAGTCGGAAGCAAAAACTTGAGTCTTCATTGTCAGCGCGTGTGGTCCCATCGGGAGCAGTGCGAGCAACAGCCCGAAGAAAGCCAGACGGTATGTGAACATGGATCGAAATGCTGTAACGATATACTCGATAAGGTTGGCACGTAGTGCACCCGTTTTTAGGTTGTCGGCAGTGTTTTCAGGTTCTCGAATGGGAATGACGATGAAGAACGTCACGGCTAGCACGCAACTGCCGGCGAGGAGATAGGTCAACTCAAACGGAATGTATGGCAGCAAGAAAATGATTGCCGATCCACCGACCAGACTGCCTAGATAAGTGCCGCTAAACATTAAGCCGCTGGCCAGCCCGCGTTCGTCCTCTTCAAGGACTCGGCAGGCCAAGGCATCAATGGCGACATCTTGAGTTGCTGCGAAGACGTTGTGAATCAACACAATTCCGATCAGCAACTTGAGTTGTTGCCCAAAGTCGACGGGCATCGCCGTGAGCAGCGCGGCCACCATCAGGAATTGGCAGATTAAGATCCACACTCGTCGGTGTCCGTGCCGACCAAAAGAAATCAAGTCGACGAAGGGGCCAGCCAGCCACTTCCATTGCCATGGAAAGTACAGGGCCCATTGAAAGTTGCCGATCTCAAAGTTGTCGAGTCCTTGCTCTCTCAATTGGTAGACCATGACGATCGAGGTGAATCCATATGGGATCCCTTCGGTCATGTAGAGCAAGAAGAAAGCGATCATCCGCCCGGTGCGGCTGCCTAGTGGATTGGGAAGCTTCATAACACACGCCTCGCGTGTTGGTTGGTCAGCGAGTCAATCATTCGTTTTCGACGGAAATCGGTGTCGAATCGACAAAAAGTTTCAGAATGGACACGCCGAGCGTGCGCAAAAGTCGATATCAAAGAAATGCAGATTGAGCCATTTTCTGAAAGCTATTAGGATATTCACCCGATTGACTTTCTGATAGGCTACGCCTTTTCTGAGATCCGGTGATCCGCAAATCGACGGAGAGAATCGGATGCCCAGCCTCAATATCTGATTGTCCGACCCGAACGGCGGTGTAAGGAAGCTTGAGATGTCCAATCAGCTCCATCCAGCAGTGCTCCTCTTTGGCACCCCAGGTGTCGGGAAAGGCACGCAGGGAAAGCTATTGGGAAAGATTGTTGGCTTCTTTCACGTTTCAACCGGCGATATCTTCCGCGGACTCGACCCGAATTCTGAAGAGGGCAAGGAAGTCAACGAGGTCATCAGCCGTGGCGAGCTGGTTTCCAATGAATTGACTGTCAAGATCTGGAAAACATGGTTGGATGCACAGATCGAGGGTGCGACTTTCTCGCCGGATTCCGAAGTCATGCTGCTTGATGGGATCCCACGAAATGTCGTTCAATGTGAGAAATTGAGCAGCATCATTGATGTGCAGCGTGTCATCCACCTTTGCAGCGCTGACGAAGAAGAGCCAATTATCGAGCGAATCAAACACCGTGCGATGATTGACGGACGCCCGGACGACGCAGACTCGAACATTATTCGTCGCCGCTTCGAGATTTACCGGCAACAAACATCTCCCGTGCTCGACTATTACTCGGACGATATCGTTCACCAGATCGATCCGATGGGGACTCCTGCTGAGGTCCTGAAGCGAATTCTCGAGCGAGTGATCCCAGTTCTCCAAGCCGTCCGAGGTCGCGATTTCGACCCACACATCGAAGACGTCTTGCAGGAAGAACAAGGCCAAGAAGGCGCGGCTTAGCCTGAGGCATCTGCAACTGCTGTGTTCCGTCGTTCCCTGGCTGTCCGCTTGCGCACAGAGGATCCAAAGAAGCCCGACTTCTAGCATCACTTTCCCTCCCCAAGCCCGGTCGCTTTCGTCACAATGTTTGCCTACAACCCAGCAGTGAAAATGAAGGCACGCTCCACGATGAAACTGATACTTTCCCTCGTTCTCGTTCTCTCGACCGTTGTATGCCAAGCGGCCGACGTCGAACTCCCTAGCAAAGAGAACTTTCATCTCTTTCTGCTAGTCGGACAATCCAACATGGCCGGTCGTGGCAAGGTGTCGGACGCTGACCGGAAGGCTCACGAGCGCGTGCTCATGTTTTCCAAGAAGCAGGAATGGGTGCCCGCAGTCGATCCGTTGCACTTCGATAAGCCGGTCGCCGGAACGGGCCTCGGCAAAACGTTTGGCATCGTGGTTGCCAGCAAGAATCTGAAAGTGACGGTTGGCTTGATCCCCTGTGCCGTTGGAGGCTCGCCGATCGACTCTTGGAAAGTCGGCGGTTACCACCGTTCGACGAAGACTCACCCTTATGATGATGCTATGAAGAGAGCTCACGTCGCTCTGAAGGCCGGCACCTTAAAAGGTATCCTATGGCACCAGGGCGAGAGCGATTCTCGAAACGGCCTATCAAGAACGTACGAGGCCAAACTTCACGAGCTCATCGGACGCTTCCGCAAAGAGCTGTCAGCGCCGAAGATTCCTTTCATCGCCGGACAAATGGGCCAATTCGCCGAGCGACCTTGGGGCGAAGAAAAGAAAACCGTCGATGCCGCCCACTGCCAACTCCCCAACAAAGTCAACTTCACCGCCTTTGTGAACTCAAACGGTTTGAAGCACAACGGGGACAAGGTTCATTTCGACAGCGCCTCTTACCGAGAACTTGGAAAGCGTTACGCCAAGGCGTACTGGGCGTTGATTGATCAAAAGTAAGTTGCCAAAAGCCGTTAACAAGAGTGGGGTCAGCAATGGACACCTCGGCCACGAATTCTCGCGAGAGCATTTCCGACGCGCTTCGTCCGCAAATCGACTGGCATAGTCTTTCGCAAGGCCAGCAGATTCAGTCGCTGGAATCCGACGGCTATGTCGTCCTGCCGGAATTGCTATCCGCCGAAGAGATAGAGTCGATCGCCGCCGAGCTGGCTGTCTTGCCAACCAGAGCAGTTGATTACAGCGAGCACCAACGCGGATTCTCGGGCGTCCAATGGACCGATTCTCCGAGTTCGATCGCGGTGGTGGCGCTGCAGCCAACCGTTGACTTCTTGAATCGCCTGTTCGGAGACGATTTGATTTGTACGGCTGTGGATTACGCGGTCTCGGGACCGGGACACCCTGGAATCGCCATCCACACGGATGCTCAGCCGTATGGTTCCCAGATCTTTGGATTGCAGTCGAGTTGTCCATGTCTTGTCCGTGTACTCTATTACCTCGATGAGCTGACGCCCGAACGATCGCCATTCAAAGTGATCCCGCGCTCACATCTCTCGATGCACGCCGACGGGAATCCGTACCGGCGTTATTTGTCGCACCCCGACGAATTGATGGTCACGTGTGCTGCCGGTTCCGCCGTCCTGATCAACCAGAAAGTTTTTCACGGCAACTTTCCCAACTACAGCGACGAACCGCGTCGCATGTTGGCTATCGCCTACCGTCCGCTCTGGGCGGGCCCGATCGGCGAGGTCGACGAGCACGATGCCGACAAGCTAGCAAAGCTACCCGCCGAAATCCGCCAGTACTTCGCAAGTCCCAACGAACGCCACATCGAATACGATCTACCCAATCGCCCCGACAATATGTCTCGCGATGCGGCGGGAATCAGTCCGTCTCGCTGGCAAGAATGACTCCGTCCTATTTTGGCCGCACGACTTCGTACCGAAACGTCATAACCTCGCCCGGTTCCGAGATATCGTAGATGCGAATACCCGTCGCATAAGCATTTCCGTTTTGGTAGGCATCGGTATAAGGCCAACCTTACCCGAGAAAGCTGGGCCCAATCTCGTTGCGATAGCCGGCTCGAAACAGATCGCCAGCATCTCCCACAGCGTCTGGAAAACGCTCTAGCTCGTACTTGCCATCGGCTTGCAGAAGCGACAAAAAGTAATGTTTGTTGTTGTAAGCCCAACCGGGCATGCTAGGGAGTCCTGGAATAGCATTGCTGCCACCAGGATTAGCAGTGTATGCACTTTTGCGTCACAGTGCCAAATCGCTAATCCGCCAGTGGGTAGATGTTGGTCAAAGCCGATGGGGTGACGGTTCGAAATGATCAAGCATTCGCCGTACGGAAAACCCCCATCGGCAATATAGACGTCGGGATGCTTTTTCAAGAGCCCGAATTGTGTATTTGCCTGGCTCGCGTAAGTAGACCGGTTGCACCCAACCCAATTTTAACTTGCTCCAAGCCATGGGATGTGGTGGCGAGAAACCTGTGGGATCGAATCCGTCCGAGTTTCCGAGCACTCCTCATCCCCCAATTCCAGCTCCCGTGTAGTTAACATCATAGAGATCAGGCAAACCACCGAGGTGTGTGCCTTCGTGACAAATCACTGCAAGCCGAGTCGGTTGTTGACCACCGACCCCGGCAAGACCAGGGTGTATTGCATCTTGACCGACCTTAAATCCAGTACTGGATTTCCAGGTGGGTAAGATTAAGAATCGATGTGAGCGAATTCGGTCTTCGGCTTTGGCACCATCTGCCGTCGTCGTCCTGAAGGCTCCGCCGTATCCCGAATGAATGAAGCTGACGGCATCGACGAAACCATCCCCGTTACCATCAAAATCAGCCAGCTTCGGCGGAATATCTCCATTAGCGATTCCTCGATCAACGTAATCGAGCGCGTAGGTCAACGCCTCATGAAGTCGCTCAAAACTCCCATCCGATAATCCCTCTGCGTAGTACGCTTCGGTCTGCGGAAGATCGATCCAGTCACCAATGGCAGCTCGGACTTTCAATTGCCCATACGAGACTTCCTTACTGTAGTCCTTGACCGTTCCGTGAGGAGCGATGTCTAGGAACTTTCCGCTCTCTTTAAATAATCGGTACAGTTGGTCCGTCGTCGGAACATTGCGGTCTTTGTGGTCCGAGAATCTTAGGCGTAGTACGAGAACGTTGTAGGTTCCGACTAACGGTTTCGTCCGACGTTTTGGGCGTTCCGTTGAAGTAGGGTCTGGTGCCTGCATCGGGAGCCGCTCGTATCTTGGCAGGATGTTTCCCGTTGCCGTGGCATCAACGCCAACCATCAAGTTCGTCGCAGAAAGACGACCGCCACTGAGCCTCTTGGCATACACATAGGATGGACCCTTCGGTGAAACTAGGTAGCCATCCAATGTCTCGTAGATCGAGCCGAAACAACGGAGTTTGATTGACGTTCCGTTTGGTTGGCGAGTTTCAATGACTGGCTCGGACTGTCTTTGCGGCCCTCGTGATTCCTGAGCCGCCGCAGTCATCCCGTTGCCCACTAGAACGAGCAGTAACAGCATGTCGACTAATCTGTGCCTCATCCCCAGCCTCCCGGTTATAATGGTTGTAGCGGTTACGATGGTACATTACGCGCGAATAGATAAATAGCCAAATTAGGGCTAATGGGTGACTTGAGTTAAGTCGATCTACCCGCGAACGGGAGCGGAAGCTGACCAACCGAGCAAATATCGTAGTGTTAGCGAGAAGTTGGCGGCCATTTCGCCCGATATTCCGTTGCGGAAGTCATTGAATGGCTTGATCCAAGACCGACAGTAGTAACACAAAATCGCTCGCCTGGCTGAGTCCGTTCGATTGATGCCGCTGCGATGCCAAGTATTCGACAACCAAATCGCTACGGATCCCGCCGGGGCAGTTAAGGCAACCTCTCCGTCGAGTCCGGCTTCTGTCCACTCCGGTTTCCGGCGCGACAAGTGGCTGCCGGGAACGACACGAGTGGCCCCGTTGTCCTCAGTAAAGTCGTCCAGCATCCAGACATTTTGCGTTGTCAGCGGAAAGTCCGGCAACGGCTCGGCCAGGTGTCCTAACGGTACATCGACATGCCAAGCACCGCCGTCAGTCCGAGGACCGATGCGGGTGGCGCTGCAATCCGAGAGCACGCAGTCGGCTCCCAACACACTCCTTACCAACTCCAACACCACCGGCTGCTCAACCAACGTTGCCGCCGACTCGGATTTCTCCAGCAGATTCCAAATCCGTTGTGACTTCCCGTAATCAAACAGCGTGGGCAAATGGAGAAACGTCTTGTTAACCTCCCCGATTTCCACAGGCCAAGGTGTGTCCAGATTCTCCGCACGAGTATGCCGGATCCGCCGCAATATCCGCTCGACTTCAGCCTCGTCGATCGAATAACTATTCCGTAAGAAATCGGCGATGGCTTCGTCTTCAGCCATGAGTGAACCATTCCCCGCGACTACAGGGTCATCTTGCTCACAGGTCATCAGTTGATCAACCTCATCCTTGAGTCGCGAGACTTCCGCTTTTGGCAATACTTCGTCAACAACGACATAGCCGTTCTCAAGCAGTTGTTCCAGCAACGAACTCATCGTATTGACCTACTAGGGGATTCCAGATTCGAGGTGTGCAAATCAAATAGTGAGCCGCAGGCGTTAGACCAATGGCCCCAGAGTTGTGAGCCGTGACGCGCAAGCGGCCGGGTTTGGTCGGCCCACTGCCGCGGCATGCCCGTGGCCTCACAGCCATCGGCTCACTCACAGAACCACAACTCTGGGGCCATTGAACGATGCGGACGGGTTTTTCACCACTGCCCATGCTCGAACCACAAGTTAGT
>PBMZ01000204.1 GCA_002722955.1 Planctomycetaceae bacterium | reverse complement strand
GTGTTCTACTCGATGTGTTCTACTCGATGTGTTCTACTCGATGTGTTCTACTCGATGTGTTCTAAGAGAGCAGCCTTCGCTGGTACAGCCGATTCCTGCTTTGGCGGATTCTCCAACATCGTGTCTACTTCTGACTCTTCCGCTGGTGCCGGGACAGCGGCTCCACGCGGCCGGATTTGGCAATTCGGCAAAGCGTTCCGCAACTGCCCGATCCCCTCCGGCGTCATTTGTGTTCCGTGGACGCTTAAGTATTCCAGTGATTTCATGGATGACAATAAGCTGACACACGAATCGTCGATTTCGGTCACGCCAAGATAAAGCCGCTTCAGTTGATCGATCGCCTTCAGTTCGACCAGTGAATCTTCGTTGACCGCAGTTCCAACCAGGTTGATCGCGATCACCTCGCCGCTTGGGGAAAGTTCGATGTCGCCGCCTAGCGAACGCACAAGCACGATGGCGCTGCGAACTTGATTTGATTGAGCCATTCTATTGCTCCGTATGAACTAAGCGATTGCCCTTCCTGCTATCTAAGGTGTGATAGCTAACAGAGTTTACGCCAATTCATACCGTCTGAATACGGAGAATCTTTCACGAAAAGATCACAAAGGCAAGCTGTCCGAATCCTCGGCCTCGCGAAGGCGGTCGGAAATAATCGAAACCATGTGAGGATGAACGCCAAGGGGCGCGCATAGAATCCACTCGATATCCGGATACTGCTCAGAAAACTGCCGCCGGAAACCCACTAGATCGCGGGTCACATGTGAGCCAGCGGACAAGAAGTACGGCATTAGAAAGACACGGCCGGCGTTGCTTTGAGATAGCAAGTGTGCAGATTCTGGAATGGTAGGTTCTGCCAACTCAAGATACGCCACGGTGACGTGTTGGTAGGTGGTTTGAGATTTCAGCAGATCGGCGACAGCTAGAAGCTCGTCGTTTGCCGCTTGCACTCGGCTTCCGTGAGCGATCAACATGACGGCGGTAGAATCGTCCATTGATCAGCCGTTTGAAGTGTCTCTAATCATCGAGTGGACTCCGGTCGCTGGGCCAACGTTGATAGACCGTGATGCCACCGTCGTCAAGAACGTAAATATCCTTCTGGATACTCGCGATGTCGAGCGTCGCACCACTCTCCTACGAATCTGGAAATGTCCGCACTTGAATCTCAGCCGGAGCCTTTTCACATTCCAATTCGAGTCCGTCCCAGATTCATCCACCTTGGAATTTTAGCTTCATGTTGTCTATTCCATGCATCAATTGCCTGTGCTCCGATCGCAACGGCAATGCTCAAATCCGCGAAGCGACTTCCAGCAGTACGCACGCCATTCGCCCCAGTTGTCTTGGCGGCGGACTTGATGTTGTCGAAACGGAGATGGCACAGGCTGGTTCAATAGGTCACTAGTATTCTGTCGTCTCGACAGGGCGTGAGCAAGCGTTTGCAGTGATGAAATTATCGGCAAGTATGGAAATCCCTCCTGGAGACTCCTAGGAATTCCACGTGGACTGCTGCCTTGCGGGTCGGGTTGGGTCAGCACTAAGCTCTGTTAGCGACGCCGACGGCTCGCACTCTTGCCTTGAACCACACCGACGAAGCTACGTGAGAACGCATCGTGGAACATAGCTCAACATTTGACTGGGCGATTTGCTTCGGATACTTGGCCTTAGTGGTCGGGCTGGGCATCTACTTTTCGAACAAGCAAAAGGACAACGACGATTACTTTTTTGGCGGCGGTAACATGCATTGGTTGCCGGTCGGCTTGTCCTTATTCGCAACCACATTTAGTTCAAACTCGTTTGTGGGGCTGCCGGCCGAGGGAGCGTTTCGCGATTACCATCAGTTGCTGGCGATCTTCTTTATCCCCTTCATCGTGGTTCCGATCACCTGCATCTGGTTCATGCCCTTCTACAAGAGCTTTGGCTTCTTGAGTTTGTATGAGTACCTGGAGCGACGATTCACGAGGGCGATTCGATTGCTTGCCAGCGCGATCTTTATGGTCTACTTGGCGGGTTGGATGGGCACGATGTTGTTGGCCGTGTCTCGCATTCTGAATGTTGTTTTGGAGACGCAGTCGGCAACACAAACGATTCTGATCATCACTGTCGTTGGCTTATTGGCGACAGCTTACACGGCGCTTGGAGGCGTTAAAGCGGTTATCTGGACCGACACCATTCAAGCTTTCGCGTTGTGTGGAGGCATGTTCTTTTTGCTCTTTCTGCTCGTCGGAGGCATCGACGGCGGATGGCCCGCGTTTTTCGAAGCCGGCTCGAATGCAGGAAAGTTCGAGATGTTCAAGACGACCGGAGGCCTCGGCGAACGCAACGTGTACTCGGCCTGCGCCTATGGTTTCTTCGTCTATCTCGGTTCACAATTGGCATCTTACGGTGCCTATCAAAGATACGTGACCGTCGACTCGATTGGTGACGCTCGGCGTGCATTGATGCTAAAGGGTGGCTTTACTTTGTTCTCGTGTACGTTGTTCTTCCTTGTCGGTAGCGCCCTGTTCGTGTTCTATCAACAGAACGATCTGGATGTCTTTACGAGGCTCTCGGAAGGCAGCAGCAAGGACCAATTGTTGCCCCACTTCGTGATCAACCATGCAAGCGGTTTTGGCATGACTGGTCTGATCCTGGCCGGATTGTTCGCGGCCGCGATGAGTAGTCTGGACAGCGGAATCAACAGCATGACTGCAACGTTGGTGACAGATTGGCTGCATGGGCGACAAGTCACAACTGTCACCAGTCGCAAATTAACGTTGTTGTTTGGCGTTTGCGTTACCGGAATCGCGTGCTTGCTATCGATGATCAACTCGCCTGTGTTTGACATTTTGCTGTCGATCGCAGGTGCGACGTTAGGATTGCTGCTGGCCGTCTTGATGATGGGGATGTTCTTGCGTCGTGCAAACACGGTCGGTGTCATCAGCGGACTCGTTGCTGGATTATTGGTGTTTGCAATCATCCGCATGTGGATTCCCAACCTTGATGACGCGAGCCTTGCGAAGTTGGGAGTGTGGGCCGGCTTGAAGAATAACACGTGGTGGGATGGCATCTTCGCAACCGTGCCCACAATCATCGTCGGCACTCTGGTCAGCTACTGCACGACTCGGCCCGAAGCCGAACAGTTCAGGGGCTTGTTGCTACTCGACTTCTTGCGGCAGCGCGACGGAGAAGGTTCTTAGCTCGGCAACGCCCCCCCCCAAGCAGTGACCTTTTGCTGCGATTCCAACGTTGGTATTTTAGAGTATTGGAGTCGTAAGCCTTCGGTCTCTTGCTGCTTTCGGTCGAGGCCCCATCGAGCATTGGATCTCTATGAAGACGCTGTTGAGGATTTCTTGCTGCCTTTTGATTATCGCGGGAAGCGGATTGTCAGCCCGCGCCGATGAGACACCCTCGGATTCGTCCCCACAAGAAATCGAATTCTTCGAGAAAAAGGTGCGTCCGGTCCTCGTCGCGCGATGCTATTCATGTCATTCCGCGAAGGCGAAGACGGTTCAAGGCGGTCTTCGCGTCGACTCGCGTAAAGCGTTGCTTTCAGGCGGAGACAGTGGTGCCGCCATCGTTCCGAAGAAGCCTGATGCGAGTCTCTTGATTTCGGCAATCCAATACGATCCCAACGCCGATTTTCAGATGCCGCCTAAAGGAAAACTTCCCTCTAAGGAAATCGCTGTCCTGACAGAGTGGATTCGGCGAGGTGCTGCGTTTCCTGGCAACGCCGATCCGGCGCCGCGAGAAGATCGCCCAATCGACTTTGCCAATGCTCGACGTTTCTGGTCTTTCGTGCCTGCAGAAAAGAAGTCGTTGCCAAAGATCAAAGCGGCTGAGTGGCCTCAGCAACGCATTGATCACTTTATTCTGGCGGCGATGGAATCGAAGAAACTCAGCCCATCGAGTGAGGCAGATCGAGCGACTTTGCTGCGACGACTTACATTCGATTTGACTGGGTTGCCGCCGACTCCTGAAGAGGTGGCTGCATTTGTTGGCGACGAGTCACCACAAGCCTATGAAAACGTTGTCGAGCGTTTGTTGGAAAGCCAGCACTTCGGAGAGCGCTGGGCTCGCGTGTGGCTTGACTTGGCGCGGTACACCGATCGTACGGCCAACTGGCTGTATTCCACCGGGCAAGCTCACCTGTACCGCGATTGGGTCGTTCAAGCGATGAACAAAGACATGCCGTATGACCAATTCGTGCATCGTCAACTGGCTACCGATTTCATGGCAAAGACGGGACCAGAAGATATTCCAGCGCTGGGTTTCCTTGGGCTAAGCCCCAATTATTGGAAGGAACTTCAGCTTCCCAGCGAGATCATTAAGGTGATCGTTGCCGACGAATGGGAAGAACGCATCGACGCCGTTTCGCGGACGTTTCTAGGTCTTACCGTTGCGTGTGCTCGATGCCACGATCACAAGTTCGATGCGATCACGATGCACGACTACTACGCTTTGGCTGGGGTCTTCGCCAGTTGCCGAATCAAGGAACGCCCGACGATCGACGACGCTCTCTACGAACCGGTACGTTCCGCAAAAACGAAGATCGAAGAACTGCAAACGAAGATCACGGCACTAAAGAAAAAGAAGCCGCAACCCGAAGATGAAATCGATAAACTGACGGCAGAGATCGCAGCACTCAAGAAGGACACACCTCACTTCACCGCGCCGTTAGCCCCCGCCGTCATCGAAGAAGCTCTTTATGTTCATCGCAAAGGCAAGACTCCGCAATCTGGATCGAAACTGGTTTACGAACCGAAGCCGCAGGACTTGCATCTCTTCATCCGAGGGAATCCGAATCGATTGGGAGAGGTCGTTCCAAGACGCTTTCTGACGGTGCTTTCCAAGTCGGACGAGCCCTCACAATTCAAAACCGGCAGTGGGCGCCTCGAGTTGGCTCGGGCGATCACGACGGATTCCGCATCGCTTGCTGCACGTGTTTTTGTGAACCGAATTTGGCTGGCACACTTCGGCCGCGGATTGGTGACCACGCCAAGCAACTTTGGCCAGTCGGGCGAGCGTCCGTCGCATCCGGCGTTGCTTGATGACTTGGCATCGCGATTCATCGATGGCGGTTGGTCGATGAAGCAACTGCATCGAGAGATTGTCTTATCGGCCACATATCGCCAATCCACTGACATCGATGGCAAGCGATCGGAAGTCGATCCTGACAACGTCTGGCTTTCACGAATGCCGCGAACACGACTGGGCGTTGAAGCTTGGCGGGACGCGATGTTGTCGGTATCGGGAGAACTTGACCGAAAGCTTGGCGGAGCGTCACTCAGTTTGACGAACAACGCCAACAAACGTCGAACTCTCTATGGAACGATTCATCGACGCGAGATGTCGACGATGTTGCTCACACACGACTTTCCCGATCCCACTGCTCATAGCCCGAAACGAGTCGCGACTACAACAACGTTACAAGGCCTGTATGCGTTAAACGGCCCGATGATGTTGTCTCGGTCCGAAGCATTGGCCAAGAGATTGTTGGCAGAGAAACTGCCAACGGATCAAGAGCGTGTTTCGTTCGCGTACAAGTTGTTGTTCGCTCGTGAGCCCTCGAGCCGAGAAACTCAACTGGCGATTGATTTCGTTGGACAAACCACGGGAGAAGCTCGCACGAACGCCTGGACACAGTACGCCCATGTGTTGTTGGCATCGAATGAGTTCCTGTTCGTGAATTGAGAGACTTCCAAGTTTTTTTGCTCTTCGTTGAAGAACCATCTTTTTGTAGGTGACAGTCATGCAATCATTCCTTCCGCAACTTTCGCGTCGGCAATTGCTGCATCAATCGGCAGCCGTTCCTGGAATGCTTGGTGCTGCGACGTTTTTGTCACAGCAAAGTTTGGCCGAGTCAGCAAATTCGCTGGCTCCCACAGGCTGCCATTTTGCTCCCCGAGCAAAACGTGTGATTCATCTCTTCATGAATGGCGGGCCGTTTCAGGCGGACCTGTTCGATCCGAAACCGGCACTCCACAAGTACGCTGGGCAGAAACCAGAAGGCGCCGATCTGGCAACCGAACGGCCAACTGGCGGACTACTTCCCTCTCCCTATAAATTTCGAAAGTGTGGCGAGAGTGGTGTTCCGGTCAGCGATCTCTTGCCGAACCTGGCCAACCATATCGACGACATTTGCGTGCTGCGTTCTCTGCACGCCGACAATCCGAATCACGGCCCTGCACTATTGCAGATGAATAACGGAACGATCCTTCCGACAAGGCCGAGCATGGGCGCGTGGTTCCTTTACGGACTCGGCACAGAGAACGAAGACTTGCCCGGATACGTCGTGCTCTGTCCTGGGAAGCCCGTTCGGTTTTCGATTCTGTGGAACAGTGCTTTTCTGCCGTCATCTTGCCAAGGCACTTACATCAACCATTCATCCGTTGATCCTCAAAAGATGATTCCCCATCTACGGAACAAGAAATGGGATCAAGCAACTCAGCAACGACAGCTTGACCTGCTGCGCAAACTGGACGCGGAAGCTCAACAGCGAAACGGGGAAGACGAAGCTTTTGAAGCTCGGATTCGGTCGATGGAAACAGCGTTTCGAATGCAATTTCGAGCCAGCGATGCATTCGACCTAGAGCAAGAAACTAAGCAAACTCGCGAGAGCTACGGCAAGGGGCACTTCGCCAACGGTTGCCTGCTAGCTCGAAGACTGGTCGAGCGTGGTGTGCGTTTCGTCCAAGTGTATTACGGCAACGGACAGCCTTGGGATACCCACTCGAATCACGATAAATCCGTACCAAATCTATGCCGTACCATTGATCAGCCGATTGCGTCGTTGATGAGCGATTTGAAGCAGCGCGGACTGCTTGAGGACACACTCATTATCTGGGGCGGTGAGTTTGGTCGAACACCAACGTCCGAGAATGGCAACGGACGAGATCACAATCATCACGGCTTTACGATGTGGTTGGCCGGCGGCGGCGTTCGTGGTGGCATGACGTGGGGTGAAACGGACGAATTCGGATTCAAGGCCGCCGTGAATCGCATGCATGTACACGATCTACACGCAACCGTGCTTCATCTGTTGGGGCTGGATCATGAGCGACTCACTTATCATCAGGCCGGCCGCGATTTTCGGCTAACTGACGTGCATGGCAATGTCGTACGAGAGATTTTGGCCTAATGGCATCTCGACGAGATTTAACAACCGTAGGCTTACTGTTGATTCTTGCAAGTACGGCACTTGCGCAAACATCCGAGCCGATTGCTATCGAAAGTCGTCGCGAGCTGTTCGTCGACCGGTACTTGATCGAAAAGCTAGACGGCTTAAGGCTGGAGCTTCATCACCCGCGGCCACGCGAAGTTGCCATTCGGTTCAATAAGCCTTGGGAGGGAAACACGAGCGGCTACCCCACGGTCATGCGCGATGGTGACAAGTTCATCATGATCTATCGCGGCCACCGAATCATCTGGGGTGAGGGCAAACTACAGATGGCGTTCAGTCCTTTGGTTTGTTATGCCGAGAGCAAAGACGGCATCAAGTGGACCAAACCAAACCTAAGGATCCATCCACTGCTCGGAAAACTTGCCAAGCAAGTCGAAGATCCACTCGATAACAACATCCTCTGGCCGGGCAGTTCGTACTCGGGAAACTTCGCGCCGTTCCTCGATAAACACCCCGCATGTCCACCCGAGCAGAAGTTTAAGGCGACCGCTGGCACGTATCGAACAGGCCTTCATTTATTCACATCGCCCGATGCAATCCATTGGACAAAGCGCGAGAAACCGCTTTTCAAAATGGGCGCACTCGATTCACTGAATGTCCTTTTTTGGGATCAACGGCAGAAGCACTATGTGATCTATTATCGGACGGTTGTTGGTCGGCTACGGTCCATCGCCCGAACGTATTCCCCCAATTTGCTCAATTGGTCCGTGCCCGAGCAACTCAAGTATCCCGATTCGCCGGCCCAGCAGATGTACACAAACGGAATTCAACCATACTATCGGGCACCACACATCTTCTTCGGTTTTCCGACCAGATACACGGCTCGCAAGATGACCGATCAAATCAAGTCGTTGGAGCCCAAAAAGCTGCGTGCCGAATTGACGGCAGCCTACGCGCGAGTCGGCTCGGATTTAACCGACGGACTATTCATGAGTAGCCGCGACGGAGTGAAGTTCCAGCGCTGGGATGAAGCTTTCATCAGGCCAGGCCCCGAAGCAAGCCCTGCGGTCGCTAACTGGATGTATGGGGACAACTACCAGAGCAACGGACTGTTCGAGACAGCATCCGACCGCGACGGCGCGCCGAACGAGATATCAATGCTGGTGAGTGAAGGATACTGGCGAAACAACGATTCCCGCTTGCGCCGATACACGATTCGCTTGGATGGGTTCGTGTCGGTGAACGCCGCTTATAAGGGCGGAGAGCTGCTTACGAAACCGCTCACCTTTTCAGGCAAACGGTTGACGCTGAATTACTCGACATCGGCGGCTGGAAGTGTGCAGGTCGAGATTCAAGACGCGGCAGGGAAGCCCATCGCGTGCTTCACTCTTGACGATTCGATCGAAATCATCGGCGATCGTGTGGAGCAAACCGTGGCATGGAAGGAAGGCGCCGATGTCAGCCGCTTGTCCGGAGAGCCAATCCGTCTTCGGTTTGTCCTGAAGGATGCGGACCTCTACTCATTTCGCTTCAGCGATTGAGGTTACTCGACTTGCCGATCAAAGGCCGGTTGTGGCGATCTCAGTGATCGTGCACCGCCCCGCAAGTAAGTCGAATCAGATTTCCCTCCCGCAATCGCGCGCTCGTCGGTTGGAAGCTAACATTTCTTAACATTGCTCGTCCGTCCGTTCCAATCCGCTGATTGAGGCTTCTCAATGCCGATCACGCCAGCCATCTCGATTGAAAACTATGGACCGATGAAAGATCAGGATTGGACGACATTGCCGATCAAGTTGCCGCAACAGGCTTACGAAGGCCTTTGCAACTTGAATGAGATCCTCGACGATCTCAGTCAGAATCGCGGCCAAGCAAGACTTGGTGACGAGGAAGGTTAACGAGACCCCGATGCGATCAACATCAATGTTGCGTGGTCCGTTTTCGCATGAGATTGAGCTCAGCGGCTAGCGTGCGAGCAATCTTTACCCTCCAACAGAAGCCTTTTCTCGCGACTGCAACGCTGCTTTGAACCAGCGCACGAGGACCTCTATCTCATAAAATCGAGACAAACGGAAAAATCTGTGCGAACAGACTTTCCACGTTTCGCGATTTGTGCTTACAATCGAATTGTCGTTTAGCGGCAAGTGTGATTGCCAGATGCTTGATCGTCCGCTGACGTTCACTACTGGCAAGAAGAATATTTCGAGCATCCCTCTCTGCTCGCGAGTAGATCGCGAAGGAATCGATTGTCATGCTGCACTTCACGTGCGATCTTTGCGGACAACAAGTTGGAGATCAACGCTTTGTGGCTCGTTTGGAAGTTTATCCAGCATACGACCCTGAATTGATAACCGAAGAGGATCTCGACGCTGACCATTTGCAAGAGATCGCCGAAATCGTTGAGCAAATGGAGCTCACTGGTGAGTCGCCGCTGGACGATTGTGGCACGAAGAAATTTCGCTTCGACTTATGCCCCTCTTGCCAAAAACGCTTCGTCAAAGACCCGCTTGCAAAACACTCGTTCAACCGAATGAATTTTAGCGAGAACTAAGACAAGCTGGCCGCTGCTGCACGCTCTCTTGCGAATACCTATTCCACGCTGACGTCCCAGAGCCGTGCCGTCAACGCTTCCCGTCAGAAGCTTCTTTCCGTCCGGGCTGAATAGAACAGCATTCACCGTACGATCGTGACGCATAATTTTTCTAATCGACTGGCCGGTTGTTGCGTCCCAAAGTTGAGCCAATTTGTCATCGCTGGCCGTGGCAACGGTGTTGTTGTCAGGGCTAAAAGCAACAGCTAAGACGCGATTTCGATGCTGCATGACCTTGCAGTGCGGTTTTCCTGTGTTCGATTCCCACATTCGAGCCGTGTTGTCATGGCTGCCCGTTGCAATCGTCTTGCCATCGGGGCTGAATACGACAACTTCAAGTGTTCAAGATGCCTCAGTCCAGCAGCGCTAATGGCCATCCCACGAAGGCTGTGATAATCGATTTTGGTGAGAGGCTTAAGGTGGCGCAATCCATCGCCTGTGATCCGTGTGTTCGACAAATGCAAAGTCTCAAGGCCTCTTAACCCGAGAGATACACAAGCCCATCATTGTCGACTTGCGTTCCAGCAAGGCTGAGCGAATGGACATTGAAGAACTCCTCGATATCCGGCAAATGGCGAAGTAGCTTCAAATCTTCATTCGTGACATTGGATGGCTTCGACTTTTCATACGCCTTCGGCCTTCGGTAGAACGAAATGTGAGTGATTTGGCCCTCTTTGTAACGCAATCCAACACGCATCGCCGTCAATCCAGCCACAGCTAGCTCACGCACGAGTTCACGCTTTTCGGGCACTGATTTGAGCTGCTCGATCAGTGGCTCGACCGTCCTTCGATCAATGCTGGCGATCGCTCGAGCAGCCGTGCGACAAAGGCTAGCGTCTTGCTCGTTCAGCAGCTTAGTAATTTGAGGTAACCCCTTCGCCGCCTCAGGACCGCTCGCTCCAAGCAGCCGTATCGCTGACAAACGAACGTCGCGATCCGGACTGGAGAGCAATTCAATCAGTCTCTCAACAGTCGGCTGAACGAGCGGCACATATTCTTGTAACGCGTCGATTGCTGCACGTTTTACGACTGGCTCTTTGTCCGTAAGCGCATCTGACAACTTGACCGCAATCAACTTGGATTTACTTCTGTTGCCGGTCAGCGCACTGATTGCAGCAACGCGAACTGTCACGTTGCCATCTTCCATCGCACGGACCAGTGAAGCCACCGGTTACTAAAAATAGCTCGTCGCAATAAAAACCAAAATCCTTGAGCGCACCCAGCATGGATGCTGGTAGCAGAATTCCTGTTGAACAAGTGTCGCGACCATGTATGATTCCGTTGACGGAAACTTGGTCGCGGGTCATGGAGGAGACAATGTCGACACCAATTCGAATTATCGTGGATGGCGAGACATTTGGCGCCGAATTGAATGACTCACCCACAGCGACCGCGATTGCTGATGCTCTGCCATTGGAAGCGTCAGCCAGCCGATGGGGCGACGAACTCTACTTTTCGACGCCCATCAACAAGGAAGCTGAAGACGATGCCCGTGCAGACTTCGACGTCGGCGAACTCGGTTACTGGCCGCCGGGCAATGCTTTCTGCATTTTCTTTGGCCCCACACCAATGTCTCACGGATTAAGGCCGGTGATGGCAAATCCTGGCAACCCAATCGGCCACATCACTGAAGACGGGGATCGACTGTTGGATGCAAGTTCAGGAGCGCGCGTACGCGTCGAGCTTGCGTGAGTTGTCGACGCTGGAATACCACGATCGTGTGGCCGAAACTCTTGGCGAGTTCCGCTACGACCACGATGGCTCGCGACCAATGGCCTAGTTGTTCAAGTTCTGGAGAGCCTGTGTTCCACGCGTCAGGATGTCTCGACCACCTTCATTCATGAAGTCGGAGACCTCGACCATGGCAGGTCCTAACAGGAAAATGAAGACCGCAGGCATCAAGCACGTGACGGTTGGGAACAGCAGTCGGAAGGTTGCTTGATTCGCCTTCTCGTCAGCGCGCTGTCGCAAGCTTTCTCGCATGCCATCACTATATTCCGTCAACGCGGCAGAGACGCTAGTACCCATTCGCTGCGTCTGAATGATGAGCGATGTAAACGAGTGAACTTCTTTGACATCGATCCGCTCGCTGAGCCCTTCAAGGGCTTGCTCGAGTGTTCCGACCCGTGACTGCTCGACGACGATGGTCAATTCTTGAGCAAGCTCGGGATGCACTGGAGCCAAGTCACGACCGATTCGATCCATGGCTTGCGAGACCGTCAAACCTTGGCTCACGCACATGTTCAACATGTCGAAAAGATCAGGCATGCCGCGTTCGATCTTTGCGGCGCGATCCGAGGCTTGGTAGCCAACGTAAACTGGTGGAAGTGCCCAGCCCAACAATGGGAACATCAACAGCCCCATGAAGACGGTGCCTTCCAAAGCGGGTGGCACCAAGATCAGAAGCAATCCAAAGAAGATCAACGATCCGAAAATCATTACATATCGAATCGCCGCCATATTCTGGACGGCTTGTGGCTGATAGTAGCCGGCAGCTTTGAGTTCGGTGATCGTTTGAGTCCGGCGTCCTTCCGTTTCGGGCAACATGGCGGCCAACAATGGTGTTGCCGAACCGAACACGTATTCCTCATCTCCCCAAATTGGCAAGTCGTGAGACGCTACCTTGGGAACGTTGAAAGCGTCGGTCGCGTTCTGATCTCCGAACGGAGTAAACAGCTGACGGTCTCGCCAAGAGACGTCTTCTGGGTTTGTTTTCGTGCTGGTGACTGCAAGTACAGGATCGGCCTCTTCGGCAGCTTCTTCGCTTTCGGCAGCGGCCGGCTGTTCGATGTCTTGATCTGCGGGTGTCGGGGAATCTGGTGTTTCGGCAGTTGGCTCAGACTCTTGCCCTGCAGCAGGAGCGGTTTCCTCAGATTGCTCCGGTTGAGTTTCATCGTCGGCAGTCTCTTCTGGCGTCTTTGTTCCCCGAGCTTCCTCTAGCTGCCGGCCTCTTTCAGCCGCGAGTTGCACCAACCGCTGTTGTTCAGCGTCTAAACCGCTTCCCTCTGTCGTCTTTTCACGTCGTGAACGAAGCCAGATACGCAGCAGTAAGCCGCCGATAGCAAGGCCACAGACGCTGAAGAAAATGATCAGGAATTCGTTGGAAAACATGACTGGTTACTCGCAATGTTGCCGTTAATTCACACTTCACGGACGACGGACATCTTGTCCGTTGAACTTGTACGCCCCGCCCTACGCTTGTTGACTCGACTTTAGGATTCTTAGAACCCAGACGGCACCAACAATTTGAAGGACGACTGCCGTGATTGTTAAACCGCGTCCCCAAGTTGACGAGAACAGCTTCTCGAAATACAGCGGATCGCGGAATTGTAGAAATGTAAAAATTGCCAGTGGCAAGGTGATCATCAAGATCGAAGTCGCCCGACTGGATGTCGTGGCGGCTCGCAATCGGCCAAGGAACAACAAACGGTCGCGAATCGTTTCCGACAAGCGATCCAAAACCATGACCAAGTCACCGCCCAACTGTTGGTGCACGGTCAACGCGGTCACGAGAATGTTCAGCGTTACCAAACCCGTCCGTTGAGGTAACACTCTGAGTGCCGTGCCCAAATCAATGCCCATTTGCATCTGGCGAGCACACAAACGGAGTTCGTCGCCTAAGGGAGCCGGTGTATTCTCTGCGACGAATTCGTAACAGTGGTCTAAACTGCGGCCGGTCTTAGCGGCACGAGCGAGTTCGTCCAGCATGGCTGGCATTTGTTCCATCAGGCGAGTTTGTCGACGGGTTCGGACATTCATCACGATACCCAGTGGACCGATGAAGCCGATCAAGGTGGCCAACGCCACGGCTAGGAAGTTGGGATTGTCGGGGATAACGAAGGCGAAGCCTCCTAAAGTGATGGCGACAAGCAAGCAGATGCCCAACATCATACTGGGCAAGATTCCGGTCCCTGACTGAATCATCAAGTTGTCGAACCAGCCGTTAACTTGGTTCCCGAGCCCCTCGTCACTTGTGGCGTAAACTTCGTCGTCCTTCAGAATGCCCGCAAATGCGGGATCTGAGGCGATTCGAGTTCGTGTTCCAAATTCTGTCGCCATTTGTCTATTCCGAAATAAACTGTTGCTGGGAGCAAGGGGTAAGTCGTTGCCGATTGTCTTGTCTTTGGGCGTAGCTGCGGTCGCCAGACGGCAGTGGTCCACACTCTGGCGAGCGTAGCTACGAATTGATTTTGTAGTCGGTGTTTGTTGTCAGTTCCCGAGCGATAAACAGGTCGCGTGGCGTGTCGTAACCACTGGCGGATAAGCGGTGAAGAACCATAGGCTCATGGCCTGTCGCGTAGAACGAACCTTGAGCACGTCCGGCATCGTCAACACCCGTCATTCGATAAACAAAGATGTCCTCGATTTCGTACGAGCCGTCTCGGCAACCACAAAGCTCGGAGATACGAGTCACTTTTCTTTCGCCAGTTCGCAGCCGGCTTAAGCGGACCAGAATCTGAACTGCCGACGCGATGTATTGCCGGGCCACGGCCGTCGCCAGATCAACACCCGAGAGAGCAATCATCATTTCCAAGCGGTCCAAAGCGTCGCGAGTATCGTTCGCGTGAACAGTACTCATCGAGCCATCGTGACCGGTGTTCATGGCTTGGAGCATTTCCAACACTTCGCCACCGCGAGCTTCGCCGACGATGATTCGATCCGGCCGCATCCGCAAACTGTTCTTCAACAGGTCACGCTGCGAAATCTCGCCCGCACCTTCAACGTTCGGCGGCCGCATTTCGAGCGACACGATATCTGGCTGTTGCAATTGAAGTTCCGCGGTTTGCTCGATCGTCACAACGCGCTCGGATTGCGGAATGAAGCGGCTCACGTTGTTGAGCATTGTTGTTTTACCGGCACCGGTACCACCGCTGAACAGGACATTCATGCGTCCCTTGACGGCCATGATCAGGAAGTCGGCCATCTCGGCAGCCAGCGTTCCCATGCCGACCATGTCCTCGAACATCAATTGCTTCTTGCGGAAGCGACGAATGGACAACGTCGGTCCTCGCAGGGCAAGTGGCGGAATCACGGCGTTCAAACGTGAGCCATCCGGCAACTTGGCGTCAACCATCGGCGAGACTTCGTCAATCCGCCGACCAGCTCGACCGACCAAGCGGTGAATGAATCGCATTAGGTGCTCGTCGTCGGCGAATTTGACGTCGGTCTCTTGGAGAATGCCGTTCCGCTCGACGAACACTCGATCGGCACCGTTGACCAAAACATCGCTGACTTCCGGATCGTTCATCAATGGTTCGAGCGGACCGAAGCCGTAGATCTCGTCCATGATTTCGCGAACCATCACATCGCGACTTGTGGTAGGAAGATTCACTTCTTCCATCTGGCACAGGTGAGCTGCCAAAGCTCGAAGCTGCTGGCGCAGTTCGTCTTCTGTCAACTCGCCGGCTTTTCGAAAAAGCCGGGCTTCTTCGTGAGTCGTCGCTTGTCAGTGTTTCTTTAGGTAGCCGGTTCTTCGATGTCGGTGGTCGCCGCTTGCTCGGGCTTCTCGACATTGATGAATGGGAAGTCGTTGATTTTCCAAATCACTGTTAGCCAAGTAGCAATCGCAACCGGAATTGCGTAGGCCATGATGCGTCGCTTTTGGCGAGCTTCCATCGTCTCTTTGACCTTCTGTCTGCCCTCGACCAATTTCTTATCGAATGTGTATTTGTCATTAGTGCCACGCATGCCCCGGAACACGATGCTCCACACAATGACGATCGACGTGCCGAGCAGGACGCAAATCGTTCTGGCCACAAGGACATAAAGCGTCAAGGTAAAGCCCAACCAAACACTGAGGGCTCCCATCAACTTCACGTCGCCGCCGCCACCACCGCCAACCATCCACAGCAGGAACAAGATTCCGAAACCTGCCAGGAAGGCGAGTCCCGCATCTTGTAAACCGGCCCAACCGTTAAACGCACCTTGATAAATCAGTCCTGCGAAGAGGACCGGCACGTTGAGCTTGTTCGGGATTCGGCGAGTCCGAAGATCGGAGATCGCCGCAGTCAATGTGAACAAGCCAACTCCGATAAGGAACACGATCAGTTGTGGTGTCAGTTCGGGCATGAGTCGCTGTCTCTACAAAGTTGATTGTCTGAGTGTTTCACCTCGCAGAAGTCGTTAGTCGTAGCGCACACAAGACGCCACGGACCTCGGGCAAGGGTGTGTTGAAAACAGACCTCATGTTTCCGAAAGTGCCGGACAATGTTGCCGAAAAGACAAACATTCCGAATTCATTATTGCTTGCGTCAGTTACCCAGACAGCGATTTGGTACAAGCGAGTGGCTAATGTTGGGCGGTCGATGACGTTGCTGTCGGCATAATCGATAGGATTAATACAAGCGGGCGGCTGAAGAGGCAAAATGAAATGGCATGGCGCTGACACACCGCCCCCGACTTTACGTCGGGGGTTCT
>PBMZ01000203.1 GCA_002722955.1 Planctomycetaceae bacterium | reverse complement strand
TGTGTTCGAGCCATGTAAGGTTGCTCGGGATCAGTGATTAGCTTGGCCAATTCAAGCCTCGGCTTGATGTCGCCCTTATCGACAAGCAAGCCGTCAACTAACTGCTTGTTCTTGACATTCGTGCCGTCAACAAATTTGCGGAATGCAGCTTTCGTTGTGCCATTTCGTTTCTCAAACCGAACCATGTCGGTCGACGGATTATCTTGCAATTGAATCGGACCATTCTGGCCGCCGCCGCCTCGGCGAGTACCACGGAAGAATGCGTTCATCGACCAGAACTGTGATTGTTGCCAGTTGTTGAACGGGTGGTTGTGGCACTGAGTACACTGAACTTGCATGCCCAGGAAAACGCGCGAGGTGATTGACGTTGCCGGCACTGCGCCTTCATTCAGGTGAGAAGACAAGAACGCGACTGCTCCGTTCGTATTGCTGGTGCCTTCGGCCGACACCAGTTCGAATACAAACTCGTCGTAGGGAATGTTCCGGTTCAGACTCGCTCGCAAAAATCGATCTAGCGGGCCACGAGCTCCACGGTTGTTGCGATTGTTAGCCCGACCGATGAGCAGGTTGCCCCAGATGTTCGTCCAGTTTTTGATGTAGTCCTCGTCATCCAGCAAGTTGTCGATAAACTTCGCTCGCTTGTCCGGAGACTCGTCTTCAAGAAACGCCATCAAATCGGTGTAAGACGGAATGTGGCCCACAATATCGAGGCTGACGCGGCGAGCAAATTTGGCATCGTCCGCCCGAGCAGATGGGCCGACTTCGTTGTCTTTCCAGCCTTGGCGGATGAACTCATTGATTTTCCCAACGATGACTTCGTCCGAGCCCACAGTTCGCTCACTTTGCCCCATGGCTGCCGCTGAGAACAAACACATCGCCAAACAAGCATATAAACAACCAGTAATCTGACGACTTTTACCCAGAGTCAACATAACGAAGTCTCCGCTGTTTTGAATTGCGCGAGCAGTTGCAGTATCATACTCGATTCGTTTTTGATTCTGCAATTGGTGAAAGTCCCATGACTGCACGAAATATGATTGTCGCCCAATCGGGCGGCCCTTCTCCAGTTATCAATAATAGTCTTCGAGGTTTGGTCGAAACCGCTCGCGATCTCCCGGAAATTGACACCGTTTACGCCGGTTGGCACGGAATCGAAGGCGTCCTTAAAGAAGAACTCTTGAACCTAACGGCTCAGTGTCCGCAAGAGATTTCTTTGCTGAGAACGACGCCGGCGGCGGGATCCATCGGAACTTGCCGATATAAGCTCCGCGAGCATCAGGACGAGGACTTTGCGCGGATTATCGAAGTCTTCAAAGCTCACAATATCGGCTATTTCTGTTACATCGGCGGCAACGACTCGATGGATACGGCCAACAAGGTCGCGTTGATGGCTCAAGAAAAGGGGCTCGACGTTATCGGAATCGGCGTGCCGAAGACCATCGACAACGATGTCGGGGACAACGAGTACAAGCTCATCGATCACACGCCCGGCTACGGCAGTACGGCTCGCTATTGGTCCCACATCGTGCAGATGGCAAACGAAGAGAACAACGGTAGCTCGCCAGCCGACCCGGTTCTCGTTCTGCAAGCCATGGGCCGTCGCATCGGTTATATTCCCGCAGCCGCTCGATTGGCCGACCCGAATCGCGAACTGCCCTTGCAGATTTACTTGGCCGAGCGAGAAGTCACCATCGACCAAATGGCCAACAACATCAACGATCAGCTTCGAAAAGACGGCCGCTGCGTCGTGGTCGTCAGCGAAGGCTTGAAGATCGGTGACATAGGCGAGAACAAGGATTCCTTCGGCCACGCGATGTTCAGCGCCAGCCAAATCACGGTAGCTCAGGTTGTCATCAACGCGTTGAACGCCAAGGGCTTGGCCGTTAAAGGAGCGGCTCGCTGCAACGTGCCCGGCACCGATCAACGACACAATATGATTTACGCGTCGACAGTCGACCTTGCCGAAGCTTACGGTTCGGGGCAAAAGGCCGCCTTGTTGGCAGCCGCCGGAGAAAGCGGTTACATGTCGACAATCCTGCGGAATTCCGGTCCCGACTACAGTGTTTACTACGACAAAGTCCCGTTGCCGGAAGTCGCCAACAGCGAGCGAACTTTCCCAGACAACTGGATCACCGAATGCGGCACGGACGTCACCGACGATTTCGTCAACTACTGCAAACCGCTGGTCGGCAACGACTGGGTCAGCGTCCCCATGATCGACGGTCGTTTGCGGTTGGCTCGACTCGAACAGAAGTTCGCGGACCAGAAGCTCGAAAAGTATGTGCCGCAAGCTGACCGCTGAGGAAGAAGCATTTGTCATTAGTTATTTGTCATTTGTCGGACAAGTATGCTGACTCTTACCCGCTGACAAATGAGAAATGACAAATTTTTAAAACCATCCCACCCCATTCAATCATCCCGCTTCGCCAACATTCCACCGGAGCAGACCCGTGTCCCACCCGCTAGATAGCTTTGAAAAGAAACACGATTTCCTCGTCGGCATCGATTCCGATGGCTGCGCTTTCGACTCGATGGAGATCAAGCACAAAGAGTGCTTCATCCCAAACTTCATCAAATACATGAGCCTACAGCCGGTCTCGAAGTACGCTCGCGAAGCCTGCGAGTTCACGAACTTGTACTCAAAGTCCCGTGGCGCGAACCGATTCAGAGCCTACACCGAAGCGCTGGCGTTGCTGGTTGAACGTCCCGAAGTGCAAGCTCGCAATGCGAAAATCCCGCAGCTTCAAGGCGTGTTGGATTGGATCGATCGAGAAGACAAGCTTGGCAACCCGACCTTGCAAGCGGAAGTCGAAAAGACGGGCGATCCCGACTTGACGCTCGCCTTGGAATGGTCGCTCAAGGTGAACGAAACAGTCGCCGACGTCGTTCACGGAGTGCCACCGTTCCCGCTAGTCCGTGAAAGCTTGGAAAAGCTCAGCAGTGTTGCCGACATGATGGTCTGCTCGGCCACACCAAACGACGCCCTCGAGACCGAATGGAATGACAACGGCATTCGAGACTTCGTTCAAGCGATCTGCGGTCAAGAAGCCGGCAGCAAGAAAGAAACGCTAGGTGCCGCGAAGGAGAAGGGTGCCTATGGCGAGAACAAAGTCCTAATGATGGGCGACGCCCCCGGAGACCTCAAAGCGGCTCAAGCGGTCGGTGCGTTGTTCTATCCGATCAACCCCGGCAACGAAGAAGCAAGCTGGGATCGATTCTATAACGAATCGTGCGACAAGTTCCTCGCCGGAGCATACGCCGGAGATTACGAAGCTAGTCTGATCGCCGAATTCCAAGAATACTTGCCCGAACTTCCGCCGTGGAAGAAATGACCAAGTTTAACGGCAAGCCGCAAAGGCGACTGCGGCTGTTCACCAGCATCGTTCATGACTCACACATTCTTTTTCAGGCAGAGGAATGGGGGCAAAGGAATAGAACTCTTAGTTTCGAAATCCGATCTTTCCTCTGCCCCCATTCCTTTGCCTACAAAGCCTTCATCCATAGTTCCGGCAAATCAGAGTCAGAAGCATTTAAAACGTCAGCCGCGTTCTGCCGGAACTGCGCACGGCTTGTTCCGGCCTACTGATACAAACACAAAAAAGAAAGCAATACAACAATGTCAAAACACGATATCGGCCTCGTCGGCCTCGCCGTTATGGGACAAAACCTTGTCCTCAACATGGCCAACAATGGGTACTCCGTCGGCGTCTATAACCGAACCGCCGCAACGACCGACGAGTTCACATCTGGCAACGCCGCTGGCAAGAGCGTCGAAGGCTATCACGAGTTGGAAGATTTGGTCGCCAACCTAAAGACGCCGCGCAAGCTAATGATGATGATCAAAGCCGGCCCAGCCGTCGACAAGTTCATCGAGCAAGCCGTCAAAGTCATGAGCCCCGGCGACATCATCATCGATGGCGGCAACACCGAGTTCGCCGACACCAACCGCCGTACCAAAGCCGTCGAAGAAGCCGGCCTGCAATACATCGGCACGGGCGTTTCCGGTGGCGAAGAGGGAGCGCTGAAGGGCCCCAGCATCATGCCCGGCGGCTCCGTATCCGCGTGGCCTGAAGTGAAGGAAATCTTCCAAAAGATCAGTGCCAAAGTCGGTGACAACGCAGACATCCCTTGCTGCGAATGGGTTGGCCCCGCCGGTGCCGGTCACTACGTCAAGATGGTCCACAATGGCATCGAATATGGCGACATGCAGTTGATCTGCGAAGCCTATTTCATCCTTAAACACGCACTCGGCCTCTCGAACGACGAGCTGTACCAAGTCTTCAAGAATTGGAACGAAGGCGTTCTGCAAAGCTACTTGATCGAGATCACTCGCGACATCTTCACCGTCATCGATGGCGGAACCGGCGATCACTTGGTCGACAAGATCATGGACACAGCCGGCCAAAAGGGCACGGGCAAATGGATGAGCCAACATGCTCTCGACCTAGGCGTGCCAACAACGCTCATAACAGAAGCCGTCTATGCCCGCTGCATCTCCGCTCAAAAAGAAGCCCGCACGCGAGCCTCCGAAGTACTCAGCGGTCCCAGCGGAACTTACGACGGCGACAAAGACCAATTCATCGACGACGTCATGCAAGCTCTATATGCATCCAAAATCTGCAGCTACGCTCAAGGCTACGTGCAACTAGACGCCGCCGCCGAAGAGTTCGGCTGGGACTTGAACAACGGCGACATCGCACTACTCTGGCGAGGCGGCTGCATCATCCGAGCCACCTTCCTAGAGAACATCAAAGCGGCCTTCGACAAGAACGCGAACCTCGAAAACTTGCTGCTTGACGACTTCTTCAAAGCCGCCGTCGAGAGCGCCCAACCCAGTTGGCGCCGAGTCGTCAGCGCCGCCGTCGAACTTGGCTTACCAGTCCCAGGTTTCTCCGCCGCCTTGTCCTACTACGACAGCTACCGCCGAGAACGCCTGCCGGCCAACCTACTACAAGCCCAGCGCGACTACTTCGGAGCCCACACCTACAAACGCCTGGATCAAGAAGGCACGTTCCACACGGATTGGATTCGCGAACGGAAACTCGACTAGACCAATGAAGTCAACTCAAAAGACGGCTTTTACAGCAAACCGTCAATCGGCTTCCAATCGCTCAATGCTCGAGCCACGTCATTCGGGACTCCGGGAGCGATGCGTAGTTCGCTGATGTCGAACAGCGTGTGCATGATCGTCGAGACCAAGTGCTTGATGTCGTACGGTTCGGTCAACGGCTCGCCGACGTTGCGAGTCGATTGGCCGATGACTTGGCCCATGTTTAAACCGCCGCCTGACAGCATCAGCGGCGAGATGTTGCCCCAGTGATCTCGGCCACCTTTGGCGTTGATCTTGGGTGTGCGGCCCATTTCGCCGCAGACGACTAGCAGAATCTTGTCTGTAAGGCCGCGGGCTTCGACGTCTTCGATAAATGCGGAGACCGCATAATCAAGCGGCAAGCCCATGTAACGCATGCCTTCGGTCATCGGGGCGTTGTTGACGTCGGCGTGCATGTCCCAAACAAAGTTCGTCGTCACCGTGACGAACCCGCAACCGGCTTCGCACAAGCGACGTGACAGCAGCAGCAGCTTGCCCAGCGTTTTGCCGTTGTCGACGTAATTGTTGTAGTTGTTCCACTTCTTGCTGATGTTGTCAGGCCGAGAAATATGGCTGGTGTCGTAGCGAGCCAGCGTCTTGGGATCCTCTTTGCTCAAGTCAAAAGCTTCGGCGACTCCGCCCAGAATTGTGCTGAAAGCTTGCTCGCGCAGCCGACTCACACTGTCTTCGCCTTCGACGTCTTTGCGGACTTGGTCCAACAAGCTGAGAAGTTGCCGACGATCCGTGACTCGATCCATCGGCAGCTTCAGTTCCATATCCTTCTGCAAATCGCCGCCACCGCCGGGAACGAACGGGGCAGTTGATGTGCCCAATTCGCCAGTGGAACCGAACTTGCCGAATTGCATCGTGGCTGGCTGCGTCGATGGGTCGACGGCTCGCGGGAACAGTGCGACGTTGGTCGGCATGCCAGTGTTTGCATCACTTTGGCCGACGATCCGAGAATAAATCGAACCTAAGTTGGCATTAAATGTGTCTCGGTGAACGATCGGCTTAATATCGTGGCGTGAGTCTCCCGTGCGGAACGAGCGCACGATCGAAGTCTTATCAGCCAGCGCGGCGAGTCTCTCGAAGGTCGCTCCGTAGGTAATTCCGGGAAGACTGGTAGAAACTTCACCTGTGGCGCTGCGAATGTTCGACGGAGCCGTCATTTTCGGGTCGAACGTCTCGACCTGGCTGGGACCGCCGTGCAAGAATAGGAACACGACCGACTTATCACGAACCAAGTTCGAGCCCGAAGCTGCGTTGGCTTTCGCCGCCAAGAGCTGCGGCAACGTCAATCCACCGAGGGTCAAACCGCCGACCTTCAAGAAGCTACGTCGTCCGAACTTTTTGTCGATATCGTAAATCGTGAGCACGGTTTAGGTCCTTTTTAGTTGTTCACGGTTAGCTTTTAGCGATTAGCTCTCTTTGGAAAGGTGGCTAACAGCTAATTGCCGGCTGCTAAACGTATCACAAGCCGTTGATACTAGCAAGACTTCAACAGTTTTCGTGGATCGCAAAGCCTTGCGATGACTAGTTTTTCGTCAATTGGGCCGCTAAGCTACTGATTCCGGAAAATTACCAATGACCAAATCCCAATGACCAATGTTTTTGATTGAGTTCGATGGTCGTTGATGTCTCCATCTCGACTTTCAACAGCCATCCTATTCAATCGGCTGCATTGGGATTTGGTCATTGGTCATTAATTTGCAACCGAGAATTGTTATGAAACACGTACTTTCAGCACTGGTGTCGAATCAACCCGGAGTTCTCGCACAGATCTCCGGAATGTTGGCTTCGCGAGCATTCAATATCGACAGTCTTGCCGTTGGTGAGACCGAAACGCCCGAGTTTTCTCGGATCACGTTTGTCATCAATGGCGACGAAAAGTTGGATCAAGTCCGCAAACAGTTGGAAAAGATCGTCACCGTGGTTAAAGTGCTGGACTTCTCGGGGCAAGAGTTTGTCGAGCGTGACTTGATGCTCGCCAAAGTCCAAGCGGTCGCGGGACCACAACGCAGCGAGATTAAAGAGCTGGCAAACATCTTCCGCGGCAAGATCGTGGATGTCAGCCCGAATCACGTGATGGTCGAAATCTCGGGCCCTGAAAGGAAGATCGAGGCCTTTATCGATCTGATGCGACCTTACGGCATCTTGGAACTGGTGCGAACAGGTCGAATCGCCCTGCTGCGATCGGACGCCACAACCGTGGACATCACTGGCATCGGAAGCCCAGCCCCAACAGCCGAGGCAACGTAAACCCGCCTCGAACACCTTGATAACCCGAAGCGTGAGCAAGGGAGTCGTAGCTTGACTCTCAGAGTCGAGTATCTGTGCTGCAGTAATGCTCGACTCAGAGAGTCAAGCCACAAGAATGCGCACTACCAGATTGGTAAACAACAGAAGCTCGCAATGAGCGCAAAGTTGGGATTGCTCAAATGAATCCCTAATCTCACAACTCGACTTACTTTGCGAACTTCGCGACCTTCTGTAAAAACAAATTGTCAAATAACAACTTTACACAACCTCTAACGCAAACATTCAAAGAGAACTCATCCAATGCCTGCAAAAATCTACTACGAAGACGACGCCGATCTGTCACTTTTGAAAGACAAGACCATCGCGATCCTGGGCTATGGCAGCCAAGGTCACGCTCAAGCTCAGAACTTGCGAGACAGCGGCTGTAACGTCATCGTCGGCCAACGCGAAGGCAGCGCGAATTATGATCTGGCCGTCTCACACGGTTTTTCTCCACTGCCCATCGCCGAAGCCACCAAGCAAGGTGACTTGGTCAACATCCTGCTGCCCGACGAAGTTCAAGGCGACCTGTATCGCAGCGAAATTCGTGACAACTTGGAAGAAGGCAACCTGTTGCTGTGCTCGCACGGTTTCAACATTCACTTCGGCCAAGTCCAACCGCCCCCCGGCGTCGATGCCGCATTGTCTGCTCCGAAAGGTCCCGGCCACTTGGTCCGTAGCGAATACGTCAAAGGCGGCGGTGTTCCTTCCTTGATCGCCCTCAGCGAAGGTGCCTCCGACAGCTCACGCCAATTGGCATTGGCCTACAGTAAAGGTATCGGCGGCACGCGCGGCGGCGTCATTGAAACAACCTTCGCAGAAGAAACAGAAACAGACCTCTTTGGCGAGCAAGTCGTCCTTTGCGGCGGCGTCAGCGCCCTGGTCAAAGCGGCATTCGAAACGCTTGTCGAGGCCGGTTACCAACCCGAGATGGCTTACTTCGAATGCATGCACGAGTTGAAGTTGATCGTCGACTTGTTCTACGAAGGTGGCTTGAACTACATGCGATACAGCGTCTCGAACACTGCCGAGTTCGGCGATTACACTCGCGGCCCGCGTATCGTTTCGGACGAAACCAAAGCCGAGATGAAAAAGATCCTTCACGAAATCCAAGCCGGCGAATTCGCCCGCGAGTGGATTCTGGAAAACAAAGCCAACCAACCAACGTTCCTGGCTCGCCGTCGCCAAGACCACAACCACGAGCTGGAAGTCGTCGGCAAACAACTCCGCAGCATGATGACTTGGATTGACGCTAAGGAAGTCTAAGACCATTGTTGCTTGATAAACAAACGAAACTCCCGAGGCCTTCCACTGGTTGGCCTCGGGAGTTTTTTCGTTTAAGTTTGTCAATTGTTGTGGCCTGAATCTCGTAACTCAAATTCGAAGTCAAAAGTCCCATGCCTGACACTTTTCACTTGCGAAACATGACGCCGAATGACCGCGAGGAAGTTTCGCGGCTGATCTTTCATTCGACGAACGACTACTACGTGTCCATTGGTCGAGACAAGATCTTTCAAGGCGACGAACTCGCGCCGAGCGAGATGTTTGATGTCTATGAAAAGATCGATTCGGGCGAGGGTCTCGTTGCCATCGACGATGACACGGGCGAGATTATCGGGTCGTGCTTTGTGCATCCGCGGGAGACTCATGTCTCGCTGGGAATCATGAACGCTCACAAGGATCATTTCGGCAAAGGTGTTGCTCGCACGCTTTTGGCTCGGATCATTGATGATACCACCGCAGCGGGCAAACCAGTCAGGTTGGTGTCGAGTTGCTTCAATCTGGATTCCTATTCTCTTTACACGCGAGCCGGCATGGTGCCGTTTGCCACTTTTCAGGACATGTATGTTGAAGTGCCTGAAGGTGGCCTCGCCCATGAAGCTCCAGCGGGAATCAAAGTTCGCGCAGCAACACTTGATGACGTTGATGCAATGGCCGCTCTGGAGATGGCAATCTCTGGCATCTCGCGCGTCAATGATTATCGATACTTCATCAACAACGAACAGGGCTTCTGGAGTGTTTCCGTCATCGAGGGTAACGGTGGCCTTGACGGGTTCCTGGTCTCTTGCGGTTCGAACGCCCTCAACATGCTGGGACCTGGTGTCTCTCGAACGGAAGAGATCGCGGCGGGATTAATCTTCGATCAACTGAATTAACACCCGGGCCGCACGCCGGTTCTTTTGGCTCCCGTCAACTGTGGATCGCTTGTTCAACAACTCTACTCCTGGGGCGCTCGGAACTGCGAGATGCACGTGGCTCAATCGTTCGGCCCCGCGCAAGCTCCAAGCGGTGTTGTCTTGCCAACCTTTCTACCAGAAAGTGGCTAGGGATGTGTTTCGAATTCTCGGTTTCTTAAGTCTCACAGTTCTCACTTCGTCAACGTTCGGCGCGAGACACCCAACATTGTCTTCATCTATGCCGACGACTTGGGCTACGGAGACGTTGGTTGCTACAACCCCGAATCAAGGGTTCCGATGCCATACTTGGATCGAATGGCGGCCGAAGTCGATACGTTCATTTATGATCACATAATACGTATGAACACATTCCGTCAACAGTTTGCACGCCTTCGCGATATAGAGTCATGACCGGACGAATGCCGTTTCGGCTGAACTACCGCGGCGTGTTTACTGGTGTCGAAGGCCCATGCTTGATCACTCGCGAGCGGCTTACGATGCCAGAGATATTGAAGGCTAAGGGATATGCCACCGCCATGTTTGGCAAGTGGCACACTGGCATGACGTTTCTGGATCGCGATGGTAAACCGGTTTATGAAACCAGCAAACAACTCGGCAACGAATTAATCAAGCACGCCGATTTCAGTCGCCGCATCGCCGACGGGCCACTCAACCATGGCTTCGATCACTTTTTCGGGACGGTGTGTTGCCCCACGACTGACTGGCTTTACGCGTGGATCGACGGAGACCGTGTCCCCGTACCACCGACGATGATTAGCGATCGCAAGAAACTGCCAGGCCATATCTATTCACGTGATTGCCGGCCAGGTTTGGTCGCGCCTGATTTTGATTTCGAGGAAGTCGACATGATGTTCCTCAAGAAAAGCCAGGAGTTCTTGAGTCGTCATGTCAAGAAAAGCCCGGGCACACCATTCTTCCTTTTTCACTCAGCACAGGCTGTCCACTTGCCATCGTTTCCAGGTCGAGCTTTTCAAGGCAAAACGAACGCAGGCCCACACGGTGACTTTATTTTCGAGTTCGACCACATTGTTGCTGAACTCCTAAGAACACTGGATGAACTTGACGTCGCTGACAACACACTGGTGATCGTCACAAGCGACAACGGACCAGAAGTCCTTTCAATCGTCAACATGCGAAAAGACTACGGACACGATGGCGCCCGCCCCCTACGCGGAGTAAAGCGCGATCAATGGGAAGGCGGTCACCGAGTCCCCTTCATCGCTCGATCGCCTGGCAAGATCAAAGCCGCATCAATCAGCGAACAAACCATTTGCCAAACAGACATCATGCATACTCTCGCAGCGATTATCGGTTCCGAGCTCCCCGATGACGCCGCCGAAGACAGCTTTACCCCAGCCGAATTCCGGGTAGAGGATGACCGGTTGCTCATTTCCATGCTCGTCAACGATCGGCTGAGTCAAGACGTCCAAAAGCGCCTCGATGACGTTGTCCGCGGGCCGCTCTAGTGAAAACAATTGCGGTTCAACGAAACGCACGCTTTCAAGACCAGCCGCATTGTCGGAACGTGTCATGACCAGACAGCGGATGTGGCGACCTTCGATTAACTCGGCGACGTCTTGCCAAAACGGATTGGCTTCACACAACGCTTTGCATGACAGAATCTGGCAATCGTCGAATTGATCAAAGACGACCAAAGGCATGCGGCCGAGTTCAGGTTCGATCCGCTTCAACAAATCGATGACTTCGTCGCCGTTTGGCTTCGTCTCTAGCTCCAACTTTTCGACGCACTCGTCGCTGAGTGCTTGCTAAGCCGCATCTGCCAGTGCAGAGCGAGGGCCCAACTCCCAATCTTGCCCCCAGGAATCAATGTAGATTGGCATAGTGATGATTCCTCTTCCTGAAGGCGAGGCACCAATCCAGCCCGCGCCAGCGCACTCTTGCCGGCCCCCGATTCTCCCGAAAGATGGACGAGCCAAGAGTCACGGCACATTCGCTCAAGCTGGTCAACGCGTTCCTTGCGGCCGATCAAATGCCGAGAATTTGCAGGATCGACGTGTAATGCATCAACACACAACAGCCGCGAGACCTTGCTGAAGCGAATAAATAACCCAGTGCCGACGACCAGCCCGAACAATGGCAAGCCAACCCAAAGGCCAAGCTGCTGCCATGCCTCGGCCGCTCGCTGCCCCTCTTCGGCGAACTTGCCGATGGCAGCAATCAGTGACGTCAACGCCCCCAGGCATCCGGTGACCGCAACGATCCAACCGGTCTGATGGTTTTTCTATGTATCTCACCACTACCAATCTTGTCGATTACCTGATCGCTCATGGTCGCGTCTCGCGCCAGCAGTTGGTGGACGGCGGCTTTCAGCTTATGGAGCTTGAATGCCGCAATCGGTCCTTCATGGTGACAATCGATGAAGGCGAATCTCTCTTCATCAAGCAAATCAAAGACTTCGACGACAATAGCGCCCGTTGGTTTCAGGCCGAGGCTCATTGCTATCAGACGGCGAACAGCGACCCTGAACTGTGTCACTTGCGAGACCTGATGCTACCGTTTATCGAGTACGACGCATCACGCTACATGCTCGTCCTTGAATTGTTAAAAGACAGCGAGGACTATCGCTCGTACCACCGACGAAACCTCGTATACCCGATTGAGCTTGCTAGTCTAATGGGCGAGCAACTCGGCAATTTCCACGCAGAAAGCCTAAACGCTGGCGAGTCGCTTGCTGCGTCCCTCGAAGTTCAACATCCTGCCAAGATCTGCACCAACGCTCTTGAATCAATTGACCGAGCAGCTAAATCGTTACCAAGTGCCCTTCAACATGAAATTCCAAAAGGAGCCCGCAAACTACGATCGCACAAATGCGGTGGTCCTGTATTTGACACGTCGGTACTTCCAAATCGCCGCGTGTTTGGTCTCTCAGTTGCCGGAATCACTGCAACAAGACTTCCGCGCAGATACACCGCACTTCACCAAGAAGCTAGCGGACGGAATCGGGCTTGCCGAGGACCCTGGCCAACACCAAAGCTTCGGTCTCGATCGTTGCCGCTTGATCGCTGAGGCACTCGTCGATGCGTGGGATCAGAAATGCGAGGGCGCGGACGCACGCCTTAAGATGATCCACGAAGCGTTTGAAGCAAGCGACCTTGATCTCAGCCAACCGTTCTTAAATCGCGGGTCCGTCGATCAGTACGAGTGGCCAACTCCCGTGTTGGTTGCTTTGTAATCGCTTCGACTAAGCGTCAGTGAATTGAAGGTGCTGCACCCAAGCTGGCGGGACGTTCGCAAACACCCAATTCTTGCGGAAGCGATAACGTCCAAGATAGTTGCTGATGACTTCGTCGATCTCGCGAATTCGAGTCCGCTCGTTCGGCGTCGAGACAACTCGCCGAATAGGTCGCACGCACATGTACTCGAAGTAAGTCAACACGCCACGGGGCTTCAGCAACCGTTCGAAAGCCTCGTAGATTTCCGTCACCACTTCCGGCGAGAAGTTGTTCATCGGAAGGCCAGAAATAATGTAGTCGTACGGCTCATCCGACTCGAATTCCTGGATCGGACAAACATGAACTTTTGACTGACTCGACCACTGCTGAAAACTTGGATCCGTTTCGAAAAGATGATTCAGCATGTCAGCAAACGCATCGTTGAGCTCGACCAAATCAAATTGGTCACCGGGACGGAGTTGCTTGACGATCTGTTTGGTAAACGAACCGGTACCGGGCCCAACTTCCAAGATTCGAGCGGGCTCGTCTCGATTAGCCATAGGCTTGATAATTGCCTTGGCCAAGAAACGACCGCTAGGAGCAATTGCTCCAGTGGTTTGAAAGTGAGAGCGGAATTGACGGTAAAACTCGATGTGCTCTTTGAGAAATTTTGACATTCGGGCTGGAAAGATGAATGGATATTGAGGCAAGTGGTGACGCGACAAAAAAATAGCGATCACGCCAAGCGTGCGCCGATTCGCATCTGCTCCATAATATCGACTCCAACGGCTTCCTTCCACGCAGACAGGACCTGTAAATAAACGGGCCCTGGCACGCCGCCGTTGATGGAATGACCATTAAAACGGGTCACGGGCAAAATGCAATAGGGTGTCGACGTCGTGAACAATTCCGTCGCAATTATGGTGTCATCAGCCCGCAAATCGGCATCATCGCACTCAATGTTCAATTCTGCAGCCAGTTCGTTGATCACCATCTGGCTGACTCCGCCAAGAGTTGTCTTCTCGGACGGCGTCAAAATGCAACCATCAATGACGGCGAAGAAGTTTCCTGTGCTCGTTTCCGTGATGTGCCCATATTGATCCAACAGCACGGCTCGGGACGAGGCATCAATGAGTTTCGCTTGCCGATCCGCCAGGTACCAATGCAACCGGCTTCGCGTTTTTATCCGAGGGTCCAGCGATTCTGGCGGGATATGTCGTATCCTCGGCACCACCAACTGTTGTCCCGTCTCATACAAATCGGCCCAATGTCGAAACGGTAACAGATAAGTATGCACACAAACGGTCAGTCCTTCGTGGGCAATGCCTTCGGGCGCGATTGGACTGGTCCCGGCGGTTACGAACACGCTGACTCCCAAATCTAAACGCGGATCGATCAGTTTCGCATTGTGAGAGACTATGTCTTCGACGACTTGCCTTAAGTCCGAACGATCAAGTTGCATCGAAAACCCAACCGCATCAATCGATCGGAACAAGCGATCCAAATGATCGTCAAGCCGGTATGGCCGCAAACCAAACGTTCGAATCATTTCCGTCACGGTGGCGGCTTGCATGATTCCAAGGTCAAAGACAGACAGCTTCGCCTCGGAAATGGATACAGTTTCCCCATTTAGGTAAGCGATTGGTTCGGTCATAAAGCAGTCCTTATTTTCGGCCAAGAGCATCTTTGATTTTACTAGGAATGAATTTGAATTTCTTCTGGCATGGCTTCAGCCCCGATTGCTTCGCTAAAATTGCATGAAGAGACAGGAATTCTGCTCGCTTCTACAACGAATGACGTAGACGCGACTTGAATTGAGGATTACAAATCGCCGTCCATGGATTTGTGCCCACCCCCTGATTAGGAACCGACGTAGTTGTGGATTTTCAATTTGATGACCCGCTGTTGAACATGGCCACCGTGCTTGTCGCGGGAATTATTGGTGGTGAGATCTTCGCGTTGATGAAAATGCCCAAAGTCACGGGCTGGATCGTCACAGGAATTGTTCTGCGATCATTTGGAGTGCCAGGGCTGGAACCTGATGCCTTGGCAAGGTTTGCTCCATTCAATTACTTCGTGCTTGGCTACATCGCCTTCACTGTCGGAGCCACGCTACACGTATCCAGTTTGCGAAACACGGAAAAGCGAATTGGTCTCCTGTTGCTGTGCGAAGCTTTGATCACACCACTGATTGTTGGCGGAGCACTACTTCTGATTGGTCCCTTGCTGAACGACCAATTGTCTAATTCAGCCGCGATCCTGTTGGCAGCCATCGCAATTGCAGGTGCTCCAGGAACGACGGTGTTAGTTGTTCAAGAGGCTCGCGCGCGAGGCATCTTGACCAGGACACTGGTTGCCGCGATCGGCTTGATCGACATGGTGGCCGTTGCCGTCTTTGTCTTGGCGGCAACGTTTCAACACGAAGGCACCAACTGGGTAGACTCGCTTACCGCGTTGGGGGTTCAGTTTGGAGTAACCTTTTTGATCGGTTCGGCGTGTGCTTGCATTGCGCTGTTGTTGACTCGCACATTTGTTAGCCCTGCCTTTTTGGGGCCGACGATGGTCGCCGTGATTCTCTGCTCGTGGGGGGCCGCGGCGGGATTTGGCACATCCGGTGGAATTTTGGCCTGTACGTTTGCGGGAATGGCGGTCACCAATATACGCCATGACACGGTCAGATCCGCCGAAGCTTACTTACATTCGATCGGCAGCGTTTTGTTTGCCACGTTCTACACGTTTGCTGGCATGAAGCTTGATTTCGCCCAAGTGCCCGCAGCAGCGGCGTTGGTTGCTCTGTACTTTATTGCTCGCCTGCTCGGTAAGTGTGTCAGTGCGTTTACCGCAATGAAGGTCGCGGGAGTCACCGCGAACGTCCGCAACTATTTGGGCCTTGCATTGATGCCTCACGGTGGTGTCGCTGTGGGCTTGATTATCTTGATACAGAACGAGCCCGACTTTTCGGGATTCCAAGAAATCGTGACCACCGTCGGACTGGCAGCGTTGGCAATCAATCAATTGCTGGGCCCGAGTGCCACACGCTTCGCACTTCAGCGAGCCGGTGAAGACCATAAAGATCAGCCACGTTTGCTGGACTTCTTAGGAGAACACCGAATCCGTGTTGGCCTAAAGGGTAATGACAAGACGGCGCTGCTGCGCGAACTTGTCGATTTGCTGTACGCTACGGCTAAGATCGACGTCGAAAAAGATCAATTCGTCGAGAACATCAATCAGCGAGAAGATCTGATCACAACGTGTGTTGGCGACGGCCTGATGATCCCCCACGCGATTATCGAGAGCGGCTCAGAGATCACCGGCGTTCTCGGAATTAGTTCCGAGGGTCTCGACTTGGGCGCTCCTGATGGTCGGCCCATCCACGCCATCCTTTTGTTGGCCACACCGGAAGCCGATCGACGAAGACACCTCGAAGTCTTAGCCGCCTTCGCCACCGCCAT
>PBMZ01000202.1 GCA_002722955.1 Planctomycetaceae bacterium | reverse complement strand
CAAAAACAAAAGGAAGTCACACAGCAGTTGTTGCTCGATTGGCTGCGCGAGTATTCGTCCGACGCGCCGGTGCTGTTTATCGTCGAGGATTTGCATTGGGGCGATCACTCGACGCTTGAATTCTTGCAACTTCACATCGATCAAGGTTTGCACGACAGCGTGCTGACCGTGCTGACGTTCCGGCCTGAGTTAAAAACGCCGTGGCAAAGTTACGCTTATCAAACCCAAGTCGCGTTCAATCGTCTGACCAAGCGTCAGATCGGCCAGATGATGAAGAAAAAACGAACGTCGATATTCCCAACGACATCGTCGAGCAAGTCGTCGAGCGAACGGACGGCGTGCCGTTGTTTGTCGAAGAGTTCACGAAGGTCGTCGAAGAATCCGGTGCGTTGGCCGACGGCAGCTCGATCGATTTGGACACAATTCGTACGTCGTTACAAGACCTGCTGCTAGCGCGGCTTGATCGAATGGCGAGCAACCCGGATGTCGTTCAGATGGGCGCGACACTAGGCCGCGAGTTCACTTACGAGTTGATTGACGCAGTGCTCGACGTTGAAGAAGCCGAACTTCAAGACGAGTTGAACAAACTGGTCGAGGCCGAGTTGCTTTTCCAAAAAGGCAGGCCACCGAAGTGCACGTACATTTTCAAACACGTGCTGATCCAAGATGCCGCGTACAACTCGCTACTGAAAAAGAAACGGCAGCAGTTTCATCGGCAACGCGCTAGAATCGCAGTTTCCTGAGACAATCGAAACGCAGCCAGACTTGCTTGCCCAGCACTTCACCGATGCCGCCGATGTCGCGAAGGCGATTGGCTATTGGCTCAAAGCGGGACAGCTTTCGGAAGCTCGTTTAGCCAACGTCGAAGCGATCAGCCAGCTTGAACAATGCCTCGAACTGATCTTTCGGATTCGCAACCTTCATGACCGAAGAAACATTGAAGCTCTTAGCCTGATAACTACCGTAGTAGTACCCCACGCCAGCCACAGGAACTCCCAATGGATAAGCGACATTGGCATACGCCCAAAGCGGCTTGTCGGTGGATGAAAGAGGTAACTTGGCAGCCCATGTTCCATCCGCTTCCGTCGCCTTGGCATAATGCCAAAAGCGGTGCATCGTGTTTTCATGCGGGTCGCGACCAGGCACTCCCTGCTGTGTATAAAAGATGTCGACCGACAGAATTCGCCTCGCCCCATCCGGCTTGACGGTCAAGCTGGGGATGCCATCGGCGGACTTCAATTGCAGCGTTGATTCAGGAGTCTCGGGAAAAGTAAATGTGCGCTTCAGATGCTGGTCGAACCACAACAACGTGGCCACTTCATACGGAGGTGTGTCTTGATGATTGTGGTGAGGAGAACAAGTAACGCGCCACTCTTCGCTCTTGATTTCACGAACAGCATCAGGCAAGTCACCGATCCGGCCATGAAAATCATTGGACGGACTCAGAAAAACGATCGGACAAGTGATCTCCTTCAAACTAACGTCGTCGCCAATCGTTGAGCAAGACAGTGGACTCTTGTTGTAGCGATCACTGATCCCACCACACGATGGGGCAGCCGCTTTGACTCGCGGGTCGACTGCTGACATGACCGCCAACTTGCCCCCCATGGAATGTCCGTATACGCCAAGCCGTTCAGGATCGACTTCCGGTTGATGTTCCAAGAACATTAACGCTCGTCGCGTGGCTAAAGCACACAGGAACCAGCCGCTGTTGCGCGGTGACTCGATCGAGTCGAGTGTCCAAGCAGCAGCCTTAGCACTTGGGAAAACGTTGCCCGGATTTCTTCCTGGAGCATGATAGCCGTCAACGGCACCCCAATCGGTTGTCACCTTGTATCGGGGATCATCGGTCTTGCCATCCCAGAACAGTTTCACCTCGGCGGGACTGATGCGATATCCGGAAGCACTGATCCGGCCCGCCCAAGCCAGTGAAACGGTGGCATATCCACGCTTCGCGTTCGCCAATCATGCTTTGTGGTCGGCGTACTGACCGCCACCGTGGATTTGTACTAAGCCGGGCAAGCGCTTGTTCGTGCCGCTGACACTTTTGGGGAAACCATAGATTGCGGCAAGCTTGGCTTTCCTGTCCTTGAAGACACCGATGCGAAAACGAACGATCCGCAAGACCACATCTTCCTCTTCCCACTCCTTCAACGTCTCAACTTCGAGTGGTTCGGCTCGCGGGTCGAAACCTGCCCACATCTGCTCAAAGTTTTGCGGCGCCTGATTACCTTTCAATCGGGGAAGAGCGTCACGTTCTTGGCCGACACCAATGTTTGAGCTGATGCCAACGAACAATCCTGCGATTACGAAAAGCGTCGCTTTTGTCATGTCTTGGTCTGCGTCCTCTGGCTGTGCCACCAGTTTCAAGAATCATCGATTGCGCATACTCGGTGGGGAGCTTCAGCGCAACGGACATTGTGCTGACTCGCACATTGCAATGCTAGCGTAGCCATCGGCCGACTCATGAAGCGATCGGCCGGGAATCACGTGCAGAATCGCAGCTGGCGATTCTGCATTCTTAATGAAGGCTCGAATGGAAACTGCAGCTGGGCTCAGCTCGATCAGCCCAGCTGCAGAGAAGAGCTAGAGTGCTTGCAGATCTGTTTCGACATCCGAAGGAAGCGTGAAGTCTTCGTCAGGGGTTTCAATGCCGAGCAACGTGTCATCGCCTTGACCACCCGAGGCGGTGTCGACGTTTCCTTGACCGTTGATCTTATCATCGCCGTCGCCACCGATCAGGATATCGTTTCCGGCGGCTCCGAATAACGAGTCATTTCCGTCACCACCAACAATGGTATCATCACCTTGATCGCCAACGACTCGATCGTTGCCATCGAAACCGGCTAACAGATCGTCGCCGATACCGCCCAGCACAGTGTCGTGTCCGTCACCACCGTTCAGCGTATCGTCGCCACCATCGCCGTCGACTAGGTCGTTACCATCACCACCACGCATGCGGTCATCGCCTGCTTGGCCACGTAAGACATCATCGCTAGCACCGCCGTCAATGGTATCATCACCCGAGCCACCTAAGAGGGTGTCATTGCCATGGCCACCTTCCAAGGAATCGGCACCAGCATTTCCTGCAATCTTATCGTTACCAGAGTTCCCTTGGACGAAGTCATCCCCGGCACCGCCGGCCACCTGGTCGTTGTTGTTTTCACCTAAGACCAAATCGTTGCCGTTACCGCCGTCAATTGTGTCACTGCCGTTGCCGCCGAAGATGCTGTCCTCACCATTCTGGCCAAGAATCGAGTCGGCACCACCGTTTCCGCTGATGCTGTCGTCACCGAAGCGACCAAAGATCACATCGTTGCCTTCACCGCCAAGCAGCGTGTCATCGGACGCACTTCCTGTAATCACATCGTCGCCGGTGCCACCATCAACAAACATGCGGGCAAGGCCAAGTTTCGCTCCGCCAGCATTGACGACATCGTCGCCAACTTCTCCGTTGATCGTCAGCAAGAACGCGGCCACTTCATCTAGGTCATCGACCGAGACACCGTCGTCGCCACCGCTCATGTTCATGATAACGTTGGCCGTCGTACCGGCAACGATCAAGGTGTTGTTGCCATCATTGATGCGAAGCTGTGCACCACCTTGGAATACGTTGGCGGTTTCATCAGCGTTGGTACCACGTACCTCGACCACATCGACGCCGGATTCACCGTCGATCGAATCAGAACCGTGGCCCAACTCCCAGATCATGACATCATCGCCAAGACCACCGAAGACGCTGTCCCCGCCGCCTTGTCCATTGATTGTGTCATCGCCACCTTCGCCACTGATCGAGTCTGCGCCGGCACCGCCGAAGAACGAATCGTCGCCTTCGCCACCGTTCAATGTGTCAGCGCCGCCACCACCCAACAACGTATCGTTTCCAAAAGTGCCTGAAAACGTATCGTCGCCAAAGGCAAGGTCGTTGCCGCTACCACCGTCGACACGATCGTTACCCGATCCGCCTTCTAGTGTGTCTTCGCCGGCTTGACCACTGAGACGGTCGTTGCCATTACTTCCGACCAACGAGTCATTACCGCTACCGCCAAAGCCAACGTCGTCGCCATTGCCACCATTCAAGGTGTCGTTGCCGCCGCCACCGATCAGAGTGTCGTTGCCGTTGACGGCGCCGAATTCATCATCGCCACGCAAGAAGTCATCTTCTTCGCCGCCATCGAGACGATCGTTTCCGGCTGCTCCTTCAAGCGTGTCTCGACCACTTTGACCGTCGAGCGAGTCGTCGCCCGTACCGCCAGTGATGCTGTCTTCATCCGCACCACCGCGAACAATGTCGTTGCCAGCACCGCCATCCATGACGTCGTTGCCAGCGTTGCCGTTCAGGTCGTCATTGCCCAGTTGACCGTTGATGGTGTCGTCACCCATGTCGCCGAAGACCGAGTCATCACCGGCCGAAGACGTGTTGGGCGAGTCTCCGTCGATCAGATCGTCACCGTCGCCGCCGCGAATCGTATCGTCGCCGCCAGCACCATCGAGCGTGTCATTTCCGTTACCTCCAAGGATGCTGTCACCAGCCCGGCCGCCGTTGATATCGTCGTGACCATCTCCGCCATCGATCGTGTCGACGCCATCACCACCGTTCACGGTGTCATCGCCATCACCAGCATGGATCGTGTTCCGTCCCGATTGACCTGACAAAAGGTCGTTTCCATCGCCACCCAGAATTGTATCGTTCAGGTCGGCGGAACCATCGATCACATCATTGCCGTCGCCGCCATCGATCAAGACGTTGGGCAATTGAGAAAACGCTGACGAAGACACCCCCGTCAGGTTCAAGACGTTCGGGCCGTCACCACCACGAACAACGATCGAGCGAATCATGTCTGTTGGAATCGCCGCGATATTGGTGAAGGGAACTCCGTTCGCCAGAATTTGCACGGTCCCCGGATTTGCCGGATTCTCTTGAACGGTAATCGCATCAGAGCCGTCCGAGATCGCGCTCAATTCGCCGTTGACGAAGAACGCCGTTACCGTCAACAAAGTACGGTCTTCTAGAACTTCTCCGGCAAGCGTTCTGCTGAGTTGTCGTCGTCGCTTCGCCCCCCGAAGGCGCTTCTGAAGAGAGTTCAGCCATGATGAGAATTGCATGCTTCCCGATCCCTGGGCTTGAGTTCCACCAATCAACCATGCGTTGAATCAGCGGTTCGTCCTAATTCTGCCAACGAGCTCCACAAATCAATCGCCATTGGAAGCCCGAAATGGCACTACAATTGGCATCTACGGTATGCCTAGATCAGCTTATCGACCCGTAAAAATCGAAAACAACGACATTGTTGGAATTCGCCGCAATGTGGACACAAAGCACCCGTGCTATTCATTTCCCCCAATTTCAACCCGTTGACTGATTCCGAGCCCTCGCAAAGATTGCCTTGGAGTCGCGATTACAGTTCCCAACACTTGGAGTGCAGGCCTTAGCCGCCAAACGCGCCGTTTAGACTCACCTAAAGCGTCTAAAGGCTGGACTCCAACGAGATCGCGTTACCTTGGCATTCATATTGACGTAAATCGTTGAGCCACATACGATTCTGCCGCTCACACCAACCCATTCTGGTGGTCCGAATGATTCGCCATAAACGCTGGCTGTTGCTGATCTTATTGATCGCGTTCGCCGTGCGCGCCGTGGCGGCTATCACCGTTCAGAAGCGGCTCGAATCGACGCAGCCACCTCAGCAATTCTTGATTGCTGGTGATGCAAACGGCTACTGGGAATTGGCCGAGAATTTGATCGCTGGAAAAGGCTTCACGGTCCACGAGCCACCGCGGCTGGCGATGCGGATGCCGGGGTTTCCAATGTTCTTCAGCATGCTGATGCTGGCGACTGGTAAGAGCATGCTTGCGATCCGAATCGGCTTGGCTCTGGTCGGAACACTTGTCGTGGTAATGGTTTATATGCTCGGGCGCCGACTGTTCAGTGAGTCCATCGGCCTGACAGCAGCAGCTATCTGTGCAGTCTTGCCGCCAATGGCTGGCTTTAGCGTGTTGGTGCTTAGCGAGACGTTGTTCGCGTTGGGCTTGGTGGCAAGCCTGCTTGCACTGACTCACTTGGGTGACTTACTTCACAGCGATGGGAGTCGACGCCAAGTCACACTTATTGGGGGGCTGGCCGGACTTCTCGTTTCACTAGCTTGCTATGTTCGGCCTAGTTGGCTGTTGGCAGCCCCCTGTTTTGTCTTGCTTGTCTATCTTTTCCGCCGAGGCAGTTCGTCGGTGCATCTCGCCGCCATTGCCGTGTTTGCCGGGCTATTTCTATCGCTTCTTCCTTGGGCAATTCGGAACCAGTTTGCGGTTGGACGCCCTGTTTGGACGACATTATGGGTAGGGCCTAGCCTTTACGACGGTTTAAATGATTCTGCCACTGGTGACAGTGACATGACCTTCTTCGAGCGTGACAACTTGATGGCCACGCTTTCCGAAGACGAGGTCGATCAGCATTACCGCCAAAAGGCATGGACTTTCGTACGAGAGAATCCAGGACGAAGTGTTGAATTGGCATTCGCGAAGGTGTGGCGATTTTGGAAGCCTTGGCCGAATGCGTCTCAATTTGATGCTTGGTGGATGAAAGCGGCCGTCACGTTAACTTTCTTGCCCGTTGTCGTGTTAGCGGCAATTGGCATTTGGAACCAACGACAGAATCCTTGGGCAGTACTGATTGCAGTCAGTCCCATCATTTACTTCACGGCAATTCACGCTGTGTTCGTCGGTTCCTTGAGATATCGATTGCCCGCCGAGTACCCGTTGTGTGTTCTCTCATCGGTCGGACTTCATACTGTTTGGCGTTGGTGTCGAGGCAATGCGTAAACTTCGCAACATAATCAAATGGGCGTTCATTCTGCTTCTCGTCGGAGGTGGAATCGGCGGCGGCGTTGCGTACCAACAATGGACGCAGCGGGGCGAATTAATTCGCAAGGAAATCTTGGCACAGTTTTCCGACAAGGCGCCGCAGCTAGATGTTGCCGTCGGACAATGCCGTTTCGATTTTCTCAGACACGTTCGGATCGAAGATTTCTCGGTCAAGGTTAAAGGGCAAAAGACGGCGCTGACGAAGTTGCCTTTGACGGTGATTACCATCGACCGCGATCTCCTGTTGCAGGACACGCAGATTTCCGTCGACAAGATTCACTTCAAACAACCGCGACTGCAATTGGCGTGCAGCGCAAATGGTGTTTGGAACTTCGAAGGATTGCCAGAATTACCCAAGTCGGGCAAAGGCGTGTTGCCTGAGGTTCGCATTGAAGATGGAGAAGTTGCCATCTACATGCAGCACGAACAAGGAGCCGAACCGGCGCTCTTCACTCTGGACGACGTCAACATCGAGTTGGTGCCGTCAGGACGTCGCAAGTTTCAGTTGAGAGGACAAACGCGAATCGAGCACGCTGGTGTCGTGAATCTGAATGGCGAATTCAGCGTCGACGATAAGACTGGCGAGATCAAAGGCAAGCTGGAAGAACTCACCATAGGCAGCAAGTTGTTCGGTGCGATAGCCGCGATGGTGCCCGAGGCAGACAAGCAATGGCACAACGTCCGCAATCAGCTGATTGCCGAGATGTCCAAAGCCCCGGATCCTCAAAGTAGCTCGCCGTTTTCGATCGCGGGCATGTTGTCCCGCAACGAGGCGCTTCCCGTTTCTTATACCAACGACAAAACAAACGGTCCGTTCGCGATGGTGAGTGCCAGCAGCGATGTGCCAAACAAAAATGCCAAAGGCTTCCGTGATCCCCTGCTCGGCGATACAGGCGCGAATGACTCGACGATGGGAGTTGTTGCGACCGTTGACTTGAACTTTTGGTTGAAGCAATGGCAAATCAGCTCGGACCCCGAGTACAAGGTTCTGATCGATCTCAACGGTGGGGAAATCACGAACCCGGTGCTGCCGTTTCCATTACATGATCTGCGTGGTTCGATCTACGTCGACAATCGACAAATCGTCTGCCGAAACATTTTCGCCTCGAACGGTCCGACTCGAATCGAGGTTGAGTCACACATCTCGCAACCAGTTGCATCGGCCAGTGATAAAGTCGAAGTCAAGATCGTCAATCTTGCGTGTGACGAACGACTTCGCAGTCGCTTATCCGCCAACTTCGGTCGCATCTATGATGCTCATCAACCGGAAGGATACATCGACTTCGAGGTCGCGTTGAAATACGACGGCCGAGAAAAGTGGGAACCACGGGGCCTCGTTGTGACCTCAAAACGCGCCGGTGTGACACATAAGTTGTTCCCGCTGCCGGTTAAGAACGCTGTTGGCACGATCACTCAGCAGGACAACAACCTTGTCATTGATATGAAAGGCTTTGTCGGCGCAAGACCTGTCACTTTGAAAGGGTATGTACAAGAACCGGGGCCAAACTCTTCGATCTTGTTCGACATCAATGTCGAAAAGCTGCCGATCGACGAGGAATTCATCAACGCCGCGCCGCCGGGATTGAAGAAAACGATTCAGGCGATGGCATTGACGGGCACGATGAATGGCCATTTACGACTTTGGAAGCCATCGGGAACTAAGAAGTTTCAACCAACGTTGGAAGCAACGCTTCATAACGGTGCGATGAATTATGCCTACTTCCCATACGAAGTCACCAATCTAACGGGAGAACTTCGAGCCGTCGGCGATGACTGGACCTTCACAAATCTGAAGGGTGTGCACGGCGATGCGAAGTTATATGCCAACGGAACATACCAAAAGCCCAACGGCGTCAGCGAGTTAAAGTTACGAGTTAACACGACCGGGGCTCCGATCGATCGAAGTTTGAAGTCCGCATTTAAGAGTGCCCAAATCCTGAAGCTCTGGGAAGACTTCTCCCCAACTGGGACTGTCAACGTCGTTACCGACGTGCATTGGCTCGTCGGTAGCCGTGCTGACATCACCATGCCACGCGTCGAGCAGTTTGATGGCAGCTTCAAGATGAAGTCGTTGCCGTACTTGATCGATAACGTGCGCGCCACCTACACATATCAGGACGGCAAAGTTGAAATCCAGTCGTTCGAGGGCACTCATGATGCCACGTCAATGACGGCGAAAGGGAAAGTCGACTTTGATCGTGAAGGCTGGACGGCTCGCTTAGAGCAGTTTGTCATCAAAGACTTGTCGCCAAACGAAGAGCTGAAAAACGCACTGAAGACAGCAGAAGTTTCCGGCCTTGTTGGTATTTCGGAAGCTCTTAGTGACGACCAGTTGGTATCGATTGGTGGAATGCTTGAGCTTCGCGGCACAGACAACCCCAAAGACCCGATGACAGCGGCTTGGGATCTTGCTGCATTCTTAAAGGACGGTGACATCGATATCGGCCCAAGTTTTGAATCCGTGTCTGGCCGAGTTGACGCTCGCGGCATTTGGGATGGCTATTCAACCACGATGGCAGGAAGCATTGATTTGACGGCGTTAACCGTTTTGGATTACGAGTTCGAGGCGATTCGCGGCCCCTTCGAATTCCAAGACAACGTGTTGACGATCGGATCGAAAGACGCGTTTGCCCCGAAGTTCTTGCCCGCAAACCGAATCGCGCCACAACAAAGCATCAAGGCCAAGGCCATTGGCGGCGACTTCTCATTTCACTCGCAAACAAAGCTGAGCGATATACCGACCTATCAAATCAAGATGAACATGTCGCACGCGAAGTTGCAGCAATACGCCAAGAAGTATATGCCCGAAAGCGAGAACTTGTCGGGAACAATGCGAGGCTGGATGAACCTCAGCGGTGAAGGCGAGGCCCCGGCAAATCTGTCCGGCAGTGGGCAGCTTCAAGTACAACAAGCCGAACTGTACGAACTTCCCGTTTTGCTACAAGTCTTCGAAGCCCTAAGCGACGCAACGCCCGATCGTGCTGCGTTTGATTACGCGATGCTCGACTTCAAAGTGAAGAACTCGCGGTTCAACTTCAACAGCATTGATCTGGAAGGTGACACCATCAACCTTCACGCACGGGGTGGATTTGCTGGCTTCGACAAATCGTTAGAGCTCGACTTCTATTCACGGCTGTCGCGAACTCAGGTTCCGATTCCTGTGTTGAATCAGTTGACGGCTGGCTGGGTTGGCGTTGACGTGCGAGGGAACTTGGACGATCCCAAGGCAGAGATCAAACCAGCTCCGCTGTTAGATGACGCATTGAAGGGATTCTTAAGATCGTTCAAGCTGCGTCCGCCTCAACGAGCCCCCGTCTTTCAGGGTGGAATCGCGAGACCGCTTCGGTTCAGTGCACCTCAATAAGATCACTGACTACGAGGTCCTCAAGCTACCATCACGAAACGCTTGAGACATCGCTTTGGGAACGCCAGCTTCAGCCAACACAACGGCAGCGCGGTTTTCCTCGGTGAGCGCTTTCATCTCTTGCTCTTGCGCGACGGCTTGAGCACGTCGTTCTTCAGCCCGCGCGTTAGCAACACGCATATCCGCTTCAGCTTGGTCGGCTTGTAAGCGAGCACCAACGTTTTCCCCCACGTCGATATCAGCGATGTCGATAGAAACGATCTCGAACGCGGTTTGAGAATCCAAGCCCTTATCGAGCACGGCTTGTGCAATCTTCATCGGCTTCTCAAGCACCTGCTTGTGATTGTCCGACGAACCAATGGCCGACACGATTCCCTCGCCGACTCGGGCGATGACGGTTTCCTCGGTAGCACCACCGACCAACTGATCTAAGTTCGTCCGCACGGTCACACGAGCCCTTGCCTTCAACTGAATGCCATCTTTGGCAACTCCATCAAGCGTTTGTCGACCGCGGCGCGGGTCAGGACAGTCGATGACTTTGGGATCCACGCTGGTTTGCACAGCGTCCAAAACGTTTCTTCCGGCAAGATCGATGGCAGCAGCGGTGTCCCAATTCAACGAAATGTTAGCGCGGTGAGCGGCAATTAACGCTCGAACAACACGCAGAACGTTTCCACCAGCAAGATAGTGAGCTTCCAAGTTCGCAGTGGTCACATCCGGCAACCCAGCTTGGACAGCCATCACCTTGGAATCGACAATCACGTTGGGATTGATTTTTCGGAGCGACATCAAGAACAAACGGACCAAACCGATCTTGGCCCGCGTCACCCAAGCCCGCAGCCACAACTTGAAGTACTTTGGCAATAGCGCCAAAAAGACCAAACCGACCAGACCCAAAACGGCAAGCAGAGCCAGGATCGCTATACCTTGTGGACTACTGAGATCAGGCATCGATGTATCCTCAGGGTGAATTCTGCAATTTCGCGGATTGCGTACGTTACCAACGTGGAACAATCCGATCGGATCAATCCCACAGACACATTCTAGGAATCTTCCGCACGATTGCAAACTTCGAGACGATTAGTTCATATGCATACGGAATTATGGATCACACTGCCGCATCCGCCAATGTCGATAAGCAACGTTCGAAGGAATCCATCATGGGTATTGACGCACGAATTGAGGAGCTTGGTCTCGAACTTCCCCCCGCCCCCGCTCCCGGCGGAACGTATTCGCCGGTCGTCAAGATTGGCAACATAGCGTACATCTCGGGCCAAGGCCCACTTCTACCCGACGGCACGACGATCAAGGGACGTGTCGGCTCGGAAGTGGATGCCGAGTACGGCCGTAACGCCGCCCGCCAAGTCGGCTTGACGATGTTGGCCACATTCAAGCATCACCTTGGCAGCCTTGACTGCGTGGAACGATTCGTCAAAGTTCTGGGCATGGTCAACGCCGCTCCCGATTTCGAGCGTCACCCTTGGGTGATCAATGGCTTTAGCGACTTGATGGTCGAGGTATTCGGGGAAAACGGCAAAGGTGCTCGCAGCGCCGTTGGCATGGGTTCGTTACCTCGCAATATTTCTGTCGAGATCGAAGCAATCATCCAGCTCAAAGACTGATTCATCTTCCATCGCATCGGTGATTTGAGATACGCTTCTATTGTAGATGGTCCTATCGAAGAATGTAAGGACACTCGCGCAGCATCACAGAAGCGTCCGAAGGATTGGCGATGGACATGGATGTTCTGATTTTTGGCGGTGGAATTGCCGGCATATGGACTCTGGACGAGTTAACTCGTCGCGGCTACGACGCGGCTTTGCTTGAAACCAAGTCGCTTGGAAGTGGTCAAACGATTTCCGCACAAGGCATCATTCATGGCGGAATGAAGTATGCGCTGCAAGGAACGCTGACCGCCTCCGCCGCTAACATTAGAGACATGCCGAACATCTGGCGAGAATGTCTGGCGGGCGAACGCCAACCTGATTTGTCGGCAGCACAGGTTCGATCGGAAAAATGTTATCTATGGCAAACGGATTCTCTTACATCTCGACTGGGCATGCTCGGTGCTCGCATCGGTTTGAGAACGTCGCCGGCGCAAGTTGCGATGGATGAACGACCAGCCGCACTCGTTGATTGCCCCGGCAACGTTGCGGAACTGCCGGAACAAGTGATTGATCCTGCCAGTGTCCTGGATGCCTTCCGCCAGCGACATAAAGATCGATTGTTCCAGATCAGTGGGCGGTCGGTCTCCATTGAACATGAAACAGACGGAGCGATCACATCGATCTCGGCATGCCCATCCGATAACGGGCAACAACTTACTTGGCAGCCGAAGTTAGCGGTGTTCTGTGCTGGCAGCGGCAATGCAAACTTGATGCGGCAGCTTGGTTTCGATCAGCCGCCGATGCAACTACGTCCGTTGCATATGGTGCTGCTTCGAGGGAACTTGCCGGAATTGAATGGTCATTGTGTTGATGGCGCGAAGACTCGAGTCACGATTACGTCGGCCAAAGATCGCGCCGGTCGAACAGTTTGGCAAGTCGGTGGTCAGATTGCTGAAGACGGCGTCCGCATGTCCGCGAGTCGACTCTTTCAACGAGCGGCCGATGATTTGCAGGAAGTACTTCCCAGTGTCGACTTTCGCGATGTGGAGATTTCGAGCCACCGAGTCAACCGGGCCGAACGATCAACGGTGGGCCTGAAACGCCCTGACACATTTCAAATGATTGAGGAAGCGAACTGGATTGCAGCTTGGCCGACGAAATTGGCATTGGCTCCGCTGCTGGCCGAGCAAATCGCTGAGATTGCTCGAAAACGAATTGGGGAAGCACAACCCGTCGATCACGAGTCTTCACACTCCTCTACCCCATGCCCCGAAGTTGCCGCACCACCTTGGGAGCAATCGCTTGAGTGGCAACCGTTCATTGATTTTCTAGACAGCGAAACGCAACAGCGTCACGCAGCATAGATGATGACGTAGGACGGACTTGCAGTCCGTCGATAGGTGGGCCGTAACGTCGCATTGACGGCTAAAGCCTGCACTCCAACTGTGCGTGGACAGTACAGGTTAGGCGAGACACTCTTCGACAACCTCGCCATGAACATTCGTTAAACGCCGCTGAATCCCATTGTGATAAAACGTAAGACGCTCGTGATCGATGCCGAACAAGTGCAATAGCGTCGCGTGAAAATCGTGCCAAGGAATGGGTCGCTCGGCAGCTTTCCAACCGATCTCGTCTGTCGATCCGACAGAGGTTCCCGCTCTGACGCCTGCACCAGCCAACCAGCAAGAGAACCCATAACGATTGTGGTCACGGCCCGGTCCGACTTGGTTTGCCGCCGATTGAGCAAAAGGCGTTCGACCAAACTCGGTCGTGAAGGCTACCAGCGTGTCTTTCATCAGACCACGCTGTTTGAGATCCTTGAGCAACGCACCGATGGGCTTATCAATGCGGCCGGCCTCAAAGCCATGATTCTGTTTGACGCTTTCGTGAGCATCCCAACTTGCCCGAGGACTGCCAGCGATCGGGCCTCCCGAATACAACTGAACAAACCGGACGCCACGTTCTAGAAGTCGCCGGCCGAGTAAACAGCGAGTTCCCATGTCGGCGGTTTGCTTGTCTTTGATGCCATAGGCGTTTTGCGTTGCTTCCGTTTCACTCGACAGATCGCTGACCTCGGGGATCGAAAGCTGCATTTTCGCAGCCAGTTGATAGCTTCTGATCCTGGCGGCTAAAACGGGATCCTTGCCGATACGATCCAAGTGCCCTTGATTGATCGCATTAACAAATTGGCGGGTTGCTTGATCGGTGGACTTTTCGATTTTTTGCGCTGGAAAAAGATCGCGGACGGGTTGCTCACCCCCGCGAAGCACGACGCCTTGAAACTCTGCCGGCAAGAAACCATTGGACCAATTCGTCGCGCCGCCGTTGGGGCCTCCGCGACCGTCTGGTAAGACCACATATGATGGCAGGGCGTTGGTCTCTGAACCCAGACCGTATGACAGCCAACTGCCCATGGCCGGAAATCCGTTGAATTCGAAACCCGAGTTCTGGACAAACAATGCTGGTGTGTGATTTGCCGAATTCGACACCATCGATTTGAGCAAACACAGCTCGTCGGCCATGGACGCAATGTTCGGAAACATTTCCGAGATCATCAGCCCACTTTCACCGCGCGGCTTGAACTCCCAATCGTTTTGCCGAAGCAAACCAACCTTGCCGAAGAAGATGTCTGGCTTCTTGTCGTACTTCAACGACTTGCCATGCAATTCCTTCAGCTTTGGTTTGTGATCGTACGAGTCGATATGACTCATGCCACCGACCAAGCAAATGTGGATGGCACGTTTCGCTCGCGGTTCATGCGCCATGTATTTCGGCCTGGCTTGATCGTCCGCCCACACGATGCCGTCATTTTGCAGCATGCTCAATAGAGCGGTGGCGCCGATGCCTTGAAGGCTCCAATCGAACAACTGTCGCCGGTTCAGGAATTGTGGATCGAGCATACTCGCGACCTTGGGGTGAGTTAATTCTTAACGCGTTAAACGACTAACGCAACATTTTACTTCCGAGAACTCAGGACTCAACGGCTACTGCTTTGATTCGATGTCCTGCATCAACTTCCGCAACTCGGCAACCTTTTCAGGATATTTTTCGGCCAGGTTCTTGCGTTCGCCAAGATCGTCTTCCAAGTTGTACAACTCTTCAACTTTCTCGCGGACATCATCAACCGCGTAACCGAAGAAGTGGGCTTTGGCCTTGAGGTACTTCCACTTACCCTGACGCACGCCAGCTCGATCGAAGTAGAAGTGGTCACGACCTGTTTCTCGTTTTGCCAACAAGAGATCGGTTTGGTCGACACCATCGATGCGTCGGTCCCCTAGCACTTTGAACCCCGCCAAGTTGGCGAATGTAGGCATGAAATCAATGGTTGCGAAGATCGCATCCGAGACTCGACCTGCGGGAACTTTGCCAGGCCAACGAACGATGCACGGCAAGCGGTAGCCGCCTTCGTAGCACGAGCCCTTGCCATTTCGCAGCGGTCCAGCCTCACCCCAAAAGATGGAGTCCTTCGGATGCCCCTTCTTTCGCTTTGTGTACTTGTCCTGATTCCATGGACCGTTGTCGCTAGTGTAGATAACCAGTGTGTTATCTCGCAGCTTGAGTTCATCGAGCGTGTCGAGTAAGCGCCCCGTTTCGAAATCGAATTCCTCGACAACATCTCCATACAAGCCACCCGCGGACTTGCCACGGAATTTTTCCGACGCATCGATAATCGTGTGCATCATTGTGTGAGCGACATAGAGAACGAACGGTTTGTCGGGATCACGCTTTTCTTTCAAGTAGCTGATGGCCTTGTCGGTATAGAGCTTCGTTAGGCCGCCCATGTCATTCGTTTGGCCGGCTCGCTGATTGTTTTCGTGGAAGGAAACTCTTCCGCCATCGTTGGCTCCCAAGGTGCCGAAGTAATAATCGAAACCCTGTGCATTCGGCATGCGTTCGATAATCGGTTTGCGGTTCGAGACGTCCCACTTACCAATACAAGCCGTCTGATAACCGGCCCCTCGTATTAGCTCCGCAAAGGTGACTTCCTCGGCCGGCATGCTCCAGCCCTTGCTGCGGATCGGTTGTCGGCCTGTTAGCAACGCCGACCGAGACGGACCGCAGACTGTTTGAGAATAAAACGAAGTGAACTTCGTCCCTTCTTTGGCCAACTGATCCAATCGTGGAGTCTTGTTCTTTTTGTTGCCGTAACAGGCCAAGTCCGCATAGCCTTGGTCGTCGGTGAAGATGATCAAGATGTTGGGTTTGTCGGCGAAGGCCGTGCTGGTGAGTAGCAGTAGGACTAAGGGGTAGAGCTGTTCCATGGTGTGAGGTTTTGAGTTGTGGGATTTGGGATTTGAAATCTTGAATTGCAGATTAAGAGCTGGATTCAAAAGATAATGTGCTTCGTGGTCTTCAGTGTTGCTTCCAACGTCTTATCGTCGGCGCGGCGACCGGGCCAATCTGGCTTGTTGTCACGACGCCACTTGATGTAGCCGTCGGTTGTCGGTTTGTCGCGAAGTTGCAAGCGAATTTGCAGTGGGAATTTGACCTTGAACGGCTTGCAGTTTCCGATCTGCGCCACTGCTCGCTTTGCTCCAACGGAAATCGCCGTGTAAGTTTTCTGTTTAGGAAACAGATCGATACTTCCGTCGGAACGCTTTCGCTTAACCGACACGGTGACGACGTTTTCTCCTAACAGTTCGCGTACTTCGCGACACAAACCGGTACAACCGGTTGCCATGATGATCGGCAATTGCTGGTCGTGACCAGCAACAATCGCATACGCGGCCACTTCGCCGCCTTCCTTTCCGTTGAACCAATAGCGGCGACGGCGAGCACTTGACCACGTGTGAGCCAACACGGCGTCTTCGGCACCTTCCATTGCGTGAAGTCCGATCAACATCACACCGCTAAAGGAACTGTCCAGGCCGCTCAACAATCCTCCCGCTGGCAACAGCTTTGCCCGTGGATCGAGTTGTTTGGCCAACAGATTTCGGTCTCGGAACCCATCGTCTTTGACGTAGACTCCAGTGGCGCCAGCGGCAAAACATCCTTCGATGGCGGCGTTGACATCGCTGGTCATTAGTTTGCGATAGTGTTGCAATTTTGGGTCGCCAGCTTTCAGATTTCTGGCCCAGTACTCGTCGACGCCAGTGGGACCTTCACTGTCGACGGCGATGTAAATCTTGATTGGCTTGGTTGCTGATGTCTTGCTTGACGGTGCGCCGACGACAACTTCCAACTCTTCCATCCAAGGGGCTTGCCCTTCCTGAGGTGGCGACTTCAGTGTCAGGCCCAATTGATTGTTGCCGCGAAACTTTGGGCAGTTTTCGAGTGAGATCTCGAATCGCTGACCAGGAACGCCACCGCGGCGCTTGCCTGATGCGGCGCGTTCGATCTTTGTTGCGGGTATCGGTTTGCCGTTGATATCGACGTCAAACTGGTCACTCGGTCGAAGTCGATAGACCCAAAACGTTAATCGGCCCGATAGTTTTTCGCCGTTGCGTCCATCGGCCATGCGAAATGGGAATAGCTGTCGCTTTCCAACGGTGTCGCTGGCAAAGGTCAGCGTTGGGCTGTTCTTGTGGCCGAGAGGACTGTGGCCCTCGTCATACCATGGATAATTACGCAGTGGTGGCTTGCGTGCTGAGATGCCTTTGCCCATAGGAAGGTATCGATAAGTGCGAGGTCCCGCGAACACACTGGCTTTTGAGCGGACCGCGTGAGTCCAACGTTTCATTCGCTGCTGCTGAGCCGTGGTGGCTGTCACCTCGCCACCAAAATGAATACCGACGTTCCAAAACGAGATGCTGTCAGCCCCCCAAGTGTAATAGTTCGCGGCGGCTCCGCGAGCTTCCTCGGCCGTAAGCAACATCGCGGTATAGCTGTTCTTCAGATGTCTTGCCGACATGGCAATCGGTCGGTCCAGCACTGTTGGCGGGTGGCCGGATAGCGAACCCATCATGTTTCCCATTACCACGATGGTGTCGACACCAGCGGGCTTCGTGAATTCCGCGAACTCATCAACGCGGAGCTGTGGGTCGGTGTTGTTCCAAGTCGAGACGACAACATAGTCGATCCATCCACGCTTCACCCATGTTTCCACGTCGACTCCGGCAAGCCAGCAGGCGGCGATCGATTCGGGGACGCGAATGCCAAGCGTTAGCCGCTTTCTCTCTGGCGTTTGCTCAGGTTTCTTTCCTGCCGCTTTCTGCCGTTGCTGCCATTCCTTGTCCAGCATACTGCGTATCTGACCGACGTATTGGGTCATGATGTGAGCTTTTTCGCGTCCTTGGTCTCGGGAGAAATGCTTGGCCCAACGGACGAAATTCAATTCAAGCCCGTCGACGTCATAGTCCTCGACGATCTCTTTCATGATGTTCAAACGGTGTTCGCGAACCTCGGGGTAAGAATAGTCTAACGCCGTTTCGTTGGTGCGGCCGTCGGGCTGTTTGATCACAAATTGACGGTTGTCGATCGTGAATTGAGGGCAAAGTGGATGTGTCGGTCCAATGTGAGTGTGATGCGTGTCACTCATGCGAATCGCGGCCAACACCTCTTTGCCGTGTTTGTGCATGTGTCCGGTCACGATCTTCAAGGCGTCAGTGCCTTCGGAACGGAGAGCACGGATGCCCGGCGTCCAGCCTTGCGAGAAGTTCGCATCAAAGCGGTCGCCGTAGACCTCACCCTGCTTTGTTTCAAAAGTACAGATATCGGGCGTCGCGGCGAGAAACACGTATGTAGAAAACGGCACGGCGGCGACTTCTCGACCCAACCATGCTTTGACAAATTCTGTCGCGTCTTGCTTTGGAGTTTCCATCAGCATCTGAGCGTCGTCGTTGAAGACAACACGAGGCTCACGAGCGCTCACGAAACCTGAATTCAGAGAGAAGAGAACTCCAGCGATCAACGAGTACGCGAAAAGTCGGATCCGCATCATGACTCCTTCGACACCTAGGCTCTGTCCCTAAACTCGCAATTCAACGTAGCTGCGGTCGCCAGACCGCAGAAACCGTCTGGCGACGGTAGCTACAGGGTTTAGGGACAGTGCCAAGTAACAGTGACTGTTAAGACACACAGCAAACACGAGCCCATTATGGGCTTTTTCCACACTGAGTGACCAGGGATGCCGGGGTCGAGAGATGCGATAAGTCTCAATCAATTGGGACGCAGCAAAGAGTAGAGAAGTATTACCGGAACGAACATACCCGGAACAAAGAGAAACCCAACGGCCGTTTTACTTATGCTGCAGACCAATACAGCTGCAAACAGAATCACAAGTCCGCCAACCACATGCGTAAGACTGATTGAGTCGCGAGGTTGGAGCGTTGCGTCAGCCCTCTTGATGCCGATGAACGAGAGGAGCAGATAGATTGAAAACGCGGTCCCGGGGACGATGAGATTGCTGGCCGAATCTAAGATGCCACGTTCATTGATGTTGGCAAGAGTGATGCACATGAAAATAAGTATGAAGAAGGCACCTGTATCGAGCACATGTGTCCTTTTGAATGAGAACGTGCAGAGAACATGTACCGCAAAGAGTGTCCACACAAGAGGGCCAAATACATCGAAGAATGGCCGTCCCCGAGTGTTTGTTAGGAGAACGCAACCAATAACAATTGGTGCGACAAAGCGAAGTGCGAGCCATTGGCGAGTCAGTTGCGACATACTTTTACACGAATTGTGATCGTAAACGCATTTCCAATAAACCGTTACGAAATTACGATGTTGCGTTTTCAGTTACGATGTCGGATTCGACCTCGTCGTTTCGTTCGTTGTAGACCCTGATAATACGCGAGCCTGCGGGACACTCGAATTCGCGAAAGGCGGGTGCCAACAACTCGTAAATTTGATCGACGTCCGAATCCGTTGCCTTGCCAAAGATCAGCACATCAATCTGTCCGGCACCATGTTCGAATCCGTTGATCTCGCCGAGCCCGCTTTGACCAATAATTGGATCGATCACCTTGGCCAGTTCCATCGCACTGTCTTCGTCGTCATCGGTCGGCCATTGGTCATTGGGAGTCGCCCAACGCAGAATGAGTTTTTGCCAAACGAAATCATCTTCGTCGGGTTCATCGCCAAGATTCGCCAACTCACGTTGGAACCAATCACGATACACCTCTAGTGCATTGATATGATCAGATTCTGTGATGCCAGAAAACGTTCCCACCTCGTCGGAACTTGATGCGTCGTAGAATTTGCAAGGCTCGCTTTCAGCAACATAACCGGCGTTTACGAGTCGTTTTAGTCCCCCCCCCCCGAAAGTTCATCGTACGTGAACACCAGCCGTTCGCTGGCATCGACACCACCAATGATTCCCATAAGAGTTTGCGGCTCTGTCGAATCGTGTCCCTGAATCGTCTGAAAGATTCGTCGATCGAGGTGAGTTTCAAATTTCATGTGTGTCGCTCTGATTCTTTGAGCCTGCGTACGATCGCGAAAAGCGATTCTACAGCCCCCTGGCCCGGACCGAACGGGGCGATGTCGTCGTCATGTTCGTCCGGGTCCAGCAACGGCGACTCGTCGAGGGCGAAAAGATCTATGGCAGTGTCAAGTGACTGATGCTTGACTCCAAACTTGCTCGTCGAGCTCGAGTCAATCATACACCAATCGCATTCATGACGCTCAACCAATTCGCGTCCTAGTGCAAGTGGCGCCGCAGCCGCCAAGATGCCCGCCCCTTTGGGGTCGCGACGGTCGGAGCCCTCGTAATAAGCAAAGCGGCACAAGTCCCATTCGTATCCAACCTTGGTGGGCCAACACTTGAAGTGCTCTCGAAGTCGCTCGAGCTGCAATTCGATCAAATCCATTTCCTCTTCTGTTGGCTCGCGAGTCACGCATGCCGTTGCGTCCGATACAGCAACCAAGTCTGCCGCGGCGTATCGCTTCGAGACCTTACTGCCCGCGTCATCCACAATTCGATAATGCCAAATTCCCAATTTGTGATGCCAAATCGCAGACTCAATTACGCCAACTCGCGGCGTCCGATTGCGATAATTCACCACAACACGAACATGATCCCCAACGTTGTAGAGCGGCTGCGATTCGTCGTCGTCGAGTTCGCGAATCGTCGTTGACCAACCAAGCACAGCTTCAGAAATGGTCGATGTCGAACCGTCGAATACAAACCGTCTCTGTTGAACGAGTCCTTCAACGGATGCCTGCTTGTCTCGCAAATCGTTTCGAGACGGATGAAAGATACCAGTCAACAAGAAGTTGATTCTGGCACGTGTCAGGCTGTCGTTTGAGTTCGGACCACCGCGAATGAAATTCGCATCGTCGTTATCCTGCCCGTCATCTTCCCACCAGCAAACAGTGCAGATTTCGTATTCCCCACGAGCATCCAACGTCGCGTAGCCACAACATGGGCAAGCGTTCGGAAACAGATTGATGGGCAAGTCATGATTCATCATGATTCCGTTGGCACACGCATCGAAGTCTTCAGAAAGAAACGCACGCGAGCTTCTCGAATGAAGCTTAACAATTACTTTGGTGGCTAAGCCTACTTAGGATCGTGTCCAAAACAACTTCCCGATAGTAACCCGACGCGTGAGCGAGGGAATGGTTACACGCACTAGCAAACAAGATACATTATTTACTGGTAAGTGTGACCAATCCCTCGCTCACGCGCCGGGTTACTATGTTGCTTACAAATCAGGAAGTTGTTTCTGACACGTTCCTTAGCTCTCGTTTCTTCTCTCAAGTATCGATTCGATGCGGACGAGAGAATCTCTGATTTCGGATAGCAAAGAGTTTGTATCGGATGGCTCGGGATGCACGGCTTCCGGAACTGGCTGCGGCGAGGCTTAAGGAACAGCATCGCGTTGATTCAAGACAGCCTCACGAAACGCTTCTGCGTCAACGATGCCTGTCAGTGCAACCAAAGCACCTGTTCCAGACTGGCCAGCAGTTTCGACAGTGAGCGTGTGCAAGTCGAAGTGGCGCACGACGGGACCTTGGACCATCGCCAATTCCGTGATCTTTTCGAGCGGAATGGTCTTCTCGACTCGGACAAAAACCCCCTTCTTGACCTTGAGAGCTTTATCGGTCAGCACGCACTCCATACTGGCCAAATAACGTCGAGTGAACACCGACCCGAATGGAAACCAGAGCAGCAGCAGTGGGATTCCAAAGATGGTGAATGTCAAACCCGCGGCCCCAGACAAAGCAACTCGAATGTCACACAGACATTGGTGCTTTCGGCTGCCACTCCATCTACGATTGACACGATTCCGTGCCATCGTCATGACGTAACGTCAATAATGTTACAGAAACCTCGAGTGGATGCCAGCGCGTCTGTGGCACAACATCGCTGGTGTTTTCTGATTGAAGCGATTGGCTCCTTGTAATTCGCGAAGGCCATAATTCCTGCCCGATCAGCGGGGCTTGTTGACGGAACTTACTTTCTGCTGCGACCGTCATTGCGGACTTTGTTGAGCTGCTGAGTCAGCCGTTCGACGATTTGAGGTTCTTGGGCGTAGAGGTTGTTCGTCTCGCCCAAGTCATTGGCAAGGTTGTACAACTGGCCTTTCGGATCGTTGGGACCAGGTTTGATGCGGCGTGGTTTCGAGAAACCGCCAGAACCGAGACCCGTGATTAGTTTCCAGTCTCCCGAGCGGATCGTCATCATGCCGCCGCCGGAGCGGATTACTAACTGGTCGCGAACTGGGTTGTCCTCGGATTGCTTGCCGCGCAAGACTGGTGAGAAATCAAAACTGTCTGGTCCGGCTGAGTGTGGAAGCTTGGCATTAACGATAGCCGCAAATGTTGCCAGTAGGTCGGTGAAGCAGATTGTTTGATTGCTGACGGTTCCTGCTTTCACGGCGGCCGGCCAACGGACGATGAATGGCATTCGGTGTCCGCATTCCCAAGCGTCAGCCTTCATGCCACGCAGGCCGCCCGAGGAGTCGTGCTGGAATCGCTCGACGTCGGTTTCAAACCAGACGGGACCGTTGTCGGATGTAAAGACTAACAGTGTGTTGTCTTTCATTTTTGTGTCGTCCAGAGCTTTCAGCACGCGGCCGATCATCGCGTCGACCATGACCAAGAAATCGCCGTACATGCTTGCCCCGCTTCGCCCGATGAACTCTTTCGACGGCAACCAAGGAGTATGCGGCGCGGGATATGCCAAATACAGCATCAGCGGCTGTCGCTCTTCTTTGGTAACGTCGTCTTGTGCGTGGTTCTTGATAACGCTGATGGCCTCGTCTGTGAATTTCGGCAAGACATCTTTGAGCTCGAGTCCCGGTGCGATGCCGCCGGCTCGCCAAAAGGCGCCTTGGATCGGAGACCAGCCTTCGCTGTTGTTGGCTTCAATTGTGTTCGTCGGCGGTGCAACGGCACGGTTGCCTCGGATGTAGAAATATGGCGGTATGTCGGTCGAGGCACGAATGCCGAAGTAAGTGTAGAAGCCGCGATCGACCGGACCACCAGGCAACGGCTTCTCGTACCCTGCGGACTCGTCAAAGCCAACGTGCCATTTGCCAACCATAGCGGTTCGATAGCCCACTGATTGCAGTAGCGACCCGATCGTCATTTGATCTTGTTTAATCAATGGCTGCTTTCGCCAAAGGTTGACGTTGGTTCGAAACGGATAGCAACCTGTCAACAGCCCATAACGCGACATGTGGCACAATGGCCCGGGCGCGTGGGCGTCCGTGAAACGCATCCCGTCGCGCGCCAACGAATTAATATGAGGCGTCGGTATCTTCGACTTCGAGTTGTAACAGCCCGGATCTCCGTAGCCCATGTCATCGACCATGATGACAACGATGTTGGGCGCTTGGGCAACCGCGAGATTCACAGACGCAACGGGAAAGATGAGGAGGGTAAGAAGGAAGGCGAGGTGAAGCTTGCTGGGGCGAATCATGGAAGGGGTTCACTTGTGTTTGGCATTGTGGAGCTACTGTGTCTCCCCAATTCTAAGCGGCGGAGACGCCTCAGCATATAGCTGGCCTTAGACCAAGGCTACTGGCTTCGATGTATGTATTCCTGTCGAGACGTGAGTCTGATGGTGCCTCTTTTGGACTTTATGGAGTGCTGTGGCCTGGCACCGCACTCCATAAAGTCCAAGAGCGCAGCATCAAAACTCACAGTTCAGGTTACGGTGTTGTGCTCGTGAAGATCGCGTGTGAGAAAAAGAGCCTCGCCTGCGGCTACGGGTTAAACGACGCAAGCGTGTTGTTGAAGATGGCGTCCGAACATTGGGGCGTGTCACTCGCCCGTTTCGATGACTTGGCGCTTCGGCAAGTAGCTGATGTCGACGGGATAGTTGCGGAATTGGATCGTGTATTGGCTTTCGAACCAATCTTTGATGTCCGGGAGGACGCCGTCGTCGTAATCCGGTTCGACGTAGAACGTCTTGCCGTCGAAGCTCTTGACCAACTCGCCGTCGTCGACCACAACCTGGCCGTCGCGAATTACGTACCGCGGGAAACTGAACATTTCCTGGTAGTCTTCCGGCGTGAGGTTGTAGATCGTGACGTCAGCGTCCGCGCCGACTCCAAGATGCCCTTTTTGTTCGAGGCCTAGCATTCTTGCCGGAGCGGCTCGGGTGATGATGGGGATTTCGGACAACGTGTACTCGCGGTCCAACTCGGGCAAGACACAGCGTTCCTTCATGCTCTCCGGCAAAGTGTTCAAGACGTCACGACGGCGCGATTTGTCCATCAGCAGCGCGATGATCTCTGGGTAAGCCATGAACGAGCTGCCGTTCGGATGATCGGTGCTCATGCCAATTCGCCATGGATCGTTGACCAACAGATACCACTCCAAGCCAATGGCCCATTGCAAGGAATGCACCATGCTGGAGTCTTTGTAGACGATGGGAACGATTCCGCAGCCGCATTCTTGTTCGGTGTCGCCGCTAAACCATTTGCGACCAGTGACCTTGTGCAGGAAGTAACCCAGCGGGCCGTCGCCTGTCATGGATGTTGTCTTGTCGAACATGACTTGGCCGACATCAACCGTCAGGTTTTCATGATTGTTGACGTAATCGGCAAGCTGTGGCACTTCCGACTTGAACGTGGATTGTTCATTCGGGTTGCCGCCGTAGCTATGAAATTGAATGTGGGTCAAGTGGCCACGGTGACCGTCCAGGGCCTTCATCGTTTCCAGCGTCGTCGACCAGTTGCCAGGCATGCCCAATTGATTGCAGTGCACGTGAACGGGGTGCGGCAATCCCAATTCGTGGACGGCTCCGGAGATGCCTCTGATGATTTGACGCGGCGTGACACCGAAGTACTCAACCGGATCGTCCAAGCCGGTTTCTGGTGCGCCGCCTTTGCTCTTCCAGACTTCAACACCGCCGGGATTTACCAGCTTCGCGGCGTAGCCTTTTGTGGCCCCAAGCAGCCAAGCGACATAGGCTTTCAGCTTGGCGGGCTCGTTGGCGGCAATTTGCTTCATCACATAGTGATTGTTGCCCATCAAAACGTAAAAGCCTTTGTCGATGAGCGGCGTGTCATCGAACTCTTCGTGCGCGTGCCGAGCTCCCAATGGCGGCACGGCGGCATCAAACGCCGTGGTATACCCAAGTCCCGTATATAGGTATCCCGTCGCAAACGTGCTGGGCACGCTGCCTCGACTTCCGGACCGAGTGAACTTTGTGCGGACGACAGGTTCCGACACGCGTCGCTCTTCCGGCATCATCTTGCGAGCCGTATTCACCTTTGGACCAGCGATGTGGCAGTGCATGTCGACTCCGCCGGGCATGACAACTCGGCCGGTGGCGTCGATGGTGCGGTCTGGCCGCGCGCCAGGATCGGTGGGCGCGGCAATGACTCGTCCGTCTTGAATCCAAATGTCACATTGGTCGCCGTCGATTCCGTTCTTCGGATCGTAGACTTGGCCACCTTGGATTTTGAGTAGTGTCATGATTTTGTTTGCTTGAACAAT
>PBMZ01000201.1 GCA_002722955.1 Planctomycetaceae bacterium | reverse complement strand
GTTGAGCGCCTCCAGCACTAGCGTGCTGAAAAAACTCAACAAACCGCTCCCTCAATGGCCGATTTTCACCCGCAAATCAATGGCTGGTTTTAAACGCGAAATGACAGCCAAGTGCCCATGATCATGCGTTGGCCAAAAGGAATCCCCGCAGGGCAGGTCTGTGAAGAACTTGTGCAGAACATCGACTTCGTCCCCACCTTCTTCGACCTTGGCAAAGCCGAGAAACCGAAGTCTTACCGGATCGATGGACAGAGCCTCACCCCTCTTTTCGAAAACGGAAAATCCAACGGTTGGCGGAATCATCTTTATCTCGAAATGGGAGCTGCGCGAGCAACTGTCACGAAAGACTGGTCCTACATTGCCGTTCGCTACTCCGAAGATCAGATCGCAGCAATAAAGAGAGCCTCGCCGCAAAACTTACCCAGAGCCATGTCCTACATCGGACGTCTGGGCATCGGAGTTCGAGGCGCAGATCGCCCCGGTTTCTTTGACGAAGATCAACTTTACCGCCTGGAGAACGACCCGAAAGAAATGAACAATCTGGCTTATCACAAAGATCAGGCCGGTCGTCTAAAAGAAATGCGTCATCTCATGCAAGAAGACCTCGAAGTTATTGGTCGTCCTTTCGCTGAGTTCATTCCCGGGGGGAACACCGCTGAACCCGGTCAGATCGACAAACAGATCGAAATCGTTAAGCAGCTCGAAATCAAAGGCAAAACGGTAACAGTTCCCAGAGCGTTGAAGAAAAACCTGGGAGTTAACGATGAGCCAACCCCGGACGACAAAGCGAAAAGAAAAGCGAAACGCGAGCACGTAAAAAGGCTCGCGAAGAAGCCAAATCAAACAATCAGAAGAACTCGGATAAATAATCCCATGAATTGAATTAGTCACGATTAATTCCGTTCATTCCTTTGCCCCCATTCCTCTTCCTGTTTCCAATGCAGCTGCTTCGCGTTCTAATCGTTGGTATAATATAAGGGCTAAATCCTTGTCGTCTGGAGATATTTCCATGTCCAATTCTCTTCTCGGCACGCTCGAAGGAAACATCGTGCGTCTCGACGAACAACCGCCACTTCCATCGGGCTGCCGTGTCACCTTGACGATGAAGCCGCTCCAAGCGCTTCAACGCCACCGTGCCAAAGTCGGCGAAACGACCGGTCCCGCGTTCAAAGTTCCGGATGAAGCACTGGAGCCGCTCAGCGAAAACGAGTTGCGGGAGTGGGGGCTGTGAAGCTGTTGCTCGACACCTGCGCGTTTTTATGGCTAGCAACCGAGCCAAAGCGGCTTTCAAAGGCAGTGACCGAAGCCCTCGACGACGTTACCAACGAGCGCTGGCTCAGTGATGTCACGCTGTGGGAAATCAGCCTGAAGCATTCCATCGGCAAGCTTCCGCTGCCTGAGCCGCCGCGCGACTGGATTCCCAAACAGACAGCATTCTTCGATCTTCAGCCTCTGCACATCGACGCCCAAGCCATTTTCCAATCCGCTGAACTGCCCAACGTGCATCGCGATCCTTTCGACCGACTCTTGGCAGCGCAGGCCATCGGCGGCGCGTTCCGGTTTCTTACCATTGACGAAGCGTTTGACGATCTCGGCGTGGACCGGCTTTGGTAAGCCGTACAAGATGAAAATTCGTAGTCGTTTACCAAGCGATCGTGCGGAGAGCGGACGAACCAGGAAGTAGCGGAATTATTGGCCCGCTCAACACCTACGAAAACATGTGATAGATTGTCACCTCGAAACATCGCAGATTTTAAAGGACATCAAGGGATGAAAAACAAATTGATCATGCTGCTTCTGGCGGCTTTCATGACAACGGACCTGAACGCAGCAGATTCGCTGCCGCCATTGAAGGAGTCCACCGAAGACCCGGCCACTGGGTTAAACCTCCAGCCTGGGTTCGCGGCAGAAATGATCTACAAAGTGGACAAGAGTAAGTACGGCTCGTGGATCACTTTGGTTTTTGACAATCAGGGTCGGCTGATTGTCTCCGACCAAGGTGGCGCAGGTGTCTTTCGCTTAACGTTGCCGAAGATCGGCGAGAAGTTTACGGAAGCAGATATCGAAAAACTAAATCTGAAGAACTCTGTTCAGGGCTTTCTGTTCGCGTTTGACCATCTCTACATGGTTCGATTTGGAACGCTGTCGCGGGCTCCGGTGTCGGCTGACGGCGAGATTGGCCCCGAAGAGGTGATATCTGAGTTGAACGGTGGCGGTGAACATGGACCGCACTCGGCGATTGTTTCGGAAGATGGCAAGAGCATCTATGTCATCGGCGGCAACATGACAAGGACGCCGGAGCACGAGTTTTCGCGCATCCAGCGCAACTGGAAAAATGATGTGCTGCTGGGGCATTACGCCTATGGCCATAACGCTGGCGGCAAAGCGCCCGCTGGATTCGTGATGAAGTTCAGTCCCGACGGCAAGCGGCGCGAGCTGATGCACATGGGGTATCGCAACCCAGTCGATTTCTGTCTGAACCGGCACGGCGAGATGTTTGTTTACGACGCCGACATGGAATGGGACATCGGCGCGCCGTGGTACCGGCCGACGCGGATCAACCACGGTGTGTCCGGCGGCGAAAACGGTTGGCGCGCGACGACACAGAAGTGGCGGAAGTATTACGCCGACTCGGTCGGCTCCGTGGTGGATCTTGGCCCTGGTTGTCCCACAGGTGTGATTGCCGGAACGAACGCGAAGTTTCCTACTCACTATCGCGACGCACTGTTTGTTTGCGACTGGACCTTCGCGACGATGTACTCCATTCATCTGACGCCCAAGGGTTCGTCCTACACGGCGGAAAGCCGAGAATTCCTGTCCAACACCAAGGGTTCACTGCCGTTGACCGACGTGCAGATCGGACCAGACGGAAACATGTATTTTACTGTTGGCGGTCGTGGCGGCCAGTCGTATCTGTATCGTGTCTACTACAAGGGCGATGAATCAACCGAGCTGTCCAAACTGGATATGACCGGCTCCGAAGCCCGCGCGACGCGTCATAAGCTTGAAGGATTTCACGGGCATGCGGATCCAACGGCTGTAACAACCGCGTGGCCTCATCTGGGCAGCGATGATCGGCACCTGCGCTACGCTGCGCGCATTGCGTTGGAATGGCAGGACACAGTGACTTGGGCCAACAAAGCGTACAATGAATCGAATGACCTAATCGCGATTCACGCATTGCTTGGCCTCAGCCGCCGCGACGTCGAAGGCTGCCTGTCCGCAATTCTTTCGCGACTCAACAAGGTCGACTTCGACGCGTTGAACAAGGAAGGAAAGCTCGCGTTGCTGCGAACTTACGCTGTCGCCATGAGCCGTCATGGCATGCCCGATGCAGCGCTGAAAAAAGCCGTGGGCGATAAGCTCGACGCGCACTTCCCCAGCAAGGACGACAACATCAACGAGGAACTGTGCCGCGTGCTCAGTTACCTGGAGCATCTCAATGTCGTTTCCAAGACCGTGGCGTTGATGAAGATCACCAAGGTCAAGGCTTCGCAGTACAACGCCGATATTCTCAAGCGAAACGCAGGTTATGGCGGCAAGATTCTTGCGTCGATGGCCAACTCGCCCAACATTCTGAACATGCACTATCTGTTCTGTCTGAAGGACGTCAAGGCTGGCTGGACCATGGACGACCGCAAGTTCTACCTGGGTTGGGTTAAGGATCTAGCATCGAAAAGCGGCGGTAACATGTATCGCGGTTACATCGACAAGATCCGTGAGGCCGCCATCAAATCCGTGCCGGAGAAAGACAGGCTGGCGTTGAAGTACTTGATGGGGGATGTCAAAACCGTCAATCTCAAAACGCTGCCCAAACCGAAGGGCCCGGGCGTTGAATGGACGGTTGAATCCGCGCTCAAGACGTTGACCGAACACAAGTTGATCGGCCGCAGCCTGGATAACGGCAGGAAAATGTTTATGGCCGGTCAGTGCGTGGCCTGCCATTACCTTGGCAATACAGGCGCGGGCGTGGGGCCCGACCTTACTAACCTGGCCAAGCGTGCCGATTACAAGTCGATGCTGGAGTCCATCATCAAACCCGATCTGGTAGTGTCTGATCAGTTTGCCCAATACAACTTTGAATTGTCCAATGGGAAAATTGTGTCGGGACGCATCGTTTCTGAAGAGGACGGTGAGATTGCCGTGATGACGTCTGGAGTGACGCCAGACAAATTGACAAAGTTCAAACGGGCGGATGTGGAATCGAAGACCGCATCCAAACTTTCGATGATGCCCGCGAACCTAATCAACGGCATGAACGCCGAAGAGATGAAAGATTTGATTGCTTACTTCGTGTCGCAGGGCAACCCAAGACACGCGGTCTACAAGCGGCGGAAAACCGTCAACCTATCGGTGAAGAAGCTGAACATCGAACTCATCAGTGCGATCTACGGAGCACCCAACGACGCGAAGAAGAGCATGGACGTTCGCAAGGTGTTACAGCAACAGCTCGATCTGCGAGATTACACCTTCGCGATCAGCAATGATCTGGTTGGCCGAGATCCCGCACCGGGGATCGTCAAAACTCTTACGCTCAAGTACAAACTTGACGGCAAGACCATCACCAAAACGGTCAAAGAGAATAAGACGATTTCTTGGAAGTGATGGTTGCCGAATACTGGCCATTTTCCTCTGCTCAGTTCCACTGACATCCACATAACGCGGCCTTCCGCCACAACCAAAGTAGCGTAATTCTCTGAGTCGGGCTTCCGAGTAGCCCGACTCGGAGAGGCCCCCGTATTCAACGAAGATCCATAAATCTACGTTTGACGCCAACCATCAAGTAGTGACGGCCTTTTCGGTCGGGTCACTGAGGCAAAGTTGGTTCAGGCTGGTCAACCAATCCGTGAAATACGTGTTTTGATTGCGTGCATCAAAGCGACGCCCGATTGCGTAAGCTTGGTCTTTCATTGAGCTGGCAAGTTTCAGCGGGGAGTATTCGCCACTTTCTTCGTACCACGGAAACGATTCGGAAAGTCGAAGCTGAATGCTGTCTCATTCTGAGGACAAGAGTTCGAAAAGCGACAGGGAAACAACGCGAAAAATGGCATTGTTTTCTTCGTTTGTGGTTCCCGCCGAGATATTGGGCCACTCTTCAAAGTGCCGTATGGCCAAACTCATGTTTCGAGTTCTGATTTGATAACAGAAGAAGTGGCTGGCCTCGAACAAATGAGTTCCGCTGTAGTGCACCTCTAACTGGCGCATACCCTTTTTGTAGCAGTCAGCCGCTAAGTCGAAGTCTTTCAGATGCAGGTGACACACCACGAGGTAGGCATATGGAAACTCAAAGGGCAATCTATTGACTCCACCATCTAAGAGCGATGCAGCGTCGATCACAGCCTCACGGTATTTCCCGCCAAGGAACCTTGGCTCGACAGTGGAGTAAATCCCGGAAAGCGTGTTGCATGCGTAAGGTCGAGGAGACTGTTTCCACCGCAGCCAAATCAGATCGGCTTCGTCAAATCTCCCCATTCTTCCGAGCACGCGCCAATGGAGTTCGTCGAGCGGCCTGAAGGGTAACCCTCGCCGTTGAAAACGAGCTTTCAAGTCGTCGAAAATCTGATCGAAATGTTGGGATCATCGACGACGCCGTAAATCCAAACCATGAATTGCCAGAGAAATCTTTCTTCCTCTTGTTCTCGCAAGTCGGGATCACCGTCCAATTGGTTCAATGCGCGAACATACTCGACAAGTGATTGCTCCATTTTCGCTTCCATGTGAAGCACTTTGGCGTACTCACGACGAGCTCTGAATAGCCTGGATTGATCGTGTTCAAACTCAGCAATTCGAACAGCTTCTTCCAACAAGCGGATCTTCATCTCACCCGATTGACAAGTGAACGCTTCATGCATGAGTTGATCGAAGTCCATCAATGTGCCTTCAGCTTGCTGACGAATTTGAGTAAGCCATACGTCAATCAGGCGACTTGTTCCGGTGGATCGCTTAGACAAATCTCGTTTAGGCTGGTCAACCAATCTGTGAAGTAAGTGTTTTCTGCCTCCCAGATCAGTTCGTCATAATCCATAAATGATCCTTGGATCTCACTTCGGTCGAATTCGAGTTCAGGTTGCGATCTTTAACTCCGCATATTGAACAATTCACCCAAATCTCGGTATGATCGGCGGTTTCCCCATTTTGTACGGAAACGAGATTTGGAATGTCTGGCGTTCCTGATAATAGCTCGGTTGTGGCCGAGAATACTGCATATCGTGGCGAAATTGGTTCATCCGGCGAAGATTTGGTGCTCGTTTTGGACTTCGGTTCGCAAACAGCTCAACTGATCGCTCGGCGAGTCCGCGAGCAAAACGTCTTTTGCCAGCTAGTACGACACGACTTGTCGGCGGCGCGGATTCGTGAGCTCAACCCTAAGGGGCTGATTCTTTCCGGTGGACCAGCCAGCGTCTACGGCGACGCGGCTCCGCAACCTGATCCTGAAATCTTCGACTTGGACGTGCCGATTTTGGGCATCTGCTACGGAATGCAAGTCGCCTGTCGAAGCGCCGGAAGTGAAGTTCGCTCGGCCGAAAGCCGCGAGTTCGGACATGCCGACGTCCGAGTTCACGACGCAGGCGGCTTATTCGAGGGCATTCCTGATTCGCTCAAGGTCTGGATGAGTCACGGAGATCAAGTCGACGATTTGAGCGAACACTTCGTCAGCTTGGCCGAGACCGACACTTGCCCCTTCGCCGCCGTAAAGCACCACTCGAAACCGCACTACGGTCTGCAGTTTCACCCCGAGGTAACTCACACCGACTTTGGTTCGCAGTTGCTCTCGAACTTTGTCCGCAACGTTTGCGGAGCGTCCGGCAGTTGGGAGATCTCATCCGTTATCGAGCGAGAGATCGAATCTCTGCGCGAGCGTGTCGGCAACCGCCGCGTCATCTGCGGGCTGTCCGGGGGCGTCGATTCCTCGGTTGTGGCCGCGTTGCTTTACAAGGCGATCGGCGATCAGCTCTCGTGCATATTCGTCGACAACGGACTCGTCCGCAAGAACGAAACCGAGATGGTGCGGCAGCAGTTCGCTGACCACTTTCAAACAGACCTCCACGTCGTCGACGCCAGCGATCGTTTCCTAAACGAGCTGGCTGGCGTCACCGATCCTCAAAAGAAACGCAAGATCATCGGCCGAGTTTTCATCGAGGTCTTTCGCGACGAAGCAAAACAAATCGAAGACGCCCACTTCTTGGCCCAAGGGACTTTGTACCCCGACGTCATCGAATCCGGCGCCAACCCCGACGGCCCCGCCGCGACGATCAAAGCTCACCATAACGTCGGCGGCTTGCCCGATGAGCTAGGCTTCGAATTGATCGAGCCGCTTCGTGATTTGTTCAAAGACGAAGTCCGCCAAATGGGCTTAGCGCTAGGCCTCCCCGATGACCTCGTCTGGCGACACCCCTTCCCCGGCCCCGGCCTGGCCGTTCGATGCCTGGGCGAGATTACTCGCGATCGGCTCGAAACCCTGCGCGAAGCCGATGCGATCCTCATCGAAGAGCTACACACCGCAGGACTCTACCGAGACATCCAGCAAGCCTTCGTGGTCTTGCTCCCCGTACAAACCGTCGGCGTCATGGGAGACGCCCGCACCTACGAAGACACGCTAGCCATCCGAGCCGTCCAAACCGACGATTTCATGACCGCCGACTGGTACCGCATGCCCTACGATGTGCTGCAGCGAATCTCAACACGCATCATCAACTCTGTCCGAGGCGTCAATCGCGTGGTTTACGATGTCAGCTCGAAGCCACCAAGCACGATTGAGTGGGAGTAAGATTCTGAGCTGCCTTTAGACCCACGCGCTTCCGCTGGGGAACTCGAATTCGTCAAGTGATTTGGCTTTCATAGTGATGCTGTAGCCAGGATCGGTGGGCGGCATATAACGGCCGTTTTGCATGTTGACGGGGAACTCCATGTGTTCGTGCAGGTGATCGGAGTACTCGGCCAAGCGGTCTTCGAGCGATGCGGAAATGCTGATGTAATCGAAGATAGCCAGATGCTGGACATACTCGCACAAGCCGATACCGCCCGCGTGTGGACAGACGGGGATGTCGAACTTCGCCGCCATCAGCAGAATGGCCAGAATCTCGTTGACGCCGCCGACTCGGCAACTGTCGATCTGGCAGATTTGCATTGCGTCGGCTTGCATCAGTTGCTTGAAGATGATGCGGTTCTGACACATTTCGCCGGTCGCCACTTTGATGGGATCGATGGCGTCGGCGATTTTGGCATGGCCAAGGACATCATCGGGCGAAGTTGGTTCCTCGATGAACCAAGGCTTGAACTGCGCTAACTCCCAGATGTGCGAGATCGCGTCGTCGACGTCCCAGACTTGGTTGGCGTCCATCATCAGCTTTCGGTCCCAACCGATCTCCTCGCGGATGATGGTCGCGCGGCGAATGTCGTCTTCCAGGCTGCGGCCGACTTTGATCTTGAAGTGAGTCCAACCGCGCTCGGTCAGGCTGCGGCAGAGGCTGCGCAACTTGTCGTCGGGATAGCCAAGCCAACCGGCTGAAGTTGTATAGGACGGAAACCCTTCAGACTCCATCTCAGCAATTCGATCGGCCTTGGTGTCCTCGACCTCGCGCAATAGTTCGAGTGCCTCGTCTGGTGTGAGGGCATCGGTCAAGTAACGGAAGTCGATGCAACCGACGATTTGCTCGGGTGTCATATCCGCCAGCAATCGCCAAAGCGGTTTGCCTTCGGCCTTGGCATACAAATCCCAAACGGCGTTGACAACAGCACCGATGGTCATGTGCATCACGCCCTTATCGGGACCGACCCAGCGCAACTGACTGTCGCCGGTAATCATCCGCCAGAAACCGGCCATGTCCGACGTAAACGATTCGAGCGACTTGCCGACCAATAGCGGCTTCAGCGAATCGACTGCCGCCACACAAAGCTCGTTTCCTCGCCCGATCGTGAATGTGATCCCATGCCCTTCGAACTCGCCGTCAGTGTGAATGGTGACGTACGCACATGAGTAGTCCGGATCGGGATTCATGGCGTCAGAACCGTCCAGGTTTTGTGATGTCGGAAATCGAATATCTCGCGCGGTAACGTCGGTAATCGTGATGGGCATTTTATCGATTCTTCTCTTTTATCTGTTGGGCGACGAAACTGCTAAACGCGTTCAATCCAGATTCTTGCTTTGGCATTGCCAATCGTGACTGCCGAGGCATTTTCGGGGGCGGTGTCGACTTGGCTGATGGAATCGGCCAGGGTTTCGTCTCGGATGTATTGGTCCCATTCGGTGACGGCGGCGACTACTTCTTCGTCTTCGGTGTTGAAGAAGACTCGGATGCGGTCTTGGATGTCTAGGTCGGCGTCTTTGCGGAGTTGTTGGACTTGGCGAACGAAATCGCGGGACATGCCTTCTCGTTCGAGTTCCGGCGTGGTCACCGTCGAGATTGCGATTTGGACGCCGTTTTCGTCGGCGCAGCTCCAGTCGGTGGCTTGCTCGGTGCTGATCATTACGTCGTCGGGGCCGAGTTCTAATTCGTTGCCATTAAGCGTCAGTGTGATGTTCTCTCCATTGCGAAGTGGGGCGAGGATCGCGCCGTCGACGTTGGGAAGTTCTTTTCGGATGATTCCTAGAAGTTTGCCGTATTTGGGACCGAGTGTCTTTAGGTTTGGCTTGTAAGAGTAGCTGACCAAATCGTCGAGGTTGTCGGCACTGGTGAGTTGCTTGATGTTGAGTTCCTCGCGGATGACTTCCGAGAGGTGCTTGATGGCGGCGCGTTGTTCCTCCGAGGCGCATGCGAATTGTAGCTCGGCCAATGGCAAGCGGACTCGCAGGTTTTTCTCTTCGCGAAGCTTGTGACCTAGCTTGACGACCAACTGAGCAGTTGCGGTTCGCGTGTTGAGTGTTGGGTCGAGCAACTCGGCATCCGGCTGCGGGTAATCGCAAAGATGGACCGACTGCGGAGCGTCGCTGTTCGAACTCGTGACGAGGTTTTGGTACATGCGTTCGGTCATGAACGGGATGCACGGTGCCAACGCTTTGCACAAGGTCACCAGCACCGTGTACAGCGTTTGATACGCGGCGGTCTTGTCGGTGTCGCTGGCGTCCTTCGATCTCCAGAAGCGACGGCGGTTGCGGCGGATATACCAATTCGTCAAGTCGTCCAAGAATGCCTCGGCCGCGCGGCAGAAGTCGGCGACGTTGTAGTTCGGCATTTCGCTTTGAGCGACCTCGAGCACGCTTTGTAGATTGGACAGGATCCAACGGTCGATCTCTGGTCGATCGGCGACTGGCACTTCCTCGCCATTGGGATCGAAATCGTCGAGTCGAGCGTAGTTGACAAAAAACGCGTAGGAGTTCCACAGCGGAATTAACAAGCGGCGGCGGACTTCGTCGGCGGGTTGGCTGGTCACCTTGCACGTCGTGAAGCCGTCGGCGGTTTCGCTGACTTCGCCATCGGGGGTTTGCAGCGGAACGGGCTCGTCGGGATGTCGTGTGCCGAAACGTAAGTCCGACGCGGGTGGTTGTGAAAGGTACATCCAACGCATGGTGTCGACACCGAGTTGCTCGGCGGCTTCTTCGAACCAGATCGCGGTGCCGTCCGATTTGTGCATCGCTTCACCTTGCTCGTTCTGCACAAGGCGATGGCCGAGCAACGTTTTGAACGGGCGTTTTTCCTTCGCATCGTCGGTCTCGTCGTAGCGCATCATCGTTGAAAGCGATAACAGCGAATAGAACCAGTTACGGAATTGCCCCGGAAAACACTCGGTCACCAAGTCGGCGGGGTACCACTTTCGCCATTCGTCGTGATCGTGGTTGTAGTGCATCGTCGAGAACGGCACGATGCCGGCGTCGAGCCACGGGTTGCCGACGTCTTGGATGCGGTGCATTTTTTGGCCGGGGTTCTTGGTGCTCTCGATGACGACGTTGTCGACCCACGGGCGATGCGGCGTGTTGCCTTCGAAATCGTCCCAGCCTTCGACGGCTCGTTCTTTCAGCTCGGCCAAGTTGCCGATGACCTCGAAATCTTTCGGATCGTTTTCGTTGACCCAGATCGGCAGCGCCAGACCCCAGAAGCGTTTCTTCGAGATCATCCAGTTGCCCATGTTTGAAAGCCACTCGACTTCGCGATCTTGCCCGTCGATCGATTCCGGCAGCCAACGGATTTGCCGCGTGACGTCTTTGATCTCCTCGCGCCAGTCCATGTCGATGAACCACTCGTCGACCAAGCGGAAGACCAATTCGTCGCCGGTTCGCCAGCAGTGGGGATAGATGTGTGGGTAAGTTTCGACAGCGACAAGCAGTCCCTTTTCGCGTAGTTTCTCGAAGACCAACTCAGCCGTGTCCGGAGAGATTGCTTCGCGGCCAGTGAAGTCGCCAAAGCCCTCGTCATAGCAGCCGTTTTCTTTGAGCGGCGCGATGCCGACGATGCCGTGCACAACTCCGAGCGTATGGTCGATGTCGCCGCAACCGGGAGCCGTGTGCACGATGCCCGTACCTTCGCCAGCCACGACATGAGCGTTTCCGCGCGAATCGCGGCCGCCGTCGATCACGCGATGGCAACTGACTCCGTTGCGATCCATTAACTTGTCGTCGATCGGAAAGCCGCCGGACTGTTGTTGAGCGAGAAGTTCATCGAAGGGTCCGTCGTACTCCCAACCGACCATCTCGGCGCCTTTGATCGTGCCGCGTTCCTCGAAGCCGCCCTGCTCTTTGAAGATTTGCCCGATCGTCTTCAGCTTCGGAACGTCTTTGGGCCACTTCCATTCGGGACGCCCGAAGCCCTCTTTGAATTCCGTGGCGAGTCGTTGGAAGTTGAGGTTGTCCTTGGCAAAGTAATAGACGGCGTCGTCACGTTTGGCTTGGAGTTTGATGTAGTCCAGCTCGGTGTTCACCGCGCAGGCCACGTTGCTCGTCAGCGTCCACGGCGTTGTTGTCCAGACCAGCAGGAACTCGTTGTCGCGGCCGCGGATCGGGAAGCGGACGAAAACGGACTTGTGCGTGGTGAGCTTGCGGCCCTCGGCGATTTCCATCTGGCTGTATGCACTGCCGCCTCGACCTGACCACGGCATGACGTCGTGGCCTTGATAGATTTTGCCGCGCTCGAAGCATTTTTTGAGGAATGTCCAAATGGTCTCGTTGTTCTCGGTCGAGAATGTGAAATAACTGCCACCCCATTCCGGGTTGCCGAGCCGTTCGACCAGCCGATGTGCCTTGTCGGTCTCTTCTTTTCCGGCCGCGGACTTGTATGTCACGTCATCATCGGTGCCGATCCCAGCAGCCAGCTTGCGGAGTTCGTCGGGATCATCCCAATCCATCCAATAGCCAAGCCGCACGGATTGCTCGGTCTGCCGCGCGGCGAATCGCAGCACTCGCTTCTTGCACTCGTTGACGAAGTTGTCGATGCCGTACTCGTTGATAGCCGTCTTCGTGCCGAGCCCCAGTTCCTTCTCAACTTCAACCTCAACCCAAAGCCCCTGACAGTCGAACCCGTTCTGAAAGCGTTGGTCCTTGCCCATCATGGCGTTGAAGCGTTGATACGTGTCCTTATAAGTCCGCCCCCAAGCGTGATGCACGCCCATCGGGTTGTTGGCGGTGATCGGACCGTCCAGGAAACTCCAGCGATCGTTACCTTTGACCTGCTCCCGCAGCTTGTCAAAGATCGAGTTCTCGTCCCAAAACTTCAGGACCGAGTGTTCCCCTTGGATGAAATTGGCTTCGTTAACTTTTTCGAACATGGAAAATCGTACCAGAGTATTTTCGTCGGAATGACCAACTCACAAGCCATGTGGTTCGGCCTGAGATCGGAACTCGGTGTACTATCTCAGGATCCGCCGACACGTCAAGGACGACCGTGCAGTGCTGCGGTTTTCACCCGGAATCAGTATGGATTCGGGCAATCGCATCAGTCGACAAGTGGATGACGGAAGCGTTCTGGGGGCTCGCAGACTCGACCCCAGCCACACGGTTTCTTAAGAGCTTGGTGGCGCTGCTGATGTTTGGGACGCGATGATTCCGTAGTGCTCGATACGGCGATTCTTTTCGTAGTTGAAGATATATTCCTTGTACGGAATCGTTTCGTCTAGGTCGCACGCGTGGACAACTAACTCGTCTTCGAGCGTCTTGCTTTCAGCGACCACTTTGCCCGACGGGGCGATGATGCAGGTGTGCCCAATCTGATGAACGCCTTCTTCCTCACCAGCCTTAGAGACGGCAACAACCCACGCGCCGTTTTGGTACGCGCCGGCTTGCATGCACAGTAGATGATGAAAGCCAGACAATTCGTCCAAGTGAGGGAACTCGGGATGGTGCCCCGGCGTGTTGAAGCCGAGCGTGATCAGTTCGGCCCCCTGAAGACTTAGTGCTCGGTAAGTCTCGGACCAGCGGCGGCCATTGCAGATGCACATGCCAACCACACCGCCAAACGCTCGCCAAGTCGGAAAGCCGAGGTCACCGAATTCGAAGTATCGCTTTTCGAGATTCTGAAAGGGGTTGTCGGGGCGGTGGTCTCGATGACCGGGCAAGTGGACTTTGCGGAACTTGCCAATGATCTGGCCATCGTCGCCAACCAGAACACTGGAGTTGAAGCGTTTCTTGTTGCCGTCTTCGAATGCGAGCTCGGCATATCCCAGCTGGAACCCGATCTTCAAGCGAGCGGCCTCGTCGAACAATGGTTGAGTGATCGGGCTGGGCATCTGTGTTTCAAAGTACGAATCCAATTCGTCCTCGTCTTCGATCCACCAATGTGGAAAGAATGCCGTCAACACGCACTCGGTGAACACGATCAAGTCACAATCTTGAGACTTCGCTGATCGCATTTGTTCAATCAACCGTTCAACGACGTCTTCTCGCGACTGCGATAACGGTACGGGCCCCGACTGTGCGGCGGCAATCTTGATGATTCTTGACATGTTTGGTCTCATCAACGGATGTTCTCTTTGTTTAACTCGGCCATCGTAAGACCAAAGGTATCAGCACACAATATTTGCGGTGAACTGGAATTGGTGCGATAATAGGGATTGTGGTCTTGTCTTACATCATTTCGATGATCCACTTCACATTGAGGAACTGCCAATGTGTCAGCAACTTCGCAGTCAAATGATTTGCGCGTCATTCATCGTGATAGCAGCAGCGTCGTGTGGGCACTTTGAATACATCGACTGGAAGCAACTCGGTTAAGTTGCCATTGAGTCATTGAAATCTCGGAAGCCCGACGATGTTTCGACTGAGACATGGGAATCGGCCATGTTGTGGGCTGGGATTGCGTATGCCAATGTTTGTTTTTCTGAGGGGCACGTCACCTTGGATGCGCTGAAATCGTTCGTCAAAGACGTCGAGGCCAAGTTTAAGGGACCAGTAGATTTGAGTACGGTCGATTGGCTCTGGGAGCGACTTGCCGCAACGGGGCCTCACGGCAAACAGTATCGAGAACGATTTGAGCCCGCGTATCTGGAAGAAGTCTATGGGATCACTTCCGCAAAACCGGATAGCAAACAAAAAAGGCAACCGGAATGATCCAGCGGCCTTACGCTCCAACATGGTCTGTCGGATTAGATACCTGGGATATCAAGCTTTTCGCTTTGGACAGCCTTCCGCATCTTCTTTAGGGCTCGCTGTTCCAACTGACGGATACGTTCCTTCGTTACACCAAAGTGATTGCCGACTTGCTCTAAAGTCTGAGGTTCGGCATCGGTGTTTAATCCGTAGCGGAACAAGATGATGTCCTTTTCGCGATCATCCAAGTGATCCAGGATTCCCATGATCAATTGGTTTTGTTCTTGGTTAACAATTTCTTCGTGGAAGTGATTCGCGCGGTTGTCCGACGAATTGTTGAAGACCTCTTCGATACCCGTGCGGAAACGGTCGAGCCGTGTGTGCTCCGCAGGAATGGAACGAGCGAAGTTCTTCATGATCGCCCACGTCGAGTACGTCGAGAACTTGTTGCCCTTGCTGTAATCGAACTTCTCGATCGCTCGAATCAACGACATGTTGCCATCACTCACCACCTCGAAGAAGTTGGTGTTCGGCTTGATGTGCCGCTTGGCAATCGAGACAACCAATCGCAGGTTACTACGAATCAGGAAGTTCTTGACCTCTTGGGCTTGATCAAGCAGCGCTTCGATCTTTTCCATTTGGTCCGACTTCATGCCAGTTGAACGTCCCTCTTCTTGGAGCTTCGCAGCTTTATGTTTCAGGAAGTTCATCTTGCGGAAGTAGTACGCTTCTTCTTCTCGAGTTAACAACGGGATCGAATAAAGGCTGGCAAGGTACGGCGGCAAGCCTGGCGGAACCTTGACCGTTGACTTCTTCTTTTCGACTTCCGGTGGTGGTCCCAGAATCGTTTCATTCGCGTTCGAGAATTCGAACTCCTCGTTGTACATGTAGTCGATCTTCTGCTCGGTAAGCAGTCGTGATCGAACTTCGGAGACGATGCGGTAAATGCTCGTCTTCGTTCGGTGATACCGAGACGCCAAAAGCTCGGCGGGAGTGCCCGCGCGAAATGCTCGGAAGATTTCTCCCTTGTTCTCGTCCGTAAGCGGTGCGGAAGAATTCGGGAAGATTGGAGATTCGGGGTGCTCTTTGTCATAAGACTTGAGTGTGTACCGAATCGTTTCCGGCGAACGATTGGTTTTTCTCGAGAGACGCCTTGAGACCTCGGACGGTGACGCGCCAAAGCGAACCAAGCGACGAGCACGGCGAATGATCACGCGACGTTCGTCTTCGTTCAATTGGCTGAAGTTGCGACCTCGATCCACATCGTCCGAGTGCTTGTCGACAAAGCGTTCAACCGATGATTGCAAGAATCCAATTCGTTTCCGCTTGCCAAATACAAAGCGGCGGCTGACAAGTCCGCGGCTGCGCCATCGATCGACGGTCTTTGTCGAGACATTATATCGCTCGCTGACATCTTGTACTGTCAGCACTGGCTCTTCCACCGTGTCCACATCGATGTTCGCGCTGTCTGAAAGATCCTCGACGAACAACCGTAGATCGTGGACAGCCTCTTTCCCGCTGAGTTGAAGGTCGGGATACATCTCGGGGCGGTAAGCCGTGATTTGTTCACAGATATCTTGGTAGGCATAAGACTCTTCGGGATCCAGCTTTTCGAGAAGTTTCTCCGCCTTGCCGATTTGTTCCAGTCTAACTTTGACAGGAGCGTAGCGCACCTGTTGGTCAGTCAGCTGTTTCATCGCGGGGTTAAAATAACTAGCCATGCTCCAACTCCTTTCCCCAGTGACCACTCGTTGTGAGTTGTCTCTTAGTAGTACGTCTGTCTGTTTCGTTTCTTGCTGGGATTGTTGAAAGCAATTCGCGTGCCGAAGCGTCGTAGCACTGACGACTCACAAATCAAGGCCCGCAGACTTGCTCCACATATTAAGAACCGTCAAATCGCCAATCGGTTGCATCAAAATCGGTCAAATCCGAACATTTCGCGGGTTTCCCTAATGTTCGTTAGCAATTGAGACCCACCGGCGAATGCGTTGTAAATCATTTTCTTAAAATGGTTTGTGTAAAATCAACCTGCATCAAGTTGGCTCAAACGACTTGGTCAGCTGGCTGAACGCTCAGCATTGACCCCGTCACCGTTTTGGGCACCGTGGCTCACTACAATTAATGCAAACGGGGCCAATGAACCTAGGGATTCCCTATACGCTGCGGATTTCCTTTTGGCGACTATTGAGAGAATCAGAATGGTGTCATCCAATCGAAGACGCCTGTTGTGATCGAATACGCCTGTTGTGCAATTCGCTACAGCGGAATGCGTAACTGCTGAACTTGGTTGCGTTTCGGATGCCTCCAAATTCGCTGGTGTGACGGTAAACTTGGCACTGTGGGTCGCTTTCTACCCCAGTTTTACTCGAGGCAAAAAAATCGAGAATTTCGCCGTCATCATTGTTGGAGCTGGAGGTAGCGGCTTAGCCGCAGCTGCAAGTTGCGCTGAGCGAGGCTTGAAGACGCTGGTGTTGGAAAAGCAGTCTCGCATCGGTGGGACAACCGGAATTGCCATCGGTTCGTTTACCGCCAACCGAACCAAGCATCAGCAGCGAGCTGGCATCGACGACTCGGTAGACGATCACGCAGAAGATGCTGGCAAGTTCCCCAAGCCCGATATCGAAGCGCGCAACAATGACGAACTGCGACGTTACTTCTTGTCTCACACAGGCGAGACGCTCGATTGGCTGATGAAGTTGGGCTTGAACTTTCACGGTCCCTCACCCGAGCCACCAAATCGAGTGGCTCGGATGCACAACGTCGTTCCCAATGCAAAGGCTTACATCGCGACGCTGCAATCTCACGTTTTACGTCATGAAGGCAAGATCGTTTGCGATGCTCAGGTCACTGAACTTATCGTGGAAAATGATCGAGTCGTTGGCGTCGACGTTTCCATCAACGGAAACACGCAGCGATTCCATGCTGACTGCGCCGTTGTGCTAGCAGCCGGAGATTACGCGAACTCGGGTGCGATGATTTCTCGATTCAAAGGAAATGAATATTCCGAGATCGAAGGGATCAATCCGAATGCCCACGGCGATGGACACTTGCTGGCGGAAAGCGTTGGTGCCGAGCTTCTCAATATGGACGTGACCTACGGACCCGAGCTTCGATTCGTTCCGCCAACTTCGAAACGCAGCGACTTCACTCAGTTATTGCCATCACACGGACCGGCCGCTCGCATTTTGGGCTGGCTGCTACCTTACGTGCCAAACGCATTGTTAGCAGCATTCATCAAACGGCTGTTGGTGACTTGGCAGCATCCCGAAGATTCGCTGTTCGACGATGGCGCCGTCTTGATTAATCAAACAGGTCAACGATTCTGCGACGAAACGGAATGGCCAGACCGCGAAATCGCCGTGGCTCAACAGTCCGGCAAAGTGGCTTACATCTTGCTGGACGAATCACTCATCGACTCTTACAGCCATTGGCCCAAGTTCATTTCGACCGCGCCGAAGATCGCTTACGCTTACGTTGCCGACTATTTGAAGATGCGTCCGGACATTGCTGTGGAAGCATCATCGATCGAAGCGTTGGCCAAGCTGCGCGGCATCGATGCCCGTCAGCTAAGTCAGACTGTCGATGAAGTCAACCAACAACGTGGCTCGCAGGATTCCTCATCACCATCACCACGCAACCGACAGCTGTCCGGCAGACGTTGGGTGTTGCTGGGACCAGCCAAAGCCTATTTCACAACAACAGAAGGTGGAGCGGCCATCGATCAGAGTTTCCGCGTGCTGAAACGCGACGGTTCACACATCGATGGCTTGTACGCGGTCGGGCAAAATGGATTAGGGGGACAAGTCCTCTGGGGACACGGACTGCACATCGGTTGGGCCATGACGAGCGGCCGTTTGCTGGGCAAGTTGCTTGCGGATCAACACTGATAGATCTCCATCGTTTAACACCGAGCTTGAAGCGATCGCCGTCTCAACAAGTGCTCTCACGAGAATTCTGATGGCTAAGATCCTATAATGACGGCATGATTTCGTCGCCCGTCATTCTCGCGTTTGGTCTCGGAAGCCCATGGCTTTTGGGAGGCCTTGCGCTGGGAGCCATCCCCATCGTGATTCACTTGCTGCATAAGCGCAAGTTTCAAGAGACGAGCTGGGCGGCGATGCGGTTTCTGTTGGAAGCCGCAAAGAAGAACTCACGACGGCTACGGCTTGAGCAACTCATTCTCTTGACCGTGCGAATGTTGATTCTGTGCTTGATCGCATTGGCGATGGCTCAGCCGTTCGTCGAAACCATGGGAGCCTTCTTTCAAGCCGATCTGCCGACTCATCGAATTCTCGTCGTTGATGTTTCGCTCAGCATGGGACACCAACGTACCAATGAAAACCGGCTGGATAAAGCCAAGGAAATCGCTCGTCAGATCGTCTCGGCATCATCACGCGGAGACGCCATCAATCTGGTTCGAGTCAGCGGTAGCGAACCATTGATCGTGATTCGCGAGCCCTCGTACCAAACTTCCCAAGTGCTTAAAGAGATTGAACAATTAGAACTCGCACACGAACGAGGCAATGTTGCCGCGACGCTCAAATCGCTCGGCGAACTGGTCAAGTTGGTACCAGAAATCAGCCGCAAAGAGATCGTCTTGTTAAGCGATTTCCAGACGGAAAACTGGTCGCCAGAGCTCAAGACGCGACGCAGTGAAATCCAAGCACTCCTAAAATCGCTTGGCGAGGGAAACGTATTGCGATGCATCGATGTCGGACTCAATGGTCAACAAAACGCGGCCGTCACCTCAATCTCGAGTGACGAGCCGTTCTTGTCGACCAGCCGCACCGCCGTCATTACTGTCGACGTCAAGAACTTTGGGGCAGCACCTTTGACGGATAATTTGGTGGAACTCTATGTCGACGATCGACTTGTCGAACCGAAACGTATCGATATCCCAGGTCGTTCTGAAATTCAGTTGGATTTCAATGTCCGTTTCAATGACAGTGGCGAACACCGCATCGAGGCGCGTCTTGAAGACGACGCACTGATGGAAGACAACCGTCGCTGGATGGCCGCGCCCGTCAAAGAACAACTGAACGTGCTTCTGGTCAACGGTCAGTCCTCGGGCCGTGCCGACGAAACGGCGACTTACTTCATCGAGCGAGCTTTGGCACCGTCGACTCGAGATGAACCTTGGCAGGGCTTCATTCAACCGACAGTCTTCAACGAAGGCGAGTTGCCCAGCATCAATCTTTCCCAGTACGACTGTGTGTTCTTGTGCAATGTTGCGTTGTTGACGCAACGCGAAGCCGACATGTTGACTGCCTTCGTCCAAGGCGGTGGCGGCTTGATTATCAGCGTTGGTGAAAAGGTCCAAGCCGAAAACTACAATCAACGGCTCTTCCGCGATGGTAACGGAATCTTGCCCGCGAAGCTCGGCAACCGAGTTGGCAGCGAACCAGACGCTGCTGATGCCGCCGACAATATTGTTCTGTTCGATCCTGGTGACTTTGAACATCCAATCGTCCGAGAGTTCCAAGGCAACACCGCAACGGGCCTCGAGCGAACGATCACGTTTCGGTATATCAAGGCGGGTGAGAAATCTAAGGACGGGGCTCGTACGGCCTTGAGGTTTGATAGTGATGATCCAGCCATCATTGAGAGTCCGTTTGGTCAAGGCCGGACGATCTTGGTAACGACGTCGGCCGATCGATCTTGGGGTACATGGACGACATCAGCTCAAGTCTTCGTGCCGCTGGTCTATGAGATGGTATTACATTCAGTCTCTGGCCAATGGCAAGAGCGTCAGCTGACCGTCGGCCAGACGATGTCGCGTCTCTTGCCAAGCCGAGCCTTTGATATGTCGGCCACTGTGAACACACCAGGAGATAAACAAGCACCGGCTCGTGTCGTTGATTCCGATGGTTTATCCAACATCGTTTTTGACAAGACGAAGCAAGCTGGCTTGTATGAACTCTCGATGGGACCACCCATCAATCGGGAAGAGGTGTTCGCTGCCAACATCGATACGCGCGAAAGCGATCTTTCCAAACTCGACGAAGCCAGCATGACGCAAGAACTGTTCGCCGGTGTCGACTTCGAGTACCTCACCGATTGGAAACAACTCAATAGCCAGACAGACAGCACAAGCGCTGAACGCGGTGGTTTAACACGCTGGTTGTTGTTTGCGGCCCTTGGTCTTTTGTTTGTCGAGCAAATGATGGCTTGGCGTTTCGCCTACGGTTTCGGGCTGCTGTACTGCCTTGTCGCCTTTGGTTTTGTAAAACAAGCGTTCTGGTACGGACCGATCATTGGCTGGACGATCGCAGCCGCCGCTGTTTTACTGTTGATCGTGGGGCTTTCAAAGCGAAAGTCTTTTCAACAAGGGACGGCATCGTAGGCTGAGAAAGTGGCGTAAGCTTCCAGCTTGCGAAAACGACGCATCGTAACCTGTTCGGAGATCACAATGGCATTTCGACTCCCAGTCGCATTCCTTCTACTTACGTCGCTCGAGCAAACAGGCATCGATGCGGCGGACAAGATCTCACCCGCATCAGCAAAGGCAGCGATGCGCAAGTCGGTCGACTTCCATCGAAAGAACGTCTCGGCCAGCGGCGGCTACCTTTGGCGTTTTAGCCCTGATCTGAAAATGCGCGAGGGTGAACGCAAGGCCGGCGAAGAAACCGCATGGGTGCAACCACCCGGAACTCCGACGGTGGGACAAGCCTATTTGGACGCGTATCGGCTTTGCGGCGAACGTTACTTACTGGACGCGGCCAAAGAGACCGGCTACGCGTTGGTCCAAGGCCAACTTCACTCGGGTGGATGGGACTATCGGATCGAGTTCAATCCGAAACAGCGAACGAAGTACAACTATCGAGTCAACCCGGTCCGCGAAAATGCTCGCAACGTCACGACTTTGGATGACGACAACACGCAGTCAGCACTGCGTTTTCTGATGCGGCTGGATCAACAACTCAATTTCCGCGACAAGAAGATTCACAGTTGTGTGGAATATGCGTTGCATAAATTGTTGCAGGCGCAGTACCCCAACGGCGCATGGCCTCAACGATTCTCGGCACCACCGGATAAGGAAAAGTATCCCGTCAAGAAAGCACAATATCCCAAGAAGTGGTCACGCACGGATCCAAAACTCGACTACCGAAGCTATTACACATTCAACGACGACACCATCGCTGACATGATCGAGACGATGTTTGATGCGGCATCGATCTATGGCGGGAAGCGAATGCGCGCAGCGGCGCTGAAGGCCGGCGATTTCATCATTCTGGCACAAATGCCCGAGCCACAGCCGGCGTGGTCTCAGCAATACAATGCCAACATGGAGCCAGCATGGGCTCGCCGATTTGAACCGCCGGCTGTTACCGGCGGCGAGTCTCAAGGCGTCATGCGGACCTTGATCGAGTTGTATCGTCGCACGGGCGAGAAGAAATATCTGGCGCCGATTCCACAAGCCCTTGCCTACCTCAAACGATCAAAACGCAAAGATGGCCGACTGGCGAGGTTCTACGAACTCAAAACCAATACGCCTCTCTATTTCACGAAAGACTACAAGCTGACTTATAGCGATGCCGACATGCCAACTCACTACGGTTTCATCATCGGCAGCAAGTTGGAACAGATTGAAAGAGCGTTCGACGCGGCATCGAAGCTCGAGAAGTTCGACTCAGACGTGTCATTGGTCATGCCCGCCAGCAAACGCACCAGCGGCATCACCAACGCGGCTCAATCGGTATTGAATTCGATGGACGACCGCGGCGTGTGGCTCGTCGAAGATCACTTGCGAGATAAATCTCACGAAGTGCATCCCGACAAGATCGTTTCCATGAGTGCCTACGCAAAGAATCTGGTGACGCTGGCTCGTTACGTTGGAGCGAAACGTTAAGACTACCGCTGATTCATGATGTTCAGCAGCGAGCTAAACTGTTGCGACTCGAAATCGAACGGCCCGATACGCGGCTCGATCGAGATGGCCAAGGTTGCGTTATCCTTGCTCTGATCGAAACCGGCACCGATGTGGAAGATAAAGTCCGCGCCAACTCGCGAGAGCCTCATCCATTGCCCGCGATTCATGTTCTCGGCAATGTCGTAGGCCGTGCCAACCGAAGTGATCCATTTGGGGCTCATCGCGTAATTCAAGTTTGCGGTCGCGATCTGACTGTCTAAGCCAGCACCTTTGACTTGCCGCACGCCCAGATACATACTGCCGCGAGTCGTGCGGCTTGTCAGGACTCCGATGTCCCACAGTTGTTGAGCATTGTCGAACAGGTCGTAGTAGGCGCTGGCCAACAAACTGGTTCGGTCGCCAACGTACCAACGATAACGTCCGCCCAGCAAACCGAAGTCCTCGCCGAAGTTGTCTCGGTCTTTCTTCGGAAAGTACGAAGCTTCCAAATCCAAGGTCATCCAATCTTTGATCCGCAAGCGATCCGGCGGTCCAACCTTTGTCTGCAATCGATGCCGCCAAGCCAAGCGAACAACGCGTTGGTCATCAACAAGCTCATGGTATGGTGACGTGACCGAGCCGCCGGCTCCTGTGCGAACAGCATACATTCGCGGTTCAAATACGTTGGGCAAAGCTCCGCCGAACGTGTTGAACAGGAATCGCTGGCGAAATCGCTCCTGAGCGTTGTCATCGAACTCGTTGAATTGAGGAATGTTGTTCAAGCTCTCGTCAGCGTCGGTGATGGACGCGTCGGTCTCGAACGTCATACGATGCGCCAAGCCGTGTAGGTTTAAGATTCGACTTTCGATGTAAGGAAAGACACGCCACATCGAGAAGCTACTGCGAACACCAATCCGACCAATTAGGCGGTTGACGTCTTCTCCGTTAAAACCTTCTCCCCAATGAGCGGCCTCGCCCATCGCGTACGGGACGACTTTTGCCGGCCCCGATTGGAACGGAGCGGTCAACTCGTGTCGCGTCATCAACACCGCGCCAGTCGCATTGGCAATAAAGGGCAACGGCGTGAAGAGATCGCGAGAATCCGAGGGCGGATCACCTTGACGTAGGTTGGCATAGCCGGCCGATGAATGACTGCTAAGCCGAATGATGCTACCGAATAACGGTTCCGACAACGCGTAGAAGTCACCCTTCGGAAGCCACTCGGTCGTGGTGGCGAAGTCATTTGCTTGAGGCCTGATCAAGCCAGTCCAAGCCCAGTTGTCGATCGACTGCTTCAGATAGACCAGCGTTTCTTGATCCTTGCCACCATCAAACTCGTCCTCGAAGTACTGTTCCAAGAAGTTACGATCGGAAACGTAACCACCTTCGACTGACAACGACATACCGAACGGCAAGGTGTGCTGATGTCGCAACAGAATTCGTCCGCGGTTTGAGTCTTCGGGGACAAGACTGCGGCGATCCGCTCCAAGATTGTCTTCACCATCATCGTGTAAGTAATAGGTAAACAGCTCGCCAGAAAAGTTACCTGACAAACCAAATCGATCAGCCCCTTGATACGATCCCCCAGTACCGATGGCAGGACCGCGATGAGAGTACAAGTCCGTATAGAGGTCCCACTGCCAATCCGCGGGCGTGTCCATCCCGAACAACTTGTGGACATCCCAAACAACCTGAGCTTGAGCTCCAAAGATGCGATCGTAGCGAGCCGACGCGCGACGAATCGGAATACCCGGGTCTTCGGCAAACGAACTCAAATAGGGCGTGTAGAGGACGGGAATGTTTTCCAAGTAGAACGAGTTATTCAGCGCTGTCACCCAAAGCAACTCGTTGGCAACGGGAGCTCCAGTTGCCGGATCCACTTGCTGGCCACTGAAGGGATCGGTGGTGACACGGTTTTGCTTGCCGCGAAAGACCCACGGGTTCACATGACGTGGCTCAAGGAACACGTCCGTTGACTGAACCCGGTAACCCGGCAAACCGAACTCGCTGGAAGTGACCCATGCTTCTTGAGCGTGGAAGGATTTCTCAGACAGCTGACGAATTTGCTCGGCGCGAACTCGCAAGCGAACGCGAACATCGGGCAGATAGGTCGAGAGTTCTGCATCCAACAAGAGTGCTCGATTTTCACGTGCGTCGAAGAAAGCTCGGTTGGCTCGCAGAATCTTGTTGCTTTGCCGAATGACGATGTCGCCTTCCAGGTAAACTTGGAAGGGCGTCTCTGAGGACTGTAGTAACTCTTCGGTCAGGCCGCCGTTGCTCGATTGTGTCCAAACGACCATGCGTTCGGCTTTCATGTCGACCGTGCCGAACTTCTTGACGCCATCGATGATCATGTTGACGCCGCCAGAGATGATCGAGACTTGTTCCGGTGGGGTCGCGTTCTTGGACTCGCGACTGACAAGATCAAAGGGTGTGTTGAAGTGTCGCGGAAACAGTCGAATCCGGCGTTCATCAGATTGCATCTGTTGGAGCTGGTAGTTTCGCAGCAGCCGTCCATCCTCGGCGCCAGCAGCTTGCTGAATCTGGCTTTGGCGAGACGAGAGCATGCGTTGAATGGCGCGCTGGAACAGCGGCTCTTGCTCAACGTCCGAAACTAACGGACTAGTAATTCCCGCAGGCCGGCGAACATCAAACCGCGGCCCATCCAACTTTGCATCCTTGGCGGCGTAGCGTGCTTGGTTCCGGCGAGCGACTCGGTACTCGATCCCCGATTGTGTCACGAGGTCCACGAATTGACTGGACCGACTCACAGTTCGCTCGGCCAATTCCGCTCGTGCGTTTTCCTCTAAGTAGACGGCGATACGGTCTCGACCCTTTTGGCTGATGTGCCAAATCACCATCTTGTCGGCTTGCAGATTGGCGTTGCCTTGTTGAATGCGGCAACGGCCTCGCAACATCATGACACGCGGACCAGCAGGTTGTTGCCATTCGTGAGCAAAGTCCGCAGTGATTGTGATGGGGGCCGCTTCCGTCGACCCGGAGACTCGATCTTGAGCGTCGAGTGCGCGGACGCCGACCATCACCTGAATCAGCGCTAAAGCGACCACCAACGACCGCAAGCAACTAACGAAGGTCAAGCGTGGACGTGATTGGGCGTCAACACCCAACACGGGCTCTCCCAAATGTTCATGGAATGTGGGGACGAACTTTGCACCAACCAAGCAAGGAGAGAAGAGGTGGGAATTCTGCTTGGGAGATTTGGCACATAGTCAATGGAATGGGGCGGGGATTATAGGAGCGGAGAAAATTCGGGTCAATCTGGGCTCAGAAATGACGTCTTTAGAAGCCCGGCTTTTCCAAAAGCCGGGCTTCTGCCTCAAACGATATTGCTATCGGAAGTTATGCAGCTTTTTCGGCCACTCGTTTCGATTTCTGATCTCCTCACCTCGAATTTTACATTCCCAATTGCCGATCCCGTTTTTCTTCGATAGTCTGGGAGTCGGAAGTTGCATTGAACCCCTTGGAGAACGGAATGACGGAAGCAATACAGGCTGCTGCCGCTGCCCTCAAGGACCTCGGTGCCGACCTAGTTGAAGAGAACGGCGGCTTTGTTTACGTAAATCTTGCTGAGAGACAGATTTACGACGACGCACTTGAACATGTATCGAAGCTTGTCGATCTCGAGTCGCTCTTCCTGTCGGACACTGCAATCACCGATGAGGGAATTGCACACCTCAAAGGCCTGACGAAGCTCAAGACAATCGACCTTTCAACGACGAAGGTGACTGATGTCGGGTTGGCGAGTTTGCGCGGTGCCAGCGACCTCGAAATGTTGATTCTCGGTGGTACAAGCATCGGCGACGATGGCTTGGCCAGCTTAGCCGACCACGGCAAGCTTGAGATTCTGATCCTCTCTGACACGCAAGTAACCGACGCAGGAATCCATCACTTGGTGGGATGCCGAAACCTGCGGACTCTGAATTTAGACTACACTTCCATTTCGAACGCCGCGCTCGAGCTGGTGTCGAAAATGGAATCGCTGGAGCTGTTGGGGCTCGTATTCTGTCGTAATGTCAGCGATGAGGGGTTGTCGCATCTTGTTACTCTCAATCGACTTAAGGTACTGGACATCAGCGCGACGACGGTCTCTGACTCGGGGGCAAAGTCGCTCCAGGATCAACTGACCGATTGCCACGTTTCGTTCTCACCGGATCCATTGTTGGAAGCGCTTGACGAGCATGACGGCGACGTCGCGACGGCTGTTAAGCAAGTCGGCAAGGTCGAAGTCGACGGGGAAGGCGAAATTGTCTCGCTGGAAATTCAGTTTCAGATCACTCGGGCTGGCTTAGAGGTTCTCAAAAAGCTGAATCATCTGGAAGTTCTGAACATTTTCAACAACCGGCTGATTGCCGATTCCGGCATTAAGGAGCTCAAGGGTCTCAGGCTTTTGAAACGATTAGGGCTTCTTGGCACGAATGTCACCGATGCGGGCCTTGTCCATCTGGGTGGGTTGGGTCATCTGATCTCGCTGAACCTTGCATTTACATCGGTCACTGATGTCGGGATGCGAAACGTCGGCCGACTGGAGCAGCTTGAAGAGTTGTTCTTGGGCGATACGGTGATCACCGACAGTGCCCTCCGACATCTTGCCCAATTGAAGCAGCTCAAGGGACTCGGACTCAACGGAACAAACATTGACGGATCGGGGCTCGCTCATTTGGCTGAGTTAAAGAGTCTCGAACGTTTGGGACTGAGCCAAACATTGGTCGATGATGAATCTCTGAAGACACTCTCGTCGCTGTCGAATCTGGTGGCGCTGGGATTACGCAGTACTCAAGTGACGGATTCGGGATTGGCGGCGCTCACAGAATTGAGTCGCCTGGAAGTCTTGTGGCTTGATTCCACACAAATCACAGGGGTGGGCTTGGTGCACCTGGCCAATCTCACGTCGTTGGAGAAGTTGGGGCTTCAGAAATGTGTACTTTCGGAGGCTGGATTGGAAGCGCTCAAGAATTTGAAAGGATTGACGGGGCTGAATCTTCAAGGAACTGGCATTACCGAGGAGGATGTCGAGTCATTGAAATCAGCACTACCTGACTGCGAGATTTCTGTTTAGGGGTCAGGCAATCACGGCAATCCTTAACGGATGTTTTGGTCGATTTGTACAAGTCGGCAGAATTTGAAATTGCGTGGATGAAAGCCAGAATCAAGCTACTCGTTGGGTTAGCAATTCGGTTATTCTGAATGGTGATTAGCTGTGTAATGGCTTAGTTCTGCTAAGCATTCCGCAGTAACTAGAGTGGCAATTAGACCTAATTGAAATGGCCGTTGCCATTTTTTGAGGGAGCGCTGAAAAGAACGCACGGACTTGCGGCCCTGTTTCGTGACTTGATTTGCTGAGGGAGTCCAGGCAGATGTCTGTCTCCTTGGTGCCAATTAATGATGGACGTCCCATCGTCCTCGATAAGGCGATCATTTTGGTCGGCCGGCACCCAGATTGCGACGTCGTCTTGACGTCAAGTCGCAAAATCTCTCGCAAACATTGTTGTATCGCGAACGTCAACAACCGTTTTCTGGTTCGCGATTTGGGCAGCATGAACGGCGTCTGGATCAACGGACAACGAATCGAGCGTCAATCGGAAATCGAGTTTGGCGACGAATTGTCGATCGGCGATATCCCATTCAATCTTGTCCGCCAAGAACTCTCGACCGGCCGTGAGTCTCAAAGCGAGCCAGCAGAAGAAGATGCTCCCGGCGGTCATCCTACACCTCAGAAGTTGCCAAAGCCGCCAGCTCATCTAGATATTAGTCAAGAAGTTCCGGTTGCTATACCGGAACAGCCAGACAGCTTTATGGTCGAGCCGTCCATCAACTATCCTTCATCAGGCCCGATTCCGCTTGCGGACGACGACGTGGACGAAGGCGAGTCGGAGGAAGACGGCATTTTTAAGTTTGACGACGAATGATGACACGACAACTCAGCATTGGATGCGTGGTAAGTCTTGCCTTGCTTTCTGTTTCGAGTAACGCGTTTTCGATCGAGCCGGGATGGCTTTCGTCGCTGCAAACTGCTCAGCAAGAATCTGCCAAGACCGGCAAACCGATCTTCGTCGTCTTTCGGTGTGAACGCTGACCAGAGTGCTACCTCTGGGATGGGCAGGTTGCTCATGAAGACACCGACATCAAGCAAATGCGTGATAGCTTTGTTTGCGTGCGCATCACTCGCTTGAACGGCATCGACTTAAATCGCTTCGAGTTTGACTATGACGTAACGTGGAACAGCTTTTTCCTCGACAGCCAGCTCAATGTCTATAGCCGCTACGGCGGCCGAGATCACGGCGATCCAGAAGCTCGACTGAGCAAGTCTTCATTGCTGAAGACCATGAAAGAAGTCTTAGATGTTCATCAACTCGCGTTGAAGAGTGACGTCAATGGTCGTGAGAAGTTCTTCCAGCCGATCCCAAAGCAACCGTTTCGGCCTCACGACATACCCTTGCTTCGCAAGAACCACGGTGGATGTGTGCACTGCCACCAAGTGAAGGAATATCGGATTCTACAATCGTACCACGATGGCAAATTCGATCGGTGGCAACTGTTTCGATTTCCCTTGCCCGAGAACGTTGGCATTACGATTGACCACGAACATGGGTTCTTGGCGAAGAGCGTCAAATTTGGATCGGCCGCCAAGGATGCCGGCGTGAAGGCCGGCGACGTGATCCGTAGAATCAATCAGATTCCGATTCGCTCGGAGTACGACATCCGATGGGCTTTGGACAAAAACAAGACCGACCAGATTGACTTCGAGCTTGAACGTGGCGGGGCCATCGTGCGGGCGAAGTTGAAGCCGACGGAGAATTGGAAGCAAACTAATCTTGGCTGGCGGAAGTCAATTCGCAGTGCCCCGTTGCCATTCGCGATGCGTGGCTATCCGCTGGTTCGCTCGCAGCGAGCAAAGATGAAACTGCCGGCCACTGGTCTAGCGTTGAAAGTCGTGTCGGTGCGTGGCGAGGGTTTCTCGACAAACCTAGGTCTGAAGAAGCTGGACGTCATCATTGGTCTGAACGGACGGCACCCGAACCGAACGCTGAATGAATTCAAGTCGGATTTAATCAGTCGTTACGATCCCGGCGACACCGTGCGACTGACCGTCTGGCGAGACGGCAAACGCGTTCAGCTAAGCGGCCCGTTCCCAGACTGGTTCACCGAGGAAGAGTCCGTCCCCTAACCGCGCTGGAGTACAGGCTTTAGCCGCCAGATTTCCGCCGTCGGCCGCCAAGAGCGCCTAAAGGCTGGACTCCAACGGCCGGCATCAGACTTCCACCCAACTTCCTGTCTGATGGCTTTGCAGAATGGCCTCGCATAAGACGATCTCTCGATGTCCGTCGGCGAATGTTGGGAAGGTTGGCTCGGCGGAGAAGTCGCCACGTGCGATGTATTCGTAGAACGCACGGAAACAATACTTGAAGGAATCCGCGTAGCCTTCGTTGTGACCACCCGGGTAGTCTGCGGCATTAACCAACAATGCGGGGTCTCGCATCAGCAATTCGTTGGCTTCGTCACGGTGGCCAATCCAAAGTTCGTTCGGACTCTCACTGTTCCAATAAAGGCTTTTCTTGGAGCCGGCGATCTCGAAGCGAAGACAATTCTTTCGCCCGGCAGTGACCTGAGAAACATGAACCGTTCCTCTTGCACCACCCTGAAATCGCAGGAGAATCGCTCCGTAATCTTCCGTTGTGATCTCGACAGCCTCGGTCTCTGCCGCTGCTTCGTTGCTGAAAGTCGCAACCTCGCCCATTGGCCGTTGGCGTGTTGGATAGACTGTGTACAAGTCGGCAAACACGGCTTCGACCTCTAAGCCTGTAGTGCGCTGAATGAGGTCAAGCCAATGCGTTCCGATATCAGAAACAGCTCGCAAGTCGCCACCTTCCGACGCCAAGACTCGCCAGTTGTAGTCGGTTGGTTTGATCAACCAATCCTGCACGTAGCTTCCGTTGATATGAAAGATGTTGCCGACATCGCCGTCTTGGATTCGTTGGCGGGCTTCTTGGCAGAGTGCGTTGAAGCGAATGTTGTAGTTGACGCCGGCGGCAAGATCTGGATGCTCGGCCGAGATTCGAACCAGTTGCGATGACTCGTCAGATGTCATTGCAAGTGGCTTTTCGCAAAGCACATGCTTGCCGGCTTCCAGTACTCGCTTTGCCATCTCGAAGTGACTTCGATTCGGAGTACCGATGTGAATCGAGTGAACTTCGTCATCGTTTAAGACGTCATCGAACGATTGATAGCCACGCCCCAGACCAAGCTGCTTTGCCGCAGCATCGGACTTTGCGGGCGTTGATCCGCAGATGCCAACAACGCGAACGCCAATTCGCCGCAGCGCTTCGACATGCACCCATCCCATGAATCCCGTACCAATCATGGCGGCGCTGATTTCACTCACAATGTCTTTCCTCAATGGTCAGCGTTTACGATTCCCGAGGCCGTTTAACCCGTAGCCACAGGCAAGGTGTCTTCGCCTGCTCCTCGCCTATGGCTACGGGTTAAACGATAATACGGCACTGCTTTCAAAGCCTTGCGGGTTTGAAAGTGGCTTCTTCGCGTTATAATAATGATAATTGAAACCACTGCCCATGATGTGACTCACTTTGGAACGAAACGATGTCCAGATTCCGCGTTCTGTTGACGGATCGAGCTTGGCCTGATTCGGAGGTCGAACAAAGTGTGCTGTCGGAAATCGATGCCGAGATCATCGAGGCACCGACTCATGATGAGGCAACCTTGATTTCATTGGCTCACGACGTCGACGCCATCATAACTTGCTGGGCTCAGGTGACGGGTGCCGTCATTGAAGCTTGTCCAAATTGTCAAATCGTGGCACGCGCGGGCATCGGTCTGGACAACATCGATATCGCAACCGCGACGGCTCGCAATATTCCTGTCACGAATGTGCCCGCATATTGTGTTGATGAAGTCACAGAACACACGTTGGCTATGATGTTGGCAGCGGCGCGAAATGTTGCCTTCTTTCATTGGCGAACGAAGCACGGTGAATACAACTTGCAAGCGGGCGGGCAAATGAATCGTGTTGCTGGCCAGACCTTGGGCATCTTCGGTTTTGGACGAATCGGTCAAGCACTGTCAGTTAAAGCCAAGGGCTTGGGGCTGCACGTAATTGCAACGAATCAATCGAACAACAATCACGGCGTCGATTGTGAAATGGTTGCCTTCGACGAATTGCTCGAGCGGAGCGATTTCATCTCGATCAACGCACCGCTGACAGCATTGACTCACCATCAATTCAACGCTGATGCGTTTGCCAAGATGAAGACAACGGCCGTATTGGTGAATACATCGCGTGGAGGCTTGATTGATCACGACGCGCTGTGGAACGTCATTCAAGACGATCAACTGGCCACCGTTTGTTTGGATGTGTACGACCCAGAACCGCCCGATTTGAATGAACCTCTTTACAAAGACGAACGAGTGATTCTGACGCCCCACGCCGCCTTTGCGTCGAAGGAATCTCTGGTCGAGCTGCGAAGACAGACAGCAAAATGCGTCTTGGATCGACTCAGCGGACGGCAACCGCAGAATGTTGTGAACGGGGTTGAGCGCTCATCACTCGGAGAGTGATGGCTACTTTCTAAACCTCGAGCGTTGTCAGTCCGGCGCGGATGGCGAATTTGGTCAACTCGGCAACGCTGCGCGTGTTAAGTTTCTCCATGAGTTGCCGTCGATGCGTTTCGATTGTCTTGACGCTGACATGCAGAGTCATGGCGATCTCTTTGGTGGCTTGACCTTCGGAGAGAAGCTGCAAGACCTCGCGTTCACGCGGCGTCAGCGAGTCGGTTTCTCGCGCTGTTTCCTTCGAACTCAAGTAATCTTCCACCACGACACCAGTGATTCCAGGGCTGAGATAGATGCGTTCGTTGATCACAGAGTTGACGGCCGTTGTCAGTTCCTCGAAGGCCGAGTCCTTAAGGAGATAGCCCTTGGCGCCCGCACGCAGCATACCTGTTACGAATTGCCGGTCTGAATGCATTGAAAGCGCTATGACTTTGATCACAGGATTCTCGGCAAGCACCTGTTGCGTCGCATCGATGCCATTCAAATCCGGCATGCCGATATCCATGATCACGACGTGTGGAAACAACTGCTTGGCCAGCTGTACGGCGAGCCGTCCATTGTTGGCTTCGCCAACAATTTCGAAGCCGTCTTGCTTTTGCAGCAAGGCGTGCAGGCCTTCGCGCAGAATCTGATGATCGTCGGCAATTAGAATTCGAACACTCATAACATCTTTTCGTTCGTTCTTGGTAACCCAAAGCGTCAACAAGGGGCGCTTAAGGTCTTGCGAAAACGTGTGAACGTCCCTCGCTTACGCGTTGGGTTACCAATAGGAAAACCTAATGAGATTTGGCTGCGAGCAACTCGGCTTTCGATGCATTTTGTTTCAGTGGGGCGACGATCGTCGCGGTCGTGCCTTCGTTTTGTACGGATTTGATACGGAACTTGGCACCGAGAAAATCGAGTCTCTCGACCATGCTGAATAAACCGAATCCACGCGGACGAGTTTCCTCGGCCTGAAAGATATCGGGATCGAATCCGAAACCTTCGTCGGAAACACGGATCCAGAGATATTGTCCCTGTCGAATCAATTCGACTCGGGCGTGCTTCGTTCCCGCGTGCTTGGCAATGTTAAACAGCAATTCGCGCACAGCTTGGAACAGGACGACTCGGATGTTGTCTTCAAGCGGCTTTGCACGCTCGTCGTCAAACACCTCGCACACAACCCCATGACTGTCATGCAATCGTTCGGCAAGCCAGCGAATGGCTGGTCCCAAACCAAGCTCGTACAGCACAGGCGGACTCAATTCAAAGATCAACGTTCGCGTATCACGGATGGTGTCTTCCAACAATCCACGAATCTTTTCGAATTCCTCACAGTGTTCCTTTGAGTTGACCGACTCTTGTAACTCGCCAACTTTCATCTTCAACAGGGCGAGCGTTTGTCCGATGTGGTCGTGTAGGTCGTTGGCCAAACGGCGTCGTTCGCGTTCTTCGGTGAGTGCCAATTCCGAAGCCATTGACTTCAGGCGTCTTTGATAGCGGCGAACTTGATGCTCGACCTTTTTCCGGTCGGTGATGTCTTGAAATAGACCGACGAAGCAATCAACCTTGCCTTGATTTGTCCGCATGCACTTCACGGCCATGCTGACATAGATGACCTGACCGTTCTTGCAAATGAATCTCTTTTCAAGAACGTAGCCATCAATCTCGTCATTGATGACACGCTTGAACAAGGCAATGTCCTTGGCCAGATCATCGGGATGAGTGCACTGGTCCCATTTGATTCGCCGCAGCTTGGTCTTCGAATAGCCCAGCATTTGACATAGCCGCTCGTTGACCTCGAGCCACTCTTTATCGGGCGAGGTGATGGCCATGCCGATCAAACCCAAATCGAAGTAGCGTCGAAACCGTTCTTCGCTGCGCTTTAGGCGATTGATGGCGACCGCTTCGGCTGTGAAATCTTCCGAAATGCCAGCCACTCGATAGATGAAACCATCTTCGTCACGGACAGGAAATCCGCGAGCACGAATCCAGCGTACGCTAAAGTCGGGACGAATAATGCGATATTCGATGTTAAATTCTCGCTGCAGGTCTTGCGGCGAAAACATTGTCAACACGCGTTCTCGATCGATCGGATGGACGGCTTCCATCCAATCTTCCGGGCGTTCGTATAAAGCCTCGGCTTGCCGATCCCAAATTCGTTCATACGCTGGGCTGACGTAAACAACGCGTTCCTCACCAACGTCGTACATCCAAAAGACTTCGTTGATGCTATCGGCAAGTTGCGCGAAGTAGTCCTGAGACCCAGACAGCGCAGCGAGAGACTCGAAGGAATCACTAAGAGAAAAAACTGTGCTCACACTGCCACCTCAGCAAGAGCATCGGGTTACAAACCAGAGTGCGCGCGACGACGCGACGATCAGCATTTATGCTACAGACCGTATAACCCTAGCTCTCGTTAAAGCTTGCGAATTCGCTTCAGTTCGAGCGATTTGCCCCACCAACATAGGATCGTATCGATCGTGACGATTATGTGGCGGTCGGCGTGGACGCTCAGCGAGTTTGATGCGCAGTGGGCGAGCGAAGCGTCAACCTTGTGATCTCTGGCAAGCAGCGCCAGCGAAGCGGGTGGCGGCCTGAGATTCCTCGAGAAATATAGAGCAACGTCGGCTCCTCAAAGAAGACGCCGGACGCATAACGGCATCCATAGATGCTGGGCGAGTAGACTGCTTCAATGATGGGCAAGCGAACTTGACCGCCGTGATTGTGACCAGCGAGCATTAAGTCGATCGCATTACGCTTCGCCCACTTAATGTTGTCTGGCGAGTGGCTTAGCAGGAGCCGCATTGAGTTCTCGGGCGCGATGCTGAAGTCTGGTGCCTCGCCCATCCAAGGGCGTTCGTCACCGCCAATGGCCAGCGGATGGCCTTTTGTGTCAACCAACTTCACCGTGCCGCTGACGTCGTGCCAACCCAGTTGTTCGAAACGCTCGCGAGTCTTTTCCGGTTGCAAGTACCAGTCATGGTTGCCCAGGATGAAGTAACAACCAAACGGCGCCGACATCTGACCAAGTGTCGGTTCGATCCAGTCGATCAACCGTTGGTCATCCAACAAGTCTCCCGTGAACACGATGAGGTCGGATTCGGCTTTGGTGACGATATCTGTTACGTACTGAAAATACGGAAGGTCTAATGTTCCAATGAAATGCCAGTCGCTGAGATGCATGATCGTCAATCCGTCTAGTTCGTTGGGGAGCCCTCTTAACTCAAACGTTTTCTGGGTGTACTCCAATTGAAACATTTCATTGATCGAGAGATTCGCTAAGCCCTGGTAAGGCCCCGCGCCCACCGGCCGCGCACCGAGTTCCTTTTCGATGTTCACGACTTGCGACTCGCTGGCAATCAAGCAAGCCGGATCGCGCCGCAGACGCCGCGCGATGGTTGTGAGGATTAGCGCCACGCAGCTGACGGCGCAGATTGCTAAGTAAACTCGCCAAGACCAGCCGACGTCCGACCAACTGCCGCCCAGCAAGAGTCGCGGTCCCTTGATTCCTAAGAACCAAATCAAGACTAGTGGAAACGCTGGCACCAACACGTCGTGCACATGCCGTAATTGCCTGAGAAACCCGCACGGCAGCGGAATCGCATGAGACCGGTTGACGACAATTGCCACTTGAAACTCGGTGTGGCCGGCGATTAGCAAGAAGAATAAGAAGGCGTTCAACCAATCCATGGTTTTGTATCTTTATTCACGCTCCGCATGCTGTGCAGTTCACGGTTGCCATTCGTGCGATCGCATCGAAACTGGCGGGATTTGATCGCAAATTGGCGATTCAGGTCAAGTCCGCATGCGAAGCAACAAGAGTCGTCATACGAAGAACTACTTCATAAGGGCTTTTGCTTGTGACGGTTTACATCCCAGGAAGAGACAATCACAATGATTCCAAGCGAGCGGATGTGTCCATCGCTTCAATCTCGACGAGAAACTTGCCTCGAAGGAGCCTGCTGTGAATAGCCTGCTATCGATTACTGTTGCCTTAGCCCTACTCGGACAATCCGAATGTCGCCACCCCGTGAAGCTGGAAAAAGGCGAGGACACAGTCAAAGTCACCGTTGGTGGCAAGGAGTTCGCAACTTACAACTTTAGTAAAGAATTGCCAAAACCGTTTTTCTCTCCCGTGCGTGGTGCTGGCGGCACAATTATCACTCGGAGCTTGAAGGACCCTGAAGATCACCCACACCACAAAGGTATCTGGGTTGCGGTCGACGAAGTCAACAAGGTCAAGTTCTGGGCCGAGAAGGGCAAGATCGCAAACCAGTCGATTAAGCTTGTCAAGAACAGCGCCGACCCAGCCGTGATGACAGTCGTCAACAATTGGCAGGGTGAAGATGGCAAAGCGGTCGTCGTCGAAACAACCGATATCTCGATTTTCGCCAACGGCCTGTTGGTCTATGACATCCATTTCACACCAGGCGGTGACGAAGCGATTTTCGAAGACACGAAAGAAGGCTTGTTTGGCATCCGCATGCGAAACGAATTGCGTGAGAGAGAAGGCGGAACGGTCCAGAACGCCGACGGCGCAAAAGGGACGGACGAGTGCTGGGGTAAGCACAGCGATTGGATCGACTACTACGGAACGGTCGATGGCAAGGTCTTCGGAATGGCCCTCTTCGATCACCCGAAGAACTTTCGCCGCTCGCGTTATCACGTGAGGGATTATGGTTTGTTTACGATCAACCCGTTCGGCGAAAAGGCCTACACTCGTGGTGCCGAAGAAGCCAAGCCGCTGAAGCTTTCTAAAGGAGAATCGCTTCACCTTCGCTATGCGATCTATTTGCACAGTGGAGATACCGAAACAGGTGACGTCGCAGGCACTTACAAGAAATTCCTGGAATTGCCTCGATAGAGAAGACTCGACTTTTTTGCAGAAAAATCGTTGTCAAATCGCGGCGCTTTCGTATCCTGATAGAGAGTCATTTGCAGCGAGGTTGCCGTAGAGCTGGGACGCGACGCGTTGCACAATCTGGGCTGGATGTTACACGCCAAGCGCTGGGCAGGGCGTGCGTTGTCGGGTTCGCATGGGAATGCAACCCGTGGTGGGTTCAACGAATGAGCACGAGCGACTCAAGATGGCTCTCGTGCAATCTCTTATAAGGAATGGTCGGCTACCCCGTCTCATCTCACAAGGTTCGCTTCTCCGGCGAATCGATTGGCATCGAGATCAATCAACCAGTGACCGCAGTTTCAGCTCGATCTTTGGTCATTCGGTATTCACCTTGTGCGAAAAGCCGACAAATGACGGATGGAATTTATTCTCGAAGATTACTCCGTTAACGAATCGACTTGGCTAGTCCTCTCGTCAATTCTGATCGTGTCGGTCTTCTTTCGTTTCAGCCGCATGTGGTCGTTGCGAAATCTGGACTTGCTGCTGCTATTGCTGATCTCGCCAGGGATTTTGCTAGTCAACGGCGAGAACGGTTATCGATCGCTCGGTGACGTTTGGCTCTTTGCTGGCTCAACACTCTTGCTGTTCCGGCTGTTCTTTGATTCGCTTTTCAAACGCCGCCCAATTCTCGAACAAAACATGAACAAGTCCGGCTTGCTTGTTCTGTGTGTGGCCACGTTTTTGTTTCAAGTTACCCGCGTGATGACCGAACCGTTGCCCGAGACAACTGTGGCGACCGTTCAGGAAGGCGAGAAACTCTTAAACGGCGAAGACTCGGAAACGGAACCAGTTAGTGAATCACCTGTCGAAGTCGATGAGGGTGAAGCGACACCGGGTCCCGCTCAAGCACTGATTGGAGCCTCGGCGACGTTGCTGACGAACTCGCAGTTGGCGGCCGCGCGGCTTCTTGCGGTACTCGCTCACTTAGCCGCTGTTTGCGGTTTGTATATGCTCGGGCGCAAACGCTTCGGTGACTCGCAGCTTGGCCTGGCCATGGCAACTTTGTATTTGTTGCTTCCCTGCACGGCTTACAACATCGGCAAAGTACATCATGTGTTGCCGGCGGCATTGATCGTCTGGGCTTTGGTGACTTATCGACGGCCGCTAGTCGCTGGCAGCTTAATGGGCTTTGCCTGCGGTGCGATGTTCTTTCCCGTATTCTTACTTCCCATTTGGATCACGTTTTATGGGAAGAAGGGATGGGTCAAGTTTTGCTCTGCCCTGGCTGTCATGATGGGCGTGATTCTTGCCAGCCACGTTTGGACATCCGCGGATGCTCGATCGTTTATCGAGCAGACTGTTGGCTCGATCGATTGGAGCGTGCTGAAGTTCCACGGCGGCAACACGCATGGATTCTGGGCTCAGGTTGACGAAGCGTATCGATTGCCGGTGGTGGCGTGTTTCTTCTTGTTGCTGGTTTTGTTTTCTTGCTGGCCGCTCAAGAAGAATTTGGAACATGTGATTTCTCACTCAACCGCAATCATTGTGGCAACTCAGCTTTGGTATCCACAGAGCGGCGGCGTCTACGTTTTGTGGTATTTGCCGCTCATGCTGATGGTCGTGTTTCGACCGCGCTTAACGAACTCCGTCGCGCCCGAATTTACGGAAAGCGAAACGGTTGTCAAATCGACGAAACCTGGTGGAACGACCAACACTGATTCCGGTCGCATGGTCACGCCGTAACGGTAGCGGAAGCCGACGCTCATCGATGCCTATCGAAGTAGACAGCCACCGGCGCCGCGGCAATCCATGATACCGCCAAGCTAGAAATGGCGACCACCATCAAGAACAGCGGCCAGGTCGCCTGTCCAATCTTTTCGTTGTAAGACACCCCGTATTTCCACATCAGGGTCTCGACAATCAATACCAGCACAAAGATCGTCAACGCCTTAAGCATGTCGCCGCCGTGTATCAGTTTGTGCGAGACGGCATATCGAAAAGCCCAAACAGTCCAGCTCAAAACTAAGGTGCCCACGATGCACTGATTGATGGCCTCAAAGATCGCTTCGTTTTCCTGCGTGAGGAACACGGTTCTGTAGATGATTACGAACATCAGGTAACACACAAAAATTGACATCATCACCGACAGCAGCCAGCCTCGCCCAGTCAACATCATGCAGGACATGAACGACGAGATCGTCCAAGCGGCGGCATAGTACATAGCGATTTCAAACAACCAGCACAGCCCAGGCGACGGGCTGAATCGGACTCCTCGCAACAAACACACAAGTCCCGTGGCAAGTAGCACGATTGTTACCGAGATCAGCGTCGAGTACGCCAGACAGCGCATGATCGTAAACGCAAACTGGCGATCACTGAGTGGACGTGTCGCCGCAAAAGTTCCCAGCATATTCTGTTTGTTACCACAGGATACGCCGGCTAACCCCAAGAAAACCGACATGCTGCAAGTGATGATGAACGACGCCGCTAGCAAAGCGTTGGGAGCCGGAGATGCTCCCATCATCGCATAGCCTAACCAAAAGATGAGGCCACCAAACGTCAACCCGATCGCCGGGGCAATCACCAAACCGCGCGATCGAAACTCAAGCGAAAAGTGTGTCTCTACCCCACTCTTTGCGACGATGCCAGAACCGGCAGTTCGAGTCAGATCGCCAATCTTTTGAATCGCGGCTTGAATCATCGCGGTCAGATTCGGCCACTCGCGCAGCTCACCCTGACGGGCCCTGATGAAACCTCTCAGTGCGAAAAGGTAAGAAACAACGATCATACCCAGCATCACGACAGCTTCGATGGCCGAGACACTCGACCAAACAACAGGCTCACTTTCAAAACCACCGGGTAAGAATCGTTGGGCCAACGCCGTACAGAAACCAACAAAAACAAGTGGAATGGTTATCAGCTTCCACCATCGAAAATCGATGGCTGACATGAACAGCGCATACAACATCGAGAAGCCGACAACGGTTGCACACATCGATGTCCACAATGGCCACTGCGATCCAAACACTTGCCGGTAAACAAGGACGATAACCGCATTGAATGCAAGAACAGAAAGTATGCCGTGAGAAAACAACGCCGCCATGATCCACGAAGAAGATCGAGGCATCGTAAACAAACGTGTGTTGGAACGGGCATGGTTGCCCCATTGAATGTGCAAAACAAATGCCGCACAGAAGAGATAGACAACCTCACAATACAGGATCGTGTACGGCGCCGTTTCCAACTCGATGTCAGCGGCTCCCGCCTTTGAAACCAACGAAATGAAGCCATAGATCATCAAGGGGAAACCAAGAAACAGCGCCACGCCCACCAAAAAGTGCGGCGCCGCTCGTCGAGCGAAGTCTTGACTTATAACGCGATAGGCTGAGTTCATAGCTAGACCGGTTCAAGAATAAGTGATGCGTTGCTTGTCAGAAGCCCGGCTTTTTTGAAAAGCCGGGCTTCTCTTGACGCCTTCTCACCCAAAACTTCGGATCACTTGGATGAGCCACTTGTATAAGCAACAAACACATCGTCCAGCGTCGCCGCTGACTGCTCAACAATCTCGGCACCACCAGCGGAAGCCGCCGATTTCAGGGTCTCCAATTGTCCGTTACACAACGCCGCCCACTCTTGCCCCGAGCCACTCCAGTGCAACACGCCGGGAAATTCAGGAGCGGCCTCTCGTTGGCTTTCGAACCGCAACACAACACGATGGTGACTGGAAAGGATCGCCTCGACCTCATCGAACAAGATCAGCTTTCCTTGGTGAATCATGGCGATTCGATCCGATACGCGCTGGACTTCATCTAATAAGTGCGACGAGAACAACACTGTTCGTCCTGCATCAGCCACTGAGCGGATAATCTCGCCCAAGATGTCACGACGTACGCTGGGATCCAATCCTGATGACGGTTCATCCAACAACAACAGTTCTGGCCGATGAGCGGCCGCGTTGATCAAACCAACTCGAGCTCGCTGGCCGCGCGAAAGTGATCGAATCTTCTGATTGGGTTCGAGCTGAAAAGAATCGATCAACGAATTCGTCAGCTCATGATCCCAGCCGGAATAGAAGGCCGACGAATAATCCATTAGCTCGCGAATTGTCAGCCAGTCGGGCAAGTCACGCTCTTCCGACAAGTAACCAATCCGAGCCAACACGTCTTCCGGCTTCTTGACGGGATCGATCCCGAAGACATTGATAGCACCCGATTGCGGCTTTAACAGACCAAGGATGTGTTTGATCAACGTGGTCTTGCCTGCACCGTTTTCTCCGACCAAGCCGAACACGCCACCGGCGGGAATGTCGAGGCTGATGGAATCCAGTGCTTGGGTGTGTTTGAACTTCCGCGAAAGATCGCGGACTTCAATGATTGGCTGACTCATCATTACCCTCGTTATTTGAGATTTCGATCTCGTTGGCGGATCAGTTTCACCAAGGCTTCTAAGTCGACATCGAGTTGCCGAGACTCGGCCAACAAAGCGTCAATGCGTTCGGTCAAGATTCGCGTCTTCTCTCGCCGAGCCAGCGGAGATTGACCGTCGGCGATGAACACTCCCGCCCCGCGACGACTTGCCACGACTCCGCTACTTTCCAACTCGCGATAAGCCCGCGCCACCGTGTTCGGATTGACCAACAATTGCTCGGCCAACTTTCTTACGGGTGGCAACTGCTCTCCTGGCTGTAATCTTCCCGCTGCTACCAGATACTTCGTTTGGCTCACGATCTGCTGGTAGTACGGGATACCGTCTGAGTCGCTGATATGGATTTGCATAGTTTCACAACGGAACTGGCAGTCGAGTTTTGTATCAGTACAGCAATACAATCTCAAGTTCGTGTGTCAAGAGACTTCAGAAAGATTCTTCAGACTTTGATTCGAGTCGAAGTTTTCGAGATAATCATTGGCACCAGTCACAACTCCGCCGACTCAAAGGGCAACATCTTGATAGCTATAGAATGTCAGTCGTGTGGCAAGAAAATCAAAGCCTCAGACAAGCACGCGGGTAAACGCGTCAAGTGCCCCAATTGCAGTAACACTGTGACGATCCCGACAGCGACGCCTGCAGTCGATCCGCCCGCGGTCTCCGAACCAGCGGAACCAGCTGCAGCTGAGGTGGTCTCACCACCCGTAGCAGAAACAGAGATGCCGGTCATTGACACGGCAGCTGCGGCAACACCTACGCCACCGCCGACTGCACCGTCTGATGATGCGCCAAGCTTTGATTTCCCTGACGCGGCGCCGGCACCGACATCTGTTGCCTCAAGTTATGCCAAACGGCGTAAGCGGGGCAGCATGATGCCTATGATCCTTGGCGGCGGAATCTTCATCGCCGGAGTCATGGGCTTTTACTGGTTTTTCGTTGTTGGCGCAGTTCGTCCACTCAACGTCCACACGATTGAGAATCAGACTCGCATCGAGGGCGAAGGAATTTCCGTTATGGTGAATCTGTTCGAGCCGCCCAGTCATCCTGTCAAGTACTTGCTGCAATCCGCTCCGGATGGAGCCAGCATCAACGCCAAAACCGGCAAAATCACTTGGCTCCCGACCGAGGCCGATGGTCCTGGCGACCACCAATTCAAAGCCCGCGTACAATCGGTTAACGATCCTACGAACGGCGCCGAAGTAAACTTCTCGGTCACGGTGCTGGAAAAGAACGAAGCGCCGGCCATCGAACAAATCGCAGAACAAACAGCCAAAGCCGACGTACCAGTTCGCCTCGTCGTGGAAGCATCGGATTCGGACATCCCAGCCAACGAGCTTCAGTTCGAGTTATCCGATGACGCACCTGAAACCGCCGACATCGATGCGACTTCGGGAGCTTTCCAATGGACGCCCACTCGAGATGATCGCGGCAAGACGTTCAACATCACAGTCACAGTCCGTGAATCTGGTGACGAAGGACTTCACGCTGAGCAAAACTTGCGAATTTCTGTCGAAGAAGGAATGTCACCAGCACAAGAATTCGTAGCATCGCTAAAGGCTGCGGATATCGATGTCGAGTACGAGCAGCGAGCAGTCGACAGCGTATTTGCTGGTAAGTCCAGCTTGTTGGTCTTCAAGCAAGGTGTTGTCCAAGTCTTCGAATACGACTCAGCAAGAGACGCTGGAAACCAAGCGGCCGAGGTCTCTCCCGACGCAAAACTGATGTTCGGTGGCGAGCGAAAATGGGAAACGCCAGCACACTTCTTTCATAAAGGCGAGCTGATAGCAGTTTACGAAGGCGAAGACCCAACGCTCGTGAACGTCTTGACGACTCACATGGGAAACACTTTTGCTGTTGCCAAGCCCGTCGTCACGACAACTCCAACAGTTGTCACGACGGAAAAAGATCCTGACATCGAGAAGCTCGTCAGCTTGTACAAAGAGGTTCGTGGTCGAAAAAAGACAAAGCGTTTGTTCCTCACCAGCGAATACAAAGACGTGCGCAAAGTCTTCGCCGAACGCTTCGAGCGTCAAAACTCGGACAAGATTCAATTTGCACTGGGCGACGACTACGACGCCATGCAAGAGTTCTTCGCTGAACACACCGATCTGAAAGAAGAGTTCTACACGGCCATTGATCCCAAACACGACAACCTTGGCAACGCTCTGAAGCTGCTCAAGCAATTGATCGATAAGTATCCCAAAGAGATCGATCGATATGGTCCGCTTGCGATTGCAACGGCAGTCGTCTGGGATGGTAGCGGAGTTTACAACTATTCCAATCATCAGCGTCGCTGCAAAGCAAGCATGCCTGCTGGACAAATCGCGGCTCTGGACAACTTCCAATACTTCCTGGATGCCGAGCAAGTCACGCAGGGCAAAGTCCAATACTTGCCGTGGGAGTTCTTGACACTCTTAGTCGATCACAGGACGCCCGTGAACGAACGGCAGTGGGCCTTGCAAAACTATCTCAGCAAGAGCGCCATGTTTGGCAAGTGCTATCACGACGTCCCGTATGACTTTGTGATGCTGGAAACGAAAAGTCAGCAAGCGGCCTTGAATGACAAGGAATACAACTTGCCCAACATCCGGCAATTCGGCGGCGTGTGTGCGATGCAAGCTGACTTTGCGGCGCGAGTTGGAAAGAGCATTGCCGTGCCAGCCGCATACGTCACCGGAAATTCCAGCTCCGGCGAGGGCCATGCCTGGGTCATGTGGGTCGAGCTGAAAGGCGTCTCGCGGACGAACATCAGTTTCACCTTGGAGTCGCACGGACGCTATCGAGGTGACAAATTCTATGTCGGCACGCTACGAGATCCTCAAACCGGAAGACAAATCACGGATCGACAATTGGAGTTGAAGTTGCAAACCGTTGGACTGAACCCAATGGCCAAACGGCAAGCCGTCTTTGCGATGAAGGCGTACCCCATGCTACTTCAAGAGTTGAGGCTGGGCGTCAGCGACCGCCTCAAGTATCTCTCGGACGTCATTAGTCTCTGCCCCGGCAACACCGATGCGTGGACCGCGGTCGCAAAGATTTCCGGCGAAGAAGATTTAATCCCCAAAGATCGCAAGCAAGTCAGTTTGGCAATGGTACGATTGTTCAGAACTTTCGCAAACGTGCCCGATTTCACCTTAACGGTGTTTAGCGATTTGATCGGCTTCGAAGACGACGATGCCGAGAAGATCAAATACTACGAACAACTGATCGGCATGTATCTGTCCGCTGGAAGACCTGATCTGGCTTTCGCGGCCCGCAAACAGCAGATCGTACTATTGGTCAAGAACAACCGAACTCCGGAAGCCATCGAAGCTCTCGCCGCCACGATTCGGCGTTTCCCAGAAGAGGGCAGGTACGTCCCAGGTATGTTAAATCAGCTCGAGCAGCTCGCGGCCAGCGTCGAGGGATCGGATCAGAATTTAATGTTGTTCTATAAAGCCTTCCTTCCCACAATCCCACAGATGAGAGGCAACCGACCTTCGAAGTACTGCGTTCAGACTTTCGAGCGAGCCATCAAGTTGTTCCAAGAAAAGGGACAACAGCAGTTGGCACAAGGCTTTCAAGCTGAGTTAGAGAAGATCAAAGCGGGGATGGGACGTAAGGTGCAGAAATAGGTGTGCGTTGATGAATTCTTGTCAATTCGGGGAGGAGATGGTAACCCGACGCGTAAGCACCGTGCGGTCGGGAAAGATGCATGTTTTCTGAGGAGGTCCGAGGCGCCTAAAGGCTGGACTCCAGCGACGTTTTCCCAAGGTGCGATCGCCGATTTGGCCAGGTGTTAATCTGGCGAGTCTGCACAGACTCATCCAACTTCTCATGCTGCAAGTATTGTAACGCCTGCGTTTCGGGAAAAGTCCCTTCAAGCCGCAAAAACCGTTCTCTAGACGTCTTGCGAGTACCGAAACAACTGGAAAATACTCCGGTCTCACGCTGCGCAACCTTACACGCAGCGTGCGCGTAAGTACTTGGCGATCGGAGCATTCTCCGTTTAGAGGACGTTGGAATGGATTTCTCCCGTTGCTTGCGTTGGCTCAAGTCTCCCAATTCACCCATCGCAAAATCACGCCGTAACCCTCAACGCAGAAAAGCTTTGTGTGGACTCTCAGTGGCCGAAAAGCTTGAGAGTCGCGCGCTGCTGACCATCGTCTTGACTTATGGTGGTACGGGAACCGCACTGAGTCTCACTGAAAATGGTGGAAATGCGGACGACATTAGTATCTCAGAAACCACACCGGGCGTCTTACGAATTCAACTCAACGGAGCCATGTTCAACGCCGCTTCGACCAATGCGGCGACTGGTTTGACTTATGAGACAGCCAACGACCCCGCCAACTCAAGCTTTGCTGATATCAATGTCAGCACTGCGAGCGCGATCACTACGTTGGACGTTGATTTGGGCGCGCTTGACGACATGCTGACTGTCGCCACGCAAAGCAACTCAGGAATCGACGCCCTTGATCTTTCCGGCGATGGTGGCAGTGACACGATTGACGTCTCGGGTTTAGCTGGCGGCGGAATCAACGTTGTCATCAACGGCGGCACGGGTGATGATGTCTTGACGGGAAGTCCAAACGACGAAGAGTTCACTCCTGGCATCGGCAATGATACGGTCGATGGCGGTACGGGGCTCGACACCGTGGTCAATATCGTCGATGACAACCAAACATTGGACGATACCTCTTTGGTCGTTGGTGATCCGATGGCGCCGGTTGAAACCGACAGTTTGACGCGAGTTGAACAGGCGCGTCTGACCGGTGGTGCCAGTGATAACACACTAGATGCCTCGGCCTTCACGCTTGGTTCCGTGTCGTTGTTTGGAATGGCGGGCAATGATGTTCTTGCCGGTGGCGCGGGCAGCGACAACTTAAACGGCGGGGCCGGAGACGAGGACCTTGTCAGACAAACCTCCGACAACGACCAAACATTGAACAATGTCGAGCTGACTGGTAACGGCACTGACATGTTGACCGACATCGAAGACGCGAACTTGACCGGCGGTCCCAGTGCGAACGTCATCGATGCTCGCAACTTTGACACTGGCGAAGTCACCATCAGCGGCGGTCCAGGCAATGACGAGATCCGCGGTGGATTCAACAATGACTTGCTGCAAGGCGGCGGCGGCAAGGACACGATTCGTGGTGGTGAGGGTAGCGACACGATCCAAGGAGAGGGCGGCTACGATCTTCTGTTTGGCGATTTTGGCCGAGATCGTCTTGAGGGTGGCCCTGGCAACGATACGCTGGACGGTGGTCAAAGCGACGATGTCTTGATTGGCGGTGAGAAGACCGACGTGCTGATCGGACGTAGCGGAAATGACAAGTTGTTCGGTGGTCAAGGCCGCGATCATCTGCGAGGCGGAAGCGGCAACGACACGCTTCGAGGCGGTCAGGGCGCGGACACGCTTCTTGGCGGAGCCGGCAACGATCGTCTCTTCGGTCAAGGTGGCGCGAATGCCATGAAGGGCGGTAGCGGCAATGACACGCTGGTCGGCGGTGGAGCTCGCGACACGATGTTAGGGAACTCGGGAGACGACCTGCTTCGAGGTGGTGCGGGACGTGACGTTGTCGTTGGTGGTTTGGGCGCCGACTTCGTTGATGGCCAAGGCGGCTTTGGCACGGTTCTTGGCGGTAACGCTAATGGCGTTGACGATTCACAAGGTGACGACACTGTTCAGGGCACGGCTTCAACTCGAGACGAAACTCTGATGGATGACTTCGGAGAGTTGTTCGATGCCATCACTGCCGCGTTGATGGGCGGTTAATCTCATTCGGTCATTGCTTTTGACTGGATCGATTGCAGCACTAAACACGTGACGGCCGTTCCATAATTGGGACCGAGGTTTTGTGGAATGACATTCCACGATCCGTTGCTTGCTTGCCGTGTTAACATCAGCTTGGATGTATCTTCGTACCACTGGCAGAAGTCATCCGAACCCAAGTTCTGGTAAGCGATTATCGAAAAGAATGCGCCGTACATGTAGAAGGGTTCGCGGCTTCTTCGATGCGCATCGATGCCCTTCATAAATGCGAATCCGTTTTCCACCGCGTGTTCTTTGACCTTCGGTAGTCGTGACAAGGCCGCCATCACGGCTGCACTGCGTGCATACGTTGGGGGTGACTGATACGTCACAACATAGAGGAAGCCACCGTCTTCGCGCTGAGCACTGAGCAGATAATCGCGAGTCTTCGTTAACGTCGCGACTGGCACGTCGAATCCGGCTTCGCCAGCTGCCAAGATAGCTGAGATTTGGCAAGCAGTGTTGGACACGTCGCCTCGACCCAACGGACCATCAACTTTGGTGTATCCCCAAGACCCATCGTCAATCTGATTTTCCACCGAGTACTTGATGGCCTTGGCGATTGCTGTGCGAAGTTCGTCGGTTGCCTCTTTTGCTTTTGCGGCGTGGAGATAGTATTTGGCAAGAAAATGAAGGGCATATCCGTGTCCGTACATTCGACCGGCTGGGGATTTCGTGTGCGGATTGACAAGAGAGCCGTCTTCGGTCTGACAAGAAGTCACAAACCGAGCCGCTTGTTGAGCTGCCTTGAGAATCTCAGCGTCGTCGAATCTTTCTGCACCTTGTAACAAGGCCCATCCCGCAAAGGCCGTCGTGGCGATGTTCTCTCGAAAGTTGCCTTTGGTTGGGACGAATCCGTCGTTGCGTTGTTCCTCAAGAAGATACTTCAGCCCTTTCTTGACCGCGGTCTCGACGGCTTTGGAGTACAACTCCTGACGGCGCTGCTTTGAGGCGGCTGTTTGAAACGATGGTGCCGCTTCCGACTTCCACACCGTCGCGGCTTTATTGGAATCGGCGACTGTCGCGAACGACGTGTCGTGGATCACCATTTGGCATTGCGTGCGACCGTTGATATTCAATGCAACATTACGATATTCCACGTGATGAGTTTTGCGTCGTTCAATCTCGACACTCTTGAGTTCGTTGGGCTTCAGATCCTCAAAGGTTGCGGTCAACTTGCGCAGCTTCTTGGTGATACTGTGCTTTTGCCTTGCAGAGTGACGCTTGCCCTTCTTATCAATGCCAACAACGCGCAGCTCACTGCCTCGAAGATGGTGTGAGATTGTGATGACCGACGACTTACCGGATTTCCGAAGCGATCCGATGCTATCGATGATGTCGACATCATCAAGACTCTTCTTGTCCCGCTGTTGCGGTTGCTTGATCGAGAGGATTGATGTCCACTTATCGGATTCAACCCTCAGATTGATGTTCACTTGGGGAATTCCTGTTGGAATTCCGGCAGCAAGCCTCACGCTGACATCTTTTGTGTTTTTGATTGGAAAGGTTCGGAAGCCAAAGCCTGATTGTGAGTTGATATTGGCGACGACTTCGTCGCCGGGCTGAATATTGCGAACGAAGAATTCGAATTGCCGAAACTCGTCAATGCCAGCTTGGCTGACCTTGATGCTGGGCGACTTCGGTGGAATGTATCTGATCGCTTGTCCGTCGGGAGTCCACCAGCGCGTTTCATTACTTGGGTTGTCGGTGACTCCGAGAAACTCCACCGCTCGACCCTCGGGTAGCCTGGCGGTAAAACGGCTGTTGGCGTGACTTGGGCGAGCACTTTCGTCTCCGTTCGCCGTTGGTAGCATTGCGAGAGCAACAACGAAGACGGACGTGATTCGAAGAAAGAACATCAATGTCGGAAGTTGAGTCATGTTACGTAGCTCTCAACACTTCGGGTTACGATTTCTTGCTTGATTGCTAAACTTTGGCACCGTCGCGCTCGACCGAACAGCCATCACTGCTTGAGACGACGAACACTTATTGTGACTTTCAGGATCGTAAAATGAAATATGTTTTAGTGATTCCTGACGGAGTTGCCGACGAACCGCAAGAGGTTCTCGGTTGGTTAACTCCGCTGGAAGCCGCCAAGACGCCGAATATGGATGCCGTGGCTGCGCAGGGCATCGTTGGTCAAGCCGACCACGTTCCGGCATCGATGCCATCAGGCAGCGATGTTGGCACGATGAGTTTGTTCGGCTACGACCCCCTCGAATATCACACCGGCCGCGCTCCTCTGGAAGCAGCCGCGCAAGGCATCGAATTGGGACCGGCAGATTGGGCCATTCGCTGCAATCTGGTCACCATCAATGATGGCAAGATGAAGAGCTTCACGGCCGAGCAGATTCCGAATGAGATCGGTAGTTCACTGGTTCGTGATCTTCAGAAGTCTCGCTGCGGAGACGCCTCATGGAAGTTCCACGCTGGTGTTAGTTATCGCAATCTGTTGATTTATCGAGGGCGCGATGGTGACCCTCCGTTTGGTAAAGACACCGTAACCGTCCCTCCACATGACATCACTGATCAAGCCATCGAGCCGCACCTTCCGGCCGGTTCGGGATCAGAGCTTTTGCGGGAGATGATGGAAGAGAGCGTGTCGATCTTCGCGAGCAACGAAGACAACCAAGCTCGCGAAATTCCGGCGAGCCAGTGTTGGCTTTGGGGGCAAGGCAGTGTGCCGGCGCTTCAACCTTTCCAAGAAAAATTTGGCAAGACGGCCGCTGTCATCACGGCAGTGGATTTGCTGCGCGGAATTGCTCGGCTTTTGGGTTGGCAAGTCATCGAAGTTCCGGGCGCTACGGGATACACCGACACCGACTATGCAGCCAAAGGTCGGTGGGCGATCAAGACATTGGATGAGGTCGACTTTGTTACCGTTCATGTCGAGGCGACTGACGAAGCGTCTCATGAGGGTGATGCCGCGGCAAAGGTCGAGGCGCTGGAACGCATCGACGCCGACATCGTCGGACCCGTCCACTCCGCACTGCGCGACCGTGGAGATTACCGCATCTTAGTTTGCCCGGATCATCCGACCTTCTTGAGAACGAAGACTCACAGCCACGGCTTTGTCCCGTTTGCGATGTGCGGTACGAACATCACGGCTGACGCGGCTATCGACTATAACGAACCATCGGCCGCTCGTTCGTCCATTTGCCTGACCAAAGGGCATGATTTGATGCTTGCATTCCTCTTGGATCAATGGGCCAATTGATTCAAATGGCTGGAGAGACTACGACATCAGCTTGCCGATAGGTTCACCATGATAGATTTGGTGTGGGCGGTCTTCCTTGTCGTACCATGCCGCCGTATGTGGGATGCCGAGTGCATCGTAGATCGTCGCGGCGAAGTCTTCAGGCGTGTGTTTGTCTTTAATGGGATAGCCGCCGTGAGCGTCTGAACGACCGACGATTGTGCCGCCGCGCACTCCGCCGCCGGCGAAGAATGCTGTTTGTACGGATCCCCAAGGGCCGCGCCCGGGCACGGTGTTTCTCGATCCCTTGGGAACAAAGATTTTGGGTGTGCGACCAAACTCGCTGGCCATCACGACCAGCGTTTCATCCAACTGGCCACTTTCAGCCAAGTCTTCCAACAACGCCGAGATTGCGCGATCAGCGGGTGGCAAAAGGCGGTCTTTGAGGATCGGCGCCGCTTGGCTGTGCGTGTCCCAAGTGAAATTGTGACCCAGATGCACTTGGACGATGTTGACGCTGGCCGCAACCAGGCGACGGGCCATCAGCAGCGACCAGCCGAACTTGTTTTGACCGTATCGTTCCAGAACTTTCGGACTGGCGCTGAAAATGTCAAACGCCGCTCGAGTGTGACGATCGACCAATAATGAGATCACGCGTTGTTGCTGACGATTGAATTGAGCGACGTTAGCGCGACTTTCTAAGTCGCGACGTTGCTCGTCGAGCGTGTCGAGTAATCGCTGTCGATCGTTGAACCGAAAGGCGTCGACACCCGCTGGAAATTCCAAGTTCGGGGTCGCGAACAGTGGTTCGTTGCGATGCTTGTGCGGTTTTTTGTAGTCGGACAACGGATAGCAATCGGGGCAAACGCTGCGCGTTGGGTATCCGTTTCCTTTGCATTCACGCATCGCTTCAACCAACCAGGGATCGTGCTTGCGCCCCATCAAGCCCGCTGTTTGTCCGGGCACTTGAGTTGTCGCGTTGTGATAGAGCACTTCGGGCAACATCATTGATTTGGGCAGATTGCTGCGCGACTTGGTGGCGTAGCCTGCTTGTGACGTGATCGATGGCCAATGCCCTTCAACATTCTTGTCCTTATAATTCGGCGGCAGTTTGGAACGCCCGCTCAGCATCAGCAGCGAGCTGTTCTTGTGACTCGTGTTTGGATGAGCAAGTGAGCGAAGCAGCGCAAATCGATGACTTTGTTTAGCGAGCATTGGCAAGTGCTCGCAAATCTGAACGCCAGGTGTGATTGTGTCAATCGGACGAAACTCACCGCGAACGCTATCAGGCGCCTCGGGTTTCATGTCGAACGTTTCGTGTTGCGCCATGCCGCCGATTGCAAAGATAAAGATCACCGACTTCGCTCAGCCCATCGGATGATCGTCGCCGGGTCATCGACTGCAAAGTCGCCAAGTCGCTCATTCCCAAACCAAGCATGCGTGCAGCACCGGCTTGAACAAGACTGCGCCGATTGATGACGGGATGAGCGATCGATTGTGAGTCCTTGGACATGGTCATAACCCACGCAGAATGGTTAGTTAAACAAGTCTAACCTTGCCTGATCGATAATCCAATATTAGCTCAGTCGTTCGCGTTGCGAATTCGATCGATCAACTCAACAACGGCTTTGGCACGTTGGCAGTTCGATTCGAAAACTTGCCCCTTGCGAAGATGATCGTAGATCGCCAGCAATTGATGATCGGGATCGATCGATGTCGGCGTCAATCGAGTCGCATAGATTTCGCCATCGTCCGTGCGAGTGTACTTCGAGAAATCACGGTATCCACCCTCTGTCCCGTTCAGTGACCATCCCGAATGAAGTGGGACATGACTGTCGAGATGCACGTCAAGTGTCGCCCTGAGCCCTCCGTCAAAATCAATGATCGCGTGAAACCCGATGATTTCGTCACCGCCCAAGTACTTCCGCGCGGTCACCGTTTCAATAGGTTGATCGGCCAGTTGCAAAAGCTGGTCGGTAATGCGGAGGCCAAAGGTCCAGAGCACGTCGACTTGGCCGTTTGTTGGGATTGCCATTTCCCACAAACAGAAGTGGATCGCCTCTAACTTCCCAATCGCGCTGGTGCGAGCGACGTCTAGTGCTGTTTGAAAGTCATCGTCATCAAAGCTTGAATCGACGACGTCTAGCAGCCGCCCGCAATTCTCGGATCCTTGAATTAAGGACTGGGCTTCTTCCACGGTCGCTGCAATGGGGCCTTCCAGCAGAACATGTTTGCGAGCCGACAGTGCCTCGATGACTTTCTGAGTGCGATCGGGAGACCACGCAAAGAAAACCAACTCAGACTCAGCATCGGTTAACACCTCGTCCCAATCGGAAACCGATTGGCAATCAATGGCTCGTGGCAGGTTGGCATCGGCGCCACAAAAGACGCGATGCGCGACCAACTCCTCATGCAAACAAAGTCGCTCGAGCTGGTAAACGGCCGCTGGAGAATCTCCAACGACTGAAACTCGTATCGGTCTCAATGCCAATTCCGTCGACATAACATTCCGTGTGGCTCATCGGCCAACTGATTGAGCCCCACGAATTCAGGACGACCACGAATGTCTAAATTCGTGGTCGTCCTGAATTCGTGGGGCCCTGATGAAGCAGCAAGTTTCCGCAAATGTCCGTAAGCATTTGGAAACACGACAGGGCGAATTGATATCCAGAGGAAAGCGATCCCGACAAGAAGCCAGAAGACGAACGCAATGAACGGTATGACACCGGGACGAAAGACCACGTTTTCAATGAATGTGTTTTGTCCCCACACTCCTATCAAGTAAACAGGCTTCTCCAAACAGTAGTAGTAAAGTCGAAACCACGATTCGATCGGACCTGGATTTCGTGTGGTTAGATTCCATGTTGGTAGAAGGATGCTAGTGCCGGGAAGAGTAAAGCCGTGGGGTCCAAATCCTAGCCAAGGTAAACCTGACGAAAGCAGAGCCACCAATCCAACGACTAAGAAGATGGCGTGGCGAAAGATCATTCGCGTTCCTTGACGTAGCCGGACAGTTCCACCTTTAGTTTGCCGATGCAGCGGCTGCCTGGTGGAACGTTGACGGCCAAGAACAAGATGCCATCGTCTTTGGGGACAATCTCTTTTCCCTCGCCAATCGCAAAGGGGCGTCCGGGTTTGTTCTTGCTGAAGAACAATCCCTTGACCTGTCCACACTTGACGTTTGGTGCCATTCCCTTGGTGGGGTTGTCGGTGGCGAATCCGCCCGGGCCGATTGTCGAGTTCGTAATGAAACGATATTCGCCGTCGACTTTGATTCGGAACGGTTTGTCTTTGGCAACGACAGCGACGCCCTTGCCCCAGCCTTTGCTGACGTCCAAGTCCACGTCGATCTCGTTGGCGGTGAGGATCGTTTCTTCAATCTCCTTGATCTTTGAGACGACGCCCGGTTGATCCGGCTTGACCTTGAGGATCGCGGACAGCATCTTCTTGGCTTTTTCCAAGTCTTCGGCATCCTCGTACGACTTCGCCAATTCGGCTTGTGCCCGAATGAAGTTGTCCAAGTTCTGTTCGGCCTTGGCATCGACTTCTTTCAAGTTGACGTTCGACTTCTTGGACTTCGGCTTGCCTTTGCCTTGAGCCGCCGCGTCTTGTGAGCTGAACGGACTCGAAACAACGGCAACGGCCACGCTGACAATGATTGCTGCAACGACATATGAAAACTGACGCACCTTATTCTCCTCAAAATTATTAGCTTGCCTGCCCCAGCGATTCTGGTTCGATTAAGACATGGGCAACCGAGAATCCCGCCGACTGAACATTACTAACCGCAGACCGAATGGCCGACTCAAGATTCGCGGCACGTCGATGAAAGTCGATACGTGTTACACCACCCGAAGTGCTAATTGACCCATCACCGCACCCTGCTTCGTAAAGGCGGTTCGCGTCATCTTCGGACTCTTCCGGCTGGTCCAAGATGATTGTGAATTCGTGTTCGGTCATGGTTTACTCTCATTTATGCATGCTGGCAACGCCGAATAGCTCGCCGTAGATCTTTCGCATGGTTTTCAGGATTCGCCGGAGTTGAAAAGATCCGGAAGCGGCAACCATCTCGTGACGCATCTGGGCACCAAACCGTTCCCCAAATGTGGGCTTGACCACCACTCTTTGTCAATCGCCAGCCTTGGGATTGGGCGTGTTCGATAGCCTCTTGAATGTGTTTGTTAGGATGCTTTGCCCTCGACTCCACACAGAATCTCAAACCATCGGAAACACCGACACTCCGATCATGACTACTACTAGACCAACTATCCCCATTGTTGTCGACATGGGTGTCACGTATTTGAGCGTTTCGCCTTCGGTCATGCCGCTCATCTTGCCAATCACCCAGAAACCGCTGTCGTTCATCCAGGCCACAGGCTTGGACCCGCAACCGATGGCCAAGGCCAAATATACCGGGTGAAAACCGAGTTGCTCGGGCGTCGCGATGCCCGCCAAGATGCCAACCGCCGTGATCATTGCCACCGTCGCGGATCCTTGAGCCGTTCGGATCGCCGCGGTGATTCCCCACGCTAAGGCCACGATCGCGATGGGCGAGGCCTCCGGAAGATCGCGAATCAAGTTCGAGACGCCCGTTTGCTGAAGCACTCCGCCGAACGATCCACCGCCTGCGGTAATCAGAATAATCACGCCGCCGCTGGCAAGTGATGATTGCACGGAAGCGGCCAAGTCCTTCAAGCTGGTTCGCTTCTGCCAAACCAGCGTACCCATCGCGATGGCCGCAGAAATCGTCAAGGCGATGTTCTTGTTGCCCAGCGTCGCGGCGACTCGCATGAAACCGCCCGAGCCACCAACTGTTGACTTCAGCACTGTGTAGCCAGCGATTAGAATCACGGGCAAGACAATCGGAAGCATGGCCAACCAAACGGGTGGCAACTCATTGATGTCTCGCTTGGAAAGTTGTTCCAGGTCTTCCAGCGAGAAATCCGCTGACTCCCGCAAAGGCAATTCCCAGATGCGGTTAGCGAAGCTGGCGTAAATATAACCCGTACCGGCTGTGAAGATACCGACAACACAACCCGCCAAGATCATCGTGCCCATGTCGACACTGAGTTGCTCGGCCACGAACAACGGCCCTGGCGTTGGCGGCACCAGCGAGTGAGCCATGCTGCCGCCGGCGACGATCGCCAGCACGTAGAACAGGTAATTGCGGCCGGTCCGCATCGTCATGGCTTTGCCCAGCGGAATCATTAGATAAAAAACCGTGTCAAAGAACACAGGGATTCCCAACAAGAAGCCGCTCATCATGAACGCGAACGGTGCCCCCTTCTCGCCCAAGATGCCAAGCGCCCAGCGGACGATTCGGTCGGCCGAGCCGCTGTCTAGAAGGCACTTGCCGATGATTGAGGCCATCGCGATCAAGATGCCAATTTTGGCGCACGTTGTTCCGAATGCTGTTGCCACCCGTTCGCCCACGGTCTTTCCAGCCATGGACTTGGCCGCTTCGAAATCAATCGGGTGAACGATGACGTCGGTGGTTTTCAGTTCGAGGTCGTCATCACTACTAGCGAAGGCAAGAGTTCGCTTCGTATCTTTGACGATCGTGTCTTCGAACTTGGTGATTTTGACGTTGCCGATCCCGGTGAGACCCGCGTCGCCTAAGCGCATGACAATGTACTCGGTACCGACGCGTGCTCCTTTGGAAGTCGATGTCGCCAGCAAGAGTTCCTGGCCATCGGAACCGCTGCGGAGTTCGACGATTTCGACGGCCGCCTTTTCGATCGAGTACTGGACCAGCGAGTCCTTTGGTGTCAGCACGCCCACCAACAGGGCTCCCAGCACAAGTGCCAAGAACGCGTGTAGTCTGAGTGCTAATACGCCTCCGACTACAACGACGATACCGGCCAAAAGAATCAGAAGAGTGACGACCGAGTTGTCCATCTGCGGCTCCCGTTGCGAAATCTATGAATGCAACCAGTGTAGGCAATTCACACCGACTGAGCCAACGAGAGCGACTTTGGATGTTTGCTGTTGGAACCGCTGACCTCATTCATGCGTTGGATCGTGAGTTATTGAATAGCCCAGAGGGTGGCACATCCATTGCCGGTGCCGTTAGGCACCGGATTTATTGAATTTCAAGCATAAGCCCGGGGGGCAACACACGATTAAGTGATCGTTCCCTATGAGTTGTGTCGCCCTCCGGGCTGTGTAATGAATTAGCTCTAAACCGTGGCCTTACGGCCACGGCAGTGGGCTTGCCGCCCTCCGGGCTAAGAAAACGCTACCTCGAAACTCACGCGGCCAGTTACTGTGTCTGTCTCCAGCGTTCAAGGCTGACGACTACTGGCCTCTGTCCCTAAATTCGCATTCAACGTAGCTGCGGTCGCCAGACCGCGGAAATCACCGTCTGGCGACGGTAACTACAGGGTTGAGGTACCTAGCGGGCCAATGCGTCTTTGATTTGCTGGCTGACCGCGACAAGCGTGGATTCCTGGTCGATGGAATTCATTCTGGCGAGCGGCTCGTTGGGATCGTGAACGGCCAGGTATTGGTTGAGGACCGATTCGCCGTACATTGACGGTCTCAGTGCGAGCCAGATCAACGTTAGCTCGCCCTTTTCGGCCGCTTCGTGTAATGCCGGTAGCTCGCGATTCATGATGAAATCAGAGGCCAGGAAATCAGGGCTTACTAAGCAAACGCCGACTTTGGCCTGAGCCAGTGCTGCGTCGATCTTTTCTTCCCACTTGTCTCCCGCCTTCAATTGGGTATCCGACCAAGCCGTCAGTGCGCCGGATCGCTCAAGTGGCGCTAGCATGGTTTGCAGTTGATCCAAGTACACCTGGTCCTCGTGGGCGTAGCTGATAAACACCTGGTCGCGGTCGGTTTCCTGAACTGGGGGAAGATCGGCCTCTTGTTGAGTCGTTTCCTCGTGGTCTTCGATTCGCTCAAGCGGATACGTGGTCAAGACACCGCGATCGAGTTGCACGAGCAATTGATGGGTGTCTTCGGCTTTGTCGTTATACGGTTTTCCGTTGTCGGGATGGATGAAGTTCTGATCGTCGCGTTCAGGCTCCGGATCGTGAAGCGGCTGCCAAAGTTCGAGGGCTTCGTGGAGCAGTTGTTTGGCGTGATCGACCGTAGGATGGATGCCAATCCGTCCGGCTCGTCTTGGACGGATTGGCAATCTGTCCTACCTATCTGCTGAGCCGCCTGAAGTAACAACGCTTCAGCCCGGAGTTGAAGTCCCACCGGAATGGTCCAGGCGTAGCCGCAGGCGGGGGGGGCGGGCGGCGAGCAGTTTCGGCTGGCCGGTTGTCTCGTTGGCGGGGATGCCCCTCCGCAAGTTTCATCGCCGAGAGCCATTTCGATGTCGTCCAGCGCAGCCTGCGCGTTGCCTCGCAGCAGGTGTAGCCGGGCCCGCTCCAGCAGCAGGTCGAGCGTGGCGGGATCGGACGGATTCTCGCCGCGGGCGTCGCCGAGAGAGACTTCCAGACCTTTTCGCACGGCTTCGTGACCCGCCACCGCCGCGTCGCGGCTGATGCCGCTCAGGAAACCGTCGCGCACGGCGCGGTGGATGGAGTACGTACGATGGCTCTCCGAAGCCGTCGAGGAATCCACCCGCCGATTCGACGGCTTCGGAGAGCCGTCGTACTGTTCCACAATCCGCATGCGCACGAGCCAGTCGAGCTTGCTTTGCAGTTCCTCGACGCTGAGGGCGGCGAGGGCCTGGCCGGAGACTTCGACCGCCTGCTCGCCCGGAAAATCGCGGCGAGCGTTTCACTGTCCACGCCGAGGCGGAACAGGCAGATGCGTTCCAGCACCGCCATCGCGGCCTCGTCCTTTTGCAGCATCGCGTCCCGGTAGTGCTCGGCGATGCGGGCGAAGCGATAGCCTTGCCTTAACACCTCGCGCTGGTCCTCATCCAGCTCGTCCTGCTCGCTGTGTTCTCCTTGCTCAAGAAGGGCCTGGAGCTATTCGGCCGTGCCGCGATCCAGCGGCGTCGCCGGATCGCCGTGGCCGTACTCGGCGATGTAACCGCCCGCGAAATCCACCGTCAGATTGTGTCGGCCGCACTGCTCGACGATCGGTGCAAGCTGCGGGTCGGTGCCGCGGACGTCGCGCTGGCGGAGCAACTTCATGCCCGCGGCGAGGTCGATCTGGTTGACCGGAATCAGATGAAAGAACCGCGGGTTTTTGTCTCGCAGGTCGGCCAGCGGAAAGCGCGATGTGACCAGCACGCTGAGGTCCGAGAAGTTTCCGCTGGCCAGTTGGTTCAGGAAGTCCCGCAACCTGCGGCTGTGCAGGCGGCCGAACTCGCCACGCTGCCCGTCGTCCTGCACTCGCTCCAGGCCGTCGAACACGATCAAACCCTGCCTTTGCTGATCCCAACGCCGACGCGTTTTTCGAGTCGTTGCAGCATAGGGGCTCGTAGGGGTCTGAGCAAACATTCGTAGAGAACTGTCTCTATTATTCACTAATCGACGCATTAGACAAGTTTCCGCTTAGCAACAACGATCCACCAGCTCATGTTGCCATCTCTGGGTGAGTGGCCGTGACACTGTTTCGAGCAATTCGGCGTCAGCTTTTGAATGGTGGCATAGATGACTCTATGATGAAGCGGACTCTTACCAAGGAGCCAGACATGCATGCACTCGATTCTTCGTTCTCTCGACGTGATTTCTTGAAAGCCAGCAGTGCCGCTGCTGTGGGGCTTGCCGCGAATTGGGCCGCCGCGCCGCTTGCTCGAGCCGACGAGTTGCCCCAACGACCCGCAGGCGTCAAGGTGCTGTTTCCACGCGCCCGCGTTCCCTTGTCGTTCATCATTGATGATTCGACCTGCTTGGTGAACATGGGACATTTCTGCACGCCGCAGTTTGCAACGGCTTGGCCGCAGCGTGAAGTTTACAAGAAGCCGTGGAAAACATGGCCGCGCGAGATCCCCGACAGCTTCGTGCGCACGTTCGGCGAGTGGTGCAACGAAAACGGCGTGAAGGGCAAATACAGCATCGTGCCCAATCCGGCTTGCGTCGGTTGGCTCGACCGCGAGCTTCCTGGTTGGTCGCGGCGAGAACTGCAAGACAGTATCAAGCTGGTCCGCGATTTGATGTTGCCCAATTGGGACATTCATCCCGAGATGATCACGCACACGCGTGTCATCGATCTCAAGACGGGCCGCCCGTTGGAAGAGATCAGTGCGGCGACCATGGAGAACTCGTACCCGCGCGAAAAGAAGAGCGTGGACGAGTTAACCGCGTACTTGGCCTATGCCTTGCGAATACTGAAGAACTGCGATCTGCCCTGTGAGGGGGTGACCACACCCGGCGGCTTTGGAAACGTAGTCAAGCCAGAACTTGCGATGGCCGTGCAACAGTCCGTTCGCGACGTCTATCGAACAGAGATCCCGCACTACTTCAAATACGTGCACACCGGCGATGAGTCGACGGAACCCAAGATCGAACAGCTGAGTGGACTGGGGACAGACAACATCAACTTGACCGTGAACATTCCCGCGGGCACGGGTGATTGGTTCGGTGGCTGGCAAGGCGACCGAATCTCGGAGCCAGACCGCTACTGCAACGCCGACGCCACCAGCGGCCGTCTTGTGGAATTGATTCAGCGCGGACAGCCGGCAGTCTTGCTATGCCATTGGCCGGGCATGTACAGCAACGGCGCAAGCGAAGGCTTCCACGCATTTCAACGAATTGTGAAATCGCTGGCTTCTCGGTTCGGTGAGCGAACGATTTGGATGAAACTGACCGAGATGGCTCGCTACTGGGCGGCGAAAGAGCTGACCGGCATCAAGCGTGAAGCGGGCGCCATCACACTCGACGCACCGTTTGCAGCTCCCGCCTTCACAATGCACGTCAGTGGTGACGTCAAGAACGCACCAAGCCTGGACCATGACGGCAAGCGACAAATGTTAAGACAAGTCAGCAAATCATCGGAGCTGAAACCGGGCACTTGGCATCAGTCAAAGCAGTCGCAGGTGGTCTGCTTCGATCTTGGTAAGGGGCGTTCAACGATTCGGTTGAGCTAGTGAGAAAGATGCCGGGCTTCTTCGGGAAGCCCGGCATCTAGATTCTTGCCCAGACGCATCCAGTCCCGAAATCGAATGCCCCTTGGTTTAATTTGCTCGGAATGATTATGATAAGCGGTCTCGGCTGGACGGAGCACTCACGGTGTTAATTACCGATTCGTAAATGCTCTGTCTTGGCCTTTTGTCACTCCGCTGGAGACGATTTGATGCTGACCAATGTTCGTTGGATGTCCGGGCTACTGGCGTTGACGGTGGCGATTCCGGTTTGGGCTGCTGATTCGGAAAACTCGATCGAAGAGAGGTCCGATAAAGAAGACAAGGGGTATCGCTTACAGATTCTGGACGATCCCGTCTTGCCGCTCGAGCCCGCGGTGCCTCGAACAGAAAAGACGCAGGCTCGCGTCGACGCGATGTCATGGTACATGACTGGGCGATTGCGAAGTCTTCGTGGCGATCAATCGGCAGCGTTAGAAGCGTTTATCAAAGCGGTCGATTTGGATGACAAAGCCATTCAAGTTTATGACGTGCTGATTCCGCTAGCTTACAACTTGCAGCAAAAGGAAACGGCGACGAAATACGCCTTGAAGGCCATTCAAGCCGATCCGGGCAACTATCGCGTGCTGCGGCGTTTGGCCATCGTGATGGCGGGTGAAGAGGCCGATATCGATCGAGCCGTGGAACTGCTCAACGCGGCGCTGGAATCGCCCAGTCTGAAGCCGAACTCGCCGTACTTTGTCACGCTCAAGTTGGACTTGGGTTTGATTTTCAAAATGACGGGCGAGAAGGAAAAGGCCGCGGATTGCTACGAGGTCGTCTTTGACGCACGAATGCAGCCGGACAAGTATCAGTTGTCCTTTAAACTGCGCGATGAGCTTGGCAAGCGAGTCACCAGTTCGTACGAGCGTATTGGCGAAGTCTTTCTGGATGCGAAACGCATCGAGTTGGCTATCCGCGCTTTCGAGCAAGCGGCGCGCGAACAAAAGGGCAAGCCGGGCGTATTGAGCTACAACTTGGCTTCAGTCTATGTCCAAACCGGCGAGTACGATAAGGCATTGACCGAGTTACAAAAGTATCTCGACGCGGAATTGCAAACCAAGGGAAAACAAGCGTACGCGTTGCTGGCGAAGATCCTCGAAGAAAAGGGTCTCAGCGAGGAGCTGTTGCCGCGTTTGGAAGCATTGTTAGAGAAAGACCGACGCAATCGGCCACTGCAACTTTATCTTGCCGAACAATACCTGGCTGCCGACAAAGTCTCGATGGCCGAGGATCTGTTCAAGAAGTTGCTTGCCGGATCGAGTGACGTTGAGGCTCAGCTGGGATTGGTCGGAGTTTACCGCAAGCAACTTCGCTCCGAAGACATTATTAGCAGCCTTGCGAAAATCTTCGTTCGCGCCAGTCGCGATGCTGAGTTGCAACGATCGTTGCAACTTGAGATGAAGTCGATCTCGGAAGATGAAAAGCTGATGGATGCGATCATCTCCACGGGCACGAAGTTGTCGGCTCCAGATGTTGGGAAGCTCGAATTCTTACAGAGCTACTTGCTGGCACGTATCTGCATGGAAGCGAAACGCTTCGAAGCCGTCGTGCAATTTTACGGCGTCGCGATCAAGCAGCGCCGCGAGCAAGCGGGTTCTTTCTACAACGAACTGGGCGAGTACCTTTTCCAACAAAACCAATACAAACTGGTTGCGGAAGTTTATCAAGACGCCGTCGACACCCCGACGCTTGTGCGGCAGAAGCACATTTTCTTGTACTTCATGGCCAGAGCCCTGGAAATGACGGGCAAGACGGACGATGCCCTCAAAGCGAACGCCGAAGCTCGCGAATTGCGTCCGGAAATTGCAGGTTTTCATTTTCAACATGGCTGGATTTATTACCACGCCCACAAGTTCGACAAAGCCATCGAATTGTTCGAGGCCTTCATTAAGAAGTTCCCAAGCGAAAAAGACATCGTTCACCAATGCAAATTCAGCCTTTCGAACATCTATGTCCAAAAGGGCGAACTTCGCAAAGGAGAACAGATTCTCGAAGAGGTCTACGAGGAAGCCCCCGATCTGCCATCAGTCAACAATGACCTAGGCTACTTGTATGCCGATCAGGGCAAGAATCTCGAGAAAGCAGAGAAGATGATCCGAAAGGCACTCGCTGCGGAACCAGAGAACGCTGCATACTTGGACAGCATGGGCTGGGTCCTTTACAAGCTTGGCAAGTACGAGGAAGCCGTAACGCACCTGGAAAAGGCGGCCTCGAAACCATTCGGTCAAGACCCAACAATTCTCGACCACTTAGCCGATTGCTACGACAAACTCGCCAAGAAAGACAAGGCTAAGGAGCTGTGGAAGAAGGCTCTTGAGTCGGGACGTAAGGAAAAGAATCCCGACAAGAAGCTGCTCGAGACGATTGAGAAGAAGCTGGAAGAATAAGCAGCCAGCTTGTTCTTCTTCAGATTCTCGTCAACGCCCCCGACTTTACGTCGGGGGTACTCACGTCTCTGCACTACATGGTTCGGTGTAATAAAATAGTGCAAAAACGCGAGGACCTCCTGAGATAAACTCAGGGGCGATCAATTCGAATCTGCCGTGTTTACCCCAAGGCCACCGTTTCGTGCATTGCCGCCGATTCATAAGCCGCGTGAATTGCTTCAACCGCGTGAGCACCAACGGCTGCCGGGACATCACTGGGTTGGTTTTGCTCAAGGCAATCCAAGAAGTGCATCTGATCGCTGCCAGCAGTTTCTAGCGGCCACCAATCAAGCTTGGGGGTAACACCACCACTGGCTTGAGTGCTGGACCAAAATCCCATGGGATCTTCCGGGTGAGGATCGCTGGGTTCTTGCCAAGCCGGTGCGTTCGAACACACCGACAAACGCGGCTCGAAGGCGTCGATGGTGACAGCGTCCTCGGTGCCGATCAAATGAATCAGAAACACTCCATGAGACCGATGGCTGCTCCAGCCAGTGCGTCCGCAAGTGATCGTCGCGTCGAGCCCGCCGGTTGTCTTCATCAACAAGCAGGCAAAGTCCTCGACGTCATTGGCTTGATGTTCTTTGAAGAAAAAGTTGTGCGTTGTTCCTGAGACGCTGGCGATTTTCTCGCCCGTTAGCCATTGAAACAACACCAGCGGATAAAGGCCGACACAGAATAGCTCGCGTTTCGAATCAATGAACGTGAATCGTGTTGCCTCTGCTTTCTCGACACGTGGCTTGGAAAGGTCTGCTGTTCCCGACTTGCCCTTCGAGAATGTTTGTTCGCAGTGCAGCCCGATCAGCTTACCAATCCGGCCCGATTCTATAACCTCGCGGGCTCGACGGGCCGCTGATGAACGCACCAGACTAAACATCTGGCTTAGCACACCGGATTCCTCGACAGCAGCAACAACGTCGCGTGCGTCGTCGACGTTTGAGGTCATCGGTTTGTCGACATAGATGTGCTTGCCGGCTCGGGCGCACTTGGCGGCCAATCGACCGCGGCGTTCGGGATCTGGGCAAAGGCAGACGAAGTCCACATCCTCTCGGTTGATTGCGGCGTCCAGATCCTCGAGGTAAGGAACTTCAAGCTCGTCGGCCAATTGACGATTCAATCGCTGGCGTCGCTCTGGCAAGTACGGTTCGTCCGTCAAACCAATCAGCTTGCAACGCGAATCCGCAGCGAATCCTCGCGCATAGTTTTCCTGATGCGTTTGATTCCCGCTAATCAACAAAAGACCAAATTGGCGAGCTGACGACATGCGACCACGTTATCCTTTCGGCGTCAAACCCTTCTTGGCGATGTAGTAAGTTAACGCTGCATCGACGGCGTGTTCGGCAGCCAAGAACAACAGTAGGAATACGGAAGTAATCAATCGGTTTTCTGTATCTTCATCCAAGATGATTACACCGAAGATAATCCACGTGAATATGTAACCGACCAATTCCATGAACGCCAGAAGAGTATGCTTCATGATGAAGTCTCCCCATGACGGGAAGATCAAGCTTCTGACAGCAATCTGACCAGGCCTCCAAAACTCTTGCTGGCACTTCTTACATTCGTAAGTGTCTTTCGGAACGACCGTCAGGCATTCGCAACACAAGTTTTCACGAGACTGCGTGACTTCCGGCTCGAAGCCATACGCGTCGTATCGGTCGAGTGCCTCTTCGAAAATCTGCGGCATGGATTTGCGATCCGTGCCTTTGAATCCCAAGAACGTAAACTTTTGCTTGTCGCGCAAGACCAGTCTGACGTTGCTCAACGCCGAGCCCTTAAACTTGTCGATTTCGCTGTAATAGATCAGCCAATACACGTTTTTGGGCACGCCCTTCGAAGTCGAGTGAACCATCAATAGCCGCAAATTCGTCAACACGAAAACCGTCTGATTGATGGTTTGTGCCCAGATGCCAAGGAAGTACTGTTCGCTGAATTTGTATTGCACGCCTTTGGCGATATAGCGGACTACCTCATTCTCCATCAAGATGTCACGAAGAAAGGGTTCGACATTGTTGATGATGCGCACCTTTTCCTTGATCTCGCCCTTCGCTCCCCAACCGCTTAGCTTCGGGAACATGCTGTCCAGATTGAACTTGATGTCCTCGCTGACATTTAAATTCAACTCAGCCAACTTCGCTGCTGCCGCACCTGGTTCGTTCTCTGTCTTGGCCATCGTTCATTCCTTAGGTGTTGCTTCATTTGCCCTTGTGATTCGCATGGTTACGATTTTCGAAGTCAAACTCAAGCGTCCCGTTGGCGAAACAACAAGAGGTAGGTTACCTTGGTGGCGTCCACTCTTCGGGATTGTGAAACTGTCGAATACAAGGTTGAAGCGATGCAACGTAAACTGATCCCCGCCATCATCATTCTCATGAGCTTGCCATTCTCCAGCTTCGATCGAATTGTCGCGGCTCAAGAGTCAAACTCGCCCGAGAAACTGGTTGCCTCATGGAGCTTTGAAAAAGACAACAACGGCTGGGCCGCACAGAATCAATGTGAAATCAAAGCTCGCGATGGCTCCTTACATGTCAAGAGTACCGGTCGCGACCCCTTCTCTGGCACACGTGTCAAGGCTCCGGCGGGTTGGCTCAAGTTAACAATCAAAGCCAAGTTTCGCGGCACGCTGAACTCACAATTGTTCTGGACGACAGAGGCCGAAAACGACACCAGTGAGTCTAAGTCCGTACGCTTCAAGTTGCTCTCTCGGGGAAAAGGTTGGAGTGTCGCGAATGTGCACTTCAACACAAAGTCACCACTGACGGGCCTGAGATTTGATCCGCATTCGGCGCCGATGGAGATGCAAATCGAACGCTTCGAACTTCGCGCCAGCGGCCCGCCACCAGAAGACCCAGCGACCGATCCCGCAGGCTTCAAGACCTTACCGGGATTCAAAGTCGAGTTGCTCTATTCCGTCCCCAAAAGAACACAAGGTTCATGGGTCAGCATGACTGTCGATCCCAAAGGTCGATTGATCGTGTGCGATCAATACGGAGGTCTCTACCGAGTCACTCCCAAGCCGCTGGGACAAGCTGGTGCTACAAACATTGAACCACTGAAGATCGAAATCGGCGAGGCTCAAGGATTGCTGTACGAGTTCAACAGTCTTTATGTCATGGTCAACCGGGGCGGCAAGTTCAAGACGGGCCTTTATCGCATCAAAGACACCGACGGCGACGACCAATTTGATAAAGTCGAGAAACTCCAGGAACTGGCCGGCCCCGCTGGAGAACACGGACCTCACGGCATCGTCAAATCGCCTGATGGCAAGTCTCTGTATGTCATCGCCGGAAACAACACGTACTTGCCCGAGGACATCAAGACCTACCTATTGCCAAAGACCTGGGCCGAGGACCAATTGCTGCCGCGCGCACCTTGTTCGAATGGCCACAACACCGGACGCATGGCGCCGGGTGGCTTCGTGTGCCGCATCGATCCTGATGGCAAGAATTGGGACTTGATCGCTGCAGGTTTTCGTAATCCGTATGACTTGGCATTTAACAGAGATGGCGAGCTATTCACATACGATGCCGACATGGAGATGGATGTCGGCACACCTTGGTACCGTCCGACTCGGGTTTGTCACGTTGTCAGTGGTGGCGAGTTCGGCTGGCGCTACGGAACCGGTAAGTGGCCCGCTTACTCACCCGACAGTTTGCCAGCAGTTGCCAACATCGGACAAGGTTCGCCAACCGGTGTGACGTTTGGTTATGGCACGAATTTCCCGCATCGATACGCCGACGCTCTTTATGTCTGCGATTGGACGTATGGCCGTCTCTACGCAGTTCACCTGGAAGAAGCCGGTGCTTCATACACAGGCAAGCTCGAGGAATTCATCACGGGAACTCCAATGCCATTGACTGACATCGTGGTCAACCCACATGACAAGGCGATGTATTTCACGATTGGCGGGCGGCGGACTCAGTCTGGACTCTATCGAGTGACTTTTAACCGCAAGATCAGTGCCAACGCCACGACTGCGAAATCAAAGGAAGCCGCGAAACTGCGCCAGTTGCGGCGCTCCTTGGAAGTCCAACACAGCTTTTTGCAGCCCCGTGCAGTCAACATGCCTTGGCATTATCTGTCTCACGAAGATCGGCACATTCGCTATGCCGCGCGGATCGCGGTTGAACATGTGAACGTTGATGTTTGGCGAGAGAAGGCACTCAAGGAAACTCAACCCGATCGCGCGATTCAGTCTCTGTTAGCATTAGCCCGTAGCGGTGTTGAGTCCGATGGCCCGAAGATCATTGCCGCGTTGCGTCGAATCAGTGCCAAGAAATTGACGGCTCGACAGCGAACCGACTTGTTGCGCGCCGTCGGAGTCACGTTTGCAAGACATGGCGGGCCGGCGGATGAGGTAAGAAAGCAATTCGCTAGCGAGCTTGCCTCACACTTCCCCGCAGATGACGAAGCTCTAAACCAAGAATTATGCCGCGTGCTGGTTTATCTAAACTCTGGGGCCGCGCTCTCACCGAGTCTCGCTCGGATGGCGGCGGCAGAAACTCAAGAAGCGTTGCTTGGCTATGCCATGTCCTTGCGAGTCGCGCAGACAGGCTGGAATCCCAACCTTCGCCGCTCGTACCTTGGCCTATTGAACAAGGCCGAATCAGCCGCCGGCTTAGGCAATTACGTCGGTGGCGGCCACTTGCAAATCTATGTGCGGCGAATGCGAGATGATGCCGTCAAACTGATCGATGAAAACAAACGAGCTGATTACGACGACGTATTGAAAGCCAAACTTGTCAGCGCTATACCGACAGGCTCGCCGACACCGAGAAAGTTCATTCGCAATTGGAAGCAAGAGGACATTTTGCCAGAGCTTGATCGAGTCGGATCAGGACGTTCGTTCGCCGTTGGCAAGCAAATGTTTCAAATCGCCAGCTGCGTGCAATGCCATCGATTCAACAACATCGGCGGCATTCTTGGGCCAGACATCACGGCCGCATCAAAACGGTACAGCCGAGCGATCATGGTCCGCGAGATTCTGGATCCTTCGAAGCAAATCTCCGATCAGTTCCGCACTCACGCAATCCGCACGATCGAAGGCAAGACGTACGAAGGCCGCGTCTTGGACAAGAACGAAAAACAACTGACCGTGGCTTTAGATCCTAGAAGCCCTCAATCAGTGGTCGAGATCCCTATGGACGACGTCGACGAAATGGTCCCATCCAAGGTATCGCTGATGCCCAAGGATTTGTTGAACACATTGTCCAAGGAAGAGATTCTAGACCTGTTGGCCTACATCGAGTCCGCCGGCAACCCAGAGCATCCCAACTTCAAAGAGTGATCTTTGGCGAGACGCCCGGCTTCTTCGAGAAGCCGGGCGTCTTTGCTCAAACCGAACTATAAAGCTGACTGAAGTTAATGACAGAATCAATCACCGTCTTGGGTTCGATCAACACCGATCTCGTCATCAAGACACCGACACTTCCGACTCAAGGAACAACTGTCTTGGGCGGCGAATTCTATCGCGCCTCAGGTGGCAAGGGCGCCAATCAAGCCGTTGCTGCGGCGCGGTTGGCGCGTCAATCCGTACGCTTTGTTTCAGCTGTGGGCGACGACCAGTTTGGTGTAGAGGCAAGGGAAGGACTCGAACGCGAGAATCTCGACCTGGAACATATCAAAGTTGTCGAAGGGGTCGCGTCGGGTGTTGCCTTGATCATGGTGGATGGCCAGGGCGAGAACCAGATCGCGGTGGCATCCGGTGCGAATCTGGAATTGACTCGCAAGGATGTATCGCGTGCCGACTCGGCATTTGTCGAAGGTGGAGTTTTCTTGGCTTGCCTAGAGTCTCCGTGGGAGGCCGTTCTGGCGGGGCTTCGAAAAGCCAAGGCTGCTGGAATGACAACAATTCTGAACCCAGCACCGGCGAACCGCTGCATAATGCGAGAAGATTACTTGGAACTCGTCGACATTCTGACGCCCAACCAGAGCGAAGCCATCGAACTTGCGGACGCCGGCCAGTCGCGACTGAAAGGCCTGCTGCGGTCTGCCGACCTTTTCCAGGAGTTAGGATGCCAACGCATCGTTATCACTCGTGGCGCCGACGGACTGCTCATTGTCGATGGCGACGAAGCCACGTCGGTCGAGAGTCACGTTGTCGAAGCAGTTGATACGACGGCCGCTGGCGATGCATTCAATGGAGCCCTTGCCGTGGCGCTGGCAGAAGGTAAACCATTGTTCGAGTCGTGCCGCTGGGCCAGTGCCGCCGCGGCCCTTTCCGTAACCCGATTGGGGGCGCAGCCATCATTGGCGAATCGTGAAGAGTTAGAGGGCTTCTTGAATGACCAAGCACCAATGACCAAGCACCAATGACTAATGAAAGACTCGCAAGCAATATCGAAGGACAGCGTCGCTTGCGAGTCTTCCATTGGTCATTGGTCATTACTATGTTGAGTCCCCCATCGGCTTACGTTACATTAGAGATCGTCTATGCGTTTCGAATTCGCACGTTTTACGCACACCTTGGAGGAATGATTGATGAGAAGACTCGCAAGCATTGCACTAGCGTCCGCGTTTGTGGTTGCTGGAGCAATCGGTAACGCGTCTGCTGCTGACTTGAAGGCCGGCGACAAAGCCCCCGCCTTCGAACTTCCCGGCAGCGACGGCAAGAAGCACAAACTGTCCGACTTTGCTGGCAAACAAGTTGTTGTGCTGGCTTGGTTCCCCAAAGCATTTACCGGTGGCTGAACGGCTCAATGTAGTTCGCTGCGTGCCAGCGCCATCGACAAGCCCTTCAAAGTGAAACTCCTCCGAGGCGAATTCGAAGTCAAAGCTCAGAAGGGTTCTGGATTGGACGCCTACGACGTCCAAATCTTCACGGCAAGCTGTGATCAACCCGCCGTCAACAAACGATACGCGGCGGCCCTCAAACTCGACTATCCGATCCTCAGCGATGTGAAGAAAGACGTCGCTAAGGCCTACGGCGTCGTTCATGGCGATCGCAAAGTTCCCGAACGTTGGACGTTCTATATCGGCAAAGACGGCAAGCTATTGCACGTTGACCGCAAAGTCAGCGCCCGCACACACGCTGCCGACGTCGCTATGAAGCTCAAAGAGCTCGGCGTTGCTAAAGCCAAGAAAAAGAGGAAGTAACACTCTTCTTTAGATTGCATCCAATGACGACTCGCCCGCAAAAGCTGGCGGGTCGTTTTTTTTTTTTTTTTTCGCCTGGTAACGTGAGCGAGCTATCGTTCGTTTAACCCGTAGCCGCAGGCGAGGATTCTCCGGCATGCTCCTCGCCTGCGGCTACGGGTTAAACATCAGACGATCGAGTGAGAAGCTTAATCTAACAACGCCACAACCAACCCACTGCGAATCTTCGGCTCGAACCAAGTCGACTTGGGTGGCATGAAGCGGTTTTGTTTACACACGTTGACGAACTGGACGATGGTGACAGGTGGTAGCGTGATCGCGATCTCGTGAGAGCCGTCATCAACCTTGGACTTCAAGTATGCCGAGTCCTTGTTGCCACCCACAAATGTCAGCTTTGGATCGCGAGCGTCAGTGATTCCCAGTAGCTTATCGAAAAGCTTGCGTTGAATGATGTCCGAGTCGATTGCTTGCACAGCATTTTCTGGATCGTAGCTTTCCGCTTTCGGTCTCAGCCGAAGCCAGTTGCCTTGCACATAGAAACCAATCTCGTGCGTCTCCGTCGGTTGGAACTCGGGCAGATCACCGAGCGGCTCGACATCGAAGCTGGCTGATAGCACGGCTACCCAATCATCGATCGAGCTGTCTGTTGGTTTCACCAAACGATTGTAAGGCGCCAGTCCCATACGATCATTGGTAAAGAATACTGCGAGGTATTCTTCACGGCCAAGCACAGCGGCGGCCGCGCTTCGGTGATTGCCATCGGCAACAAACGCGAAGGGTTCTTCGGCCATCACGCGAGTGAAACCGGCAATCTCTTCGGCGTCGGTGACAATCCAGGCCTTGTGAGTGTTCCCACACTCGTCGACAGCGCTGTAATCACAACTTCTCCCATCCGCGTACTTCTCGAGCTCAGCAATCACACGGTCTTCAGTGTCCTCGATCGTGTTGTTGACCGTGCCGATGTAAGCGTTCGTCTTCGAGATCAAGTTCGCGCGGCCTTGAGCTTTCTCGTCGCGAATGCCTTCGTTGCGGATGACTGTTCCGTCTGGAGTTTGATCTGTGCGAATCTCGCTGGTCAATGCTCCGCAGCCAAGTCCGATTTGCCGCGTTCCGGGGCGGTTCTCATCAACGATCTCGTAAACCCACAACATGTTCTCAACGACACGAGTTAACTCGCCATCAACCAACTGTTGCAAGTTAGCCGCGGCCATTTCGAGCGCCTCGGGAGAACCATCCTTGATCATTTCCTCTTTAGTCGCGAAGTCGCAGTGTGCCATTGTCAGCCGCAAGATGCTGTCGGGGTTGGCTTGTATGATGTCCCAGACTTCGTCGTCGCTCTGAAACTCATCATAGTTGGGTCCCATGATCCGTTGGGCCGCGGCCGTGTCGACAGGAACGAGCGCTCGCTTAACAGGACGAATCGTGATCATGATGGCTCTCCTTTAGCCAATGGGCTGCGAACAAGCGAAGACGTTCTCGCTGAATCAGTGGTTTCGGTCCGCATGTTAGCAACTCACAGCGCGACCGACATGTGGCAATTGCGAGAAATCGTTACGTTTTCCGATACCGATTCTTGGTCGCTTGAATGAAGTCGCGAACAGTTTCCAAGCTAGTCCGCAACTGCGCCTCTTGTGACTCCTGCACGAAGGTGAAGGCGACGATCGTCAACACGGCTGCCGCAAACAGTGTTAGCCGACGTAAGCTGTCGCTCTCGGCAAAGGGTCTTACAAAGGCGGCGTGCCATGGCAAGATTGGCTCGGCCTGGATGTCCCCGGCGCGGGAACGCGCATCGACAAGATAGCGTTCGTCGACCGGGATGTCCTCGTCACCGGGGCGCTTGACGCTGAAGTCTAATCGCGCCAGCTCGGCTTTGAATTCCGGGTCGCTCTCAACGGCAACCAAGACCGTATTCATGTCCTCGACTTCTTGCTCAAGCGCCAAGAGCCGGCGTTTATTCGCCTGCTTGTCGGCCACCAGCTGCATGTTGTCAATCCATCGAGGTGCTAACGCCACCAACGCATACATGGCTGATGCCGTAAACAGCATCAGCCAAAAGGCGAGGGAGATGATCCAAGCAAATTTCGAGTCGGAAGACCGTTGCATTGGGTTGATCGATGGGGCAGAGGTGAAGAGATTTGTCATTTCTCACTTGTCATTTGAGAAGCTAAAAACCACGACGACAAATGTGTTTCTATAGCAAATGACAAATAACTAATGACAAGTCTCTGGAAGCGTCGCCTCCTCACAGGCGTCACAATAAAAAAACGCCCCAAACCGCAACGGGGCGGCATGGGGCGTAGCGTTTCCAACGTACAGCTAGGAAATCGTCCCACCGTACTGTGCTTCATCACCCAAAACCTCGGCGATTCGCAGCAGTTGGTTATACTTGCAGATACGATCGGTACGACTGGCAGAACCGGTCTTAATCTGACCCGTGTTCAATGCCACCGCCAAGTCGGCGATCGTCGTATCCTCGGTTTCGCCCGAACGGTGACTCATTACCGAAGTGTAGCCATTGCGAGACGCCAATTGTACGGCGGCAACGGTTTCACTGAGCGTTCCGATTTGATTGACTTTGATGAGAATACTGTTTCCAACGCCATCGTCGATGCCACGTTGCAGTCGCTTCACATTGGTGACGAAGAGGTCGTCACCGACAAGTTGACATTTCGAGCCAACGCGATCAGTTAGAGCTTTCCAGCCTTCCCAATCGTCTTCGCCGCAGCCGTCTTCGATCGAGCAGATCGGGTACTTCTCGACCCAACCAGCCAACAAATCGACCATCGCGCCCGCGTCGATTTCTTTGCCCTCGAATTGGTACGTCTTGTTTTCCTCGTTGTAGAACTCGGTCGAGGCACAGTCCAAGGCGATCTTGACGTGATCGCCAGGTTTGTAGCCGGCTCTTTCGATGGCGGTCAAAATCACGCTGATGGCGTCTTCATTCGTTTTCAAATCCGGAGCGAATCCGCCTTCGTCGCCGACGGCTGTGTTCAGACCTTGTTCGGATAACACTTTCTTGAGGCTGTGGAAGCACTCGACACCGCAGCGCAGTGCATCGGGGAAGTTGTCAAAGCCAAGCGGCATGACCATGAACTCTTGCATGTCGACGCCATTGTCGGCATGAGCACCGCCATTGATGATGTTCATCATTGGTGCTGGCAACGTGATCGCGCCGACGCCACCAAGATAGCGGAACAGTGGCAAGTCCGAAGCTTGTGCCGCCGCGTTGGCACTTGCCAATGACGCGGCCAAGATCGCGTTGGCTCCCAGATTCGATTTGTTCTCGGTTCCATCCAAATCGATCATCGCGGCGTCGATGTTCGGTTGGTCGGCCGCGTCGAGCCCAAGGATGGCCGGAGCGATTCGTTCGTTGACGTTGCGGACGGCTTGTTGCACGCCCTTGCCCAAGTAGCGGTCCTTCAAATCCGCGTCGCGCAATTCACACGCTTCGTGAGCCCCCGTACTGGCACCACTGGGCACGGCGGCTCGGCCGACAATCGCTTCTTCGACTTCTATTTCGACTTCGACGGTCGGATTTCCACGGCTATCCAAAATCTCTCGGCCGTGAACTCCGGTAATTGTCATGCTCATGACGTTTTCATCTCTCTTTTTTCTGTTAGTGATTCGGTGTCAAAACGAACCAGCAGTTTTACCACATTTGGGTATCACTCTTCCATCGGCGCGGGTTGATTTGTTGGTTTTGAGAGTGGAGGTGGTGAATGGGCAAAAATAAGGTTTTTCACTGAATTCCGGGGAATGCTTGTTTGATTTTTAGGAAGAAGTATTCGTGATCTCTGAAGCCGAATGCCATTCGTTTGATGACTTTGATCTTGTTCTTGATTCTTTCTAGGACGCTGGTGTGGAGCC
>PBMZ01000200.1 GCA_002722955.1 Planctomycetaceae bacterium | reverse complement strand
TTAGGCACCGGGCCTTTCCCCACGTTTTGAAACTCTTTTTATTTTGGAGCCATGGCTCGCGTCGTCCCCTCGATCTGCTGAGCTATTTCGGCAACGTGGGCCTCGACAAGGCAATCTGCAGGACATGGCTAAGGTGGTCAATTTCTTCAATGGTAGATCGTAACCTCATTCGCGAATTCAATGTTTCCGAGGACGAATTAAACGCAACATTAGGAGACCTCAGTCAAGAAGCGATGGGCGACGAAGATGGCCTTTATACTCAGACGGCCAAAACCTTCGACGTCAATCAAATCACCGAAGGCACCGTGATCCGAGTTGATGGCGACGAGGTGCTTGTCGACATCGGATACAAGAGTGAAGGCATCGTCACCACCGACGAGTGGAGCGAGGAAGAAGAGCCGCCATCGCCTGGTGATAAGATTCAGGTCTTGCTGGAAGAAGTCGAAGACGACTTCGGCCTGATTATGCTGTCCAAGCGAAAAACGGACCGCATTCGCGAGTGGGAACAGATCATTGATAAGCACAAGGAAGGCGACGTCGTCAGTGGTGCCGTGATCCGAAAGATCAAAGGCGGGCTGTTGGTCAACATCGGCGTCAACGTCTTCTTGCCAGCTAGCCAAGTCGACATTCGTCGGCCTCAAGATATTGCGACATTCATCGGTCGCGACATCGAATGTGTGATCTTGAAGATCGACGAAGCTCGTCGCAACATTGTTGTCTCGCGGCGTAAGTTGATCGAGGATAAACGTAAGCAACTCAAAGACGACCTGCTGTCCGAAATCAGCGAAGGTCACATCCGCAAGGGTGTCGTCAAGAACATCGCTGACTTTGGTGCGTTCGTCGACCTTGGCGGTATCGACGGTTTGCTGCACATCACCGACATGAGTTGGGGACGTATCAGCCATCCATCTGACATGCTGAAGATCGATGACGAGATCGAAGTCATGATCTTGAACATCGACCGCGAACGCGAAAAGATCGCTTTGGGCCTAAAGCAAAAGGAGCCCAGCCCGTGGGACATCGTCGAAGAACGATACCCGGTTGGCGGCAAGGTCACCGGCGAAGTGGTCAACGTGATGACTTACGGTGCCTTCGTGAAGCTCGAAGATGGTATTGAAGGTTTGGTGCACATCAGCGAGATGTCTTGGACCAAACGTATCAACCACCCGACGGAATTGGTCAACATCGGCGAAGAAGTCGAGGTCGTGATTCTTGGCATCAACAAGGACAAGCAAGAGATCTCGCTCGGTATGAAGCAGACTCAAGCCAATCCTTGGGACGACGTCGTGGCCAAATACCCACCTGGAACGAATGTTTCCGGTACGGTCCGCAACTTGACCAACTACGGTGCGTTTATCGAGTTGGAAGAGGGTGTGGACGGTTTGTTGCACGTCAGCGACATGTCGTGGACTCGCAAGATTTCACACGCCAGCGAAATGCTCAAGAAGGGCATGGACTTGGAATGCCAAGTTCTCTCGGTCGACGAAGAACGCAAACGAATCGCGTTGGGTCTGAAACAACTCGAAGCCGACCCGTGGGCCGAAGACATTCCTGGCCGTTTCCAACCAGGCGAAGTCGTCAAAGGCAAGGTTACGAAAGTTACCAACTTTGGTGTGTTCGTCGAATTGGCCGAGGAATTGGAAGGTCTGCTGCACATTTCCGAGTTGGCGGATCACAAGGTCGAGAATCCGGAAGAGGTCGTCTCAATCGGCGAAGACTTGGAAGTCCGTGTCTTGCGAGTTGATACGGATGAACGCAAGATCGGCCTCAGCTTGAAACTGGACGGCGACGTCGAAGAACTCGTCGCAGAAGCTGCCGCCGGTGAAGGTGGCGCGGCTGTGCCGAAGCGAGAAGAGTTGCTCGGTGGTACTGGTGTTGGTGGTGCCGGTCCGTTGTTCAGCATGGCTGCGGATGAACCCGCGGCTGAAGAAGCTGTCGCAGAAGAAGCTGCGACTGAGGAGCCGGCTGCTGAAGCGGAAGAAGCCGTTGCCGAGGAAACGGCGGCTGACGATGCACCAGCGGAAGAGAATGCTGAAGAGCCTGCCGCGGAAGAAGCAGCCGATGATGCCGACGATAGCTCCGAGTCAGCCGAAGAAGGTGACGAAGAGGCTGCGGCTGAATAATCACTCTGATCTGAATTGCTGTTACTTTACGAACGGTCCTTTGGGTTCATCCCGAAGGACCGTTATTTTTGCGCGAACTGCCCGGCTTACCAAATCATCCCTGTCCGCAGAGTCATTCGGATGGAGGCCCTCCTGTCATTTGGTCGATAACAAGCTCATCTGACATTTCCTCGATTCATCCCTCCCCAACGACGCCTCCTACAGAATCAGACAACAGGGTATCCATGCAAACCACGACCCGTCGCCGCAGAGCCCCCGCGCGTGTGCAGAATCCGCTTGAGACCTATCTGCGTGAAATCAACGAAACCGCTCTGCTGAGTGCCAACGAAGAAAAAGAACTCTCTCGCTCGATTTCCAGGGGCGACAACGCAGCTCGTAATCGCATGGTACGAGCCAACTTGCGGTTGGTGGTCAATATTGCTCGTGCTTATACGGGCAAGGGCTTGCCGCTTCAGGACTTGATCGAAGAAGGCAACTTGGGGCTGCTACGCGCCGTCGAGGGTTTCGACCCGGACATGAACACGCGATTCAGCACCTACGCCAGCTACTGGATCAAGCAATCGATCAAGCGTGCGTTGGTCAATTCCGCAAAGACCATTCGCATTCCAGCTTACATGGTCGAGCTGCTTTCCAAGTGGCGTCGTGCAACCGCGAAGCTACAAGATCAGCTGAACCGCACACCGACGCCGGAAGAGATCGCCGCGGAACTTGGCTTACCCAAGAAGAAGCTGAAGATCGTCAAGAAGGCGATCCAGCTGTACAACTCGACGCCGCAAAGTGATCAAACGGAAGGCGGTTGGTCTTTGGGCGAGATGGTTGCGGACGAGCGCGCCAAGGGCCCCGAAGATGAGATGATCGACAGCGATAATCTCAAGCACGTCTACAAGATGCTCGACACCATGGACCCGCGAGAAGCCACAATCCTCCGAATGCGGTTCGGCTTGGATAACTCGGAGCCTAAGACCTTGAAGGAAATCGGCGAGACGCTCGGCCTAACCCGTGAACGTGTTCGTCAGATTGAAAACGAGGCACTGAATAAACTCGCCAAGAGCTTAATGGGCGAGTACTAAGACATTCTGCGAGGCCCCAGCCTCGGTGGCTTTCCGCCATCGAGAACCCAAGAGCGTAGATGGATGCTTGCGTTGTTATTCTTGGTTCAACCCGTTGATGTTTGTCCATGTCTGATGAAGCATCCACATTGTCGATCAACAATGTCGTCATTCTACTCATGATCTTGGTCGCCCTTTTCGCTTGGGCGATGGCAGCGGCGGGCTATGCGCATGACGCCGAGAATTGGCGCAAGGACATCGATCCTACGGAAGACATCGTTGTCCCCGCCGGTCGCAAGACGGGACGGGTGACTTTCCTGATTCAAGCCGGCAAAGCATTGCTCGACTTTCTTTGGAACGCAATCGTTCAGGTCCCGAATTGTGTCGCTGTGATCTCCACGATGTTCTCCGATCGGCTTTGGCTGGTGATACTGACGGGCGTGCTGGAAGGCGGCATCTTTGCGGGCGGACATTTCATGAAGAAGCTGGAAAAGCAGCTTGCAGCCGATCCGCGAATGCCTCGCCCAACTCGCAAGAAGAAAAACTCCAAGAAACGCAAACGCCGTACGCCTGATGGGAGCGAGCTTTAGCCTCCATTGCGAATCGACATCGGGAGTACAGGCTTTAGCCGCCTCCATGAGACGATTCGGCGGCTGCACTCCCACTGCCGTGGCGACACATGCCAGTATTGGCACGAATCTAACGATTGCTCGCAAAGGGACGCTGCCGGTTCCAAGTTGCGTTTTGGCCACACTAACCGGTATCGCCGTTACATTTTGGCCACACGATCCGTCATTCCAACGCTCCGGATTGGAAAAACTCTGACGGCTTCATTACGCGTGATATGTTTTCGACGTGCGTAGTCTACACAAGCTGCGCATGGTTCCTGTTGGATTGACGCTGTCAATCAACGGGCTCGAAGAACATTGAAATCACGAAGATCACAATGAGTCAACTTGCATCTCCCCTCGAGCGTTCCGACGTGGAACGCATGGTTCGTGACATCATGCGGTCTCGGTTACCTGAGGTTGCTCCCACAGCCAAGGTCCAGCCGAATCCGCTGTTGGTCAACATTTCCGCTCGTCACGTGCACCTTTCCGACGAACACGTCGAAGTGTTGTTCGGCAAAGGAGCGACGTTGGAAGTCGACAAGCCACTTTATCAAGACGGCTTCTTCGCCTCGAAGCAAACCGTTGCGGTGGTTGGTCCAAGACGGCGAATGTTGCCCGCGGTCAGGGTCCTTGGACCTTGCCGTCCGTCGCAAGTTGAGTTGGCTTTCACGGATGGAATCAGTTTAGGAATCGACCTGCCAGTTCGCATCAGCGGCGATCATCACGATACGCCGGGTTGTATTTTGGTTGGTCCGAAGGGAGTACTGGAATTGGAATCCGGAGTCATTCGAGCCATGCGGCATGTCCACATGGGCCCGGCTGATTTGGAGTATTACGGAGTTGAAAACGGGGAGAGCATGAGTCTCCGCGTTGAGTCGCCCGGATGCACGACTGTGTTGGAAGACTTAGTCATTCGCGCTGGCGATGACATTAAGTTGGAAGTCCACTTGGACACTGATGAAGGCAATGCAATCAACCTGCAGAAGGCCACAAACGTCGAGTTGCTTAAGCAAAACGGCTGTGCCTGTCAGTGAGATTGGTGAGCTGTGGTTTGAGAATTCAAATCTGAAATCTCAAATTTGAAATTTGACGTCTTACATTTGAAATCTCAAATCTCATCGCAAGACAAGGCAATTTCGCCTTAACAATAAGCACTAAAGGGGTGTGAAAATGGCAAAGGCAATGGAAGCTCTTGGCATGATCGAAGCTAAGGGTCTGATTTGTTTGATGGAAGCAGCCGATGCAATGCTGAAAGCTGCGAACGTCAAAATGGGTGGCTGGGAAAAAGTCGGTAGTGGCATGGTCACGGCATTTGTCGTTGGCGATGTTGCGGCAGTGAAAGCTGCCGTCGACGCCGGTGCCGCTTCGGCGAGCAAGATCGGTGAAGTCGTCAGCGTCCAAGTCATTCCGCGTCCGCACGACGAACTAAAAGACGTCTTGCCGATCGTCAATGGCTAGGTCAAGCAGCGTTAGTGGTCCTGCGACTCCGTTCGCAGGACGTCCCGCGAGCGGAGTCGCGGGACCACAAAACCGTAACCCGAAGCGTGAGCGACGGATGCTCACACGCGTCGTAAGAATTGGTGAGCGTCCCTCGCTCACGAATCGGGTTACTGTGTGGTGAAGCTATGGCGAAGAAACGTTCACGGAAAAAGGCTGCGGATCCCGAGACCGCCTCGGCGCAAGACTCCAACAAGAAATCTTTAAAGAACGGTGTATCCATGAAGGGCGAAGCAATCGGAATGGTCGAGACCAAGGGCTTGGTCGCTCAAATCGAAGCGGCTGATGCCATGTTGAAGGCGGCCAATGTCAGTATCGTCAAGCAAGTTCAAATCGGTGGTGCGTTGGTCACGACCATCATCAAAGGCGACGTCGGTTCTGTCCGAGCTGCCGTTGAAGCCGGAGCCGCTCAAGCTGCTCACGTCGGCGAATTGGTCAGCTCGCACATTATGCCGCGACCAGAGGCCAGCTTGCTTGACGCATTTATCTAGGGAATACAACAATCCCAATGATCTATGCTGATGAGCAAATGTTGAAAATCCCAATGACCAAGTCCCAATGACCAAAGAAGAGAAAGACTTTGGGATTGAGGCTCATTGGTCATTCTGACATTGGTCATTGGTCATTCGAACATTGGTCATTTTGATTTCCCCCCTCAGTTCTACATGGAGGTGTAGACATGAAAATCCTCGTTGCCAATTTAGGATCGACAAGCTTTAAGTACCGCTTGCTCGACGTTAACACCGAAGAACAACTTGCGCGCGGTGGTATCGATCGAATCGGGCAGGACGAGAGCTTTTGCTTCGTCGAGATCGACGATCATCGCAGCGAGCAGACTCGGAACATCCCTGATCACGCAGCCGCCGTCCGCATCTGCTTGGATCAATTGACGGACGCAGACACTGGATGTTTAGGCTCCGTTTCCGAAGTCTCGGGCATCGGCTTTAAGGCCGTCTTCGCAGGCAACCTAAGCGGTATTCGACGCGTTGACGAAGAGCTACTCACCAAGATGGAAGCCCTCTCGGACATCGCGCCCGCTCACAACCCGCCGTACGCTAAGGCGATGCGTCAGTTGAACGAGGCGTTTCCAGAGATCCCGTTGGTAGCGTCGCTCGAAACAGCCTTTCATGAAACCATTCCGGCCAAGTACCGCACTTACGCCGTGCCACATGAGTGGCAAGAGAAATACGAAATACAACGCTGGGGCTTTCACGGCGCCAGTCACCGCTTCATCGGACAACGAACGGCCGGGCTGCTGGGACGCGACGACTTGCGAGTCATTTCGTGTCACCTAGGCGGCAGCAGCTCCATCTGTGCGATGAAGAATGGCGAGTCCATGTCGACCAGCATGGGCATGAGCCCGCAGTCGGGATTACCTCACAACAACCGAGTTGGCGACTTGGACCCATTCACATTGCCGGTGATGATGAGAGCTACGGGCAAGAGTCTTGCCGAGCTTCTTGACGACTTGGCGAATCGCAGTGGGCTGCTTGGCATGAGTGGCCTGAGTGGCGACGCCCGCGACCTGGAAGAAGCCGCGGCCAAAGGCCACGAGCGAGCTCAATTGGCGATCGACTCGATGATTGCTTCGATTCGACATTACATCGGTGCCTACATGACCGTGCTGAATGGCGCGGACGCAATCGTCTTCACTGGTGGCATCGGCGAAAATAGCGAAGTCACCCGCCGTGGAGCCTGCGAGAACATGGAATGGGCCGGAGTCCATCTTTGCGAGACTCGAAACAACGACGTCTCAGGCGAAGCATGCATCTCGACGGATGATAGCAAAGTACAAATCTGGGTTCTTCCAACCAACGAAGAGTTAATCGTCGGACGACAAACGGCGGCTGTGATTAACTCATAACGAAACACACAAGAAGTAGCCTGACTCTCTGAGTCGGGCATACATCGGCCCGACTCAGAGAGTCGGGCTACGAAGAATCACTTCACAAAGGACAGCCTTCGGGCACAGTAATCATGTTCATCGGACGCATCACTGGCAGCATTGTTTCAACGCAGAAGGTCGAAGAAATGGTCGGCCAGAAGCTGTTGATCGTCGAGCCATTGCGCGTCAACGAAGATGATCAAAGCGACCTTCGTCCAACGGGCCGAACATTTATCGTTGTCGACACCGTCGGTGCCGGCGAGGGCGAAGTTGTTCTGTGCGTCCAAGGCAGTAGCGCCCGCTTCACCACTGAAACGAAAACACTTCCCATCGATGCCGCCGTCATTGGCATCGTCGATCAAGTCCACGTCGGATCCAATGCGATATTCGTCGCTGCCGACGATTAGACAACTTTTCACCCAATTACAATTTGATTGAAAGCCACTTGTTGGTTGAGCGTGCGCGCCGTCTTAGGCGGGCACCTCGGCTAAAGAATTAGTCATTAGTTACTTGTCATTAGTCATTTGTCATATCGAAGAGACATGTAAGGTCGGCATCTTTCCAATGGCATATGACTAATGACAAATAACTTATGACTAATCTCTTCAATCAGCATCCCCAAGTAATTCCCACCGCAGTCCATTCCCCTCGAAAAGGACCTCCCCCATGAGCCTCGCAACAGAAGCTGCCATTCGAACCGTTGTTGAAGAAGTTCTTGCCCAAATCGGTCATGGAAACGCATATGCCGTTCCGTCAAGCCGTAACGGCAATTGGGGTGTATTTCAAAATGTCGACGACGCCGTCGCTGCTGCCACCGATGGCTTTAAACAGCTCCGGGACGCTCCCATCGAGGATCGCGTCAAAGCCATCGAGTGCATCAAGAGCCTCTGCGAAGAGCAAGCCGAAGAGCTTGGCCAAGCCGAGTTGCAAGAAACGAAAATCGGCCGCTTGGATCACAAGGTCGAGAAACTGCAAATTATTCGCAAGGTGCCGGGCGTCGAGTTCCTTCGCTGCGATGCTCAAAGTGGCGACCATGGCTTGACCGTCACCGAGTACGCGCCGTTTGGTGTCATCGGCGCCATCACCCCAGTCACTCACTCGTTGCCCACGTTGGCCGGCAACATGGTCAGCATGATCGCCGGTGGCAACACACTTGTTTGCAACCCCCATCCCAGCGGTGCCAAGATCGCTTGCGAGGGATTGCGTCGAATCAACCGAGCCATCTATGAAGCCACAGGCCTCGAAAATCTCGCCACCATCATTGAAACACCAACTTTGGAAACCGCGAACGCGGTCTTCGAGCATCGTGGCATCCGCGTGATTTGCGTCACGGGCGGTCCCGGCGTCGCGCGAGCCGCCATGGCCAGCAAGAAGCGAGCCATCGTCGCCGGACCTGGCAACCCACCCGTCGTCGTTGACGAAACCGCCGACATCGACAATGCCGCGCGTTCAATCATCAGCGGCGCGGCTTACGACAACAACCTGCTATGCATCGGTGAGAAAGAAGTCTTCGCCGTCAATTCTATCTTCGACGAGCTGATGGGAGCGATGGGTCGTCACGGTGGCTTCTTGTTGAATGCTCAGCAAGTCGACCAACTGACGAATCTCGCCTTCAGCCCGCCCAAGAAAGCTGGCGGACACGCAGTCTTGAACCGAGACATGATTGGTCAAGACGCGTCGGCCCTGGCCGAAATGATCGGCGTTAACGTACCCGCTGGCACGGACCTGCTGTACGGCGAAACTGATACAAACAACTACTTCGTGCCCGAAGAACAAATGATGCCATTCGTACCGTTCACTCGCTGCCGCGACGCAACGCACGGTATCGAGTTGGCCAAGGAATTCGAGCACGGTTTCGGACACACCAGCATCATCCACTCGCGCAACGTGCGTCACATGACGATCATGGGCCGCGAGCTGGATACGACCTTGTTCGTCAAGAATGGACCATGCGGTGCCGGCCTTGGATTGGGCGGCGAAGGCTACTTGTCCTTCAGCATCGCCACCCCAACAGGTGAAGGCGTCACGAATCCGTTGACCTTCACGCGGCAACGTCGCTGTTGCATGGTCGACGACTTGCGAATCATCTAGGCAATACTGCAAACAATCATGCAAATCGCACAAGTAATCGGACGAGCTACCTCGACCATCAAGCATGAAACACTCAGCGGATGTCGCATGATTATTGCGCAACCATTGGGAAACGACCAACAACCGGACGGTGCCCCATTGATTGCGATCGACAAGCTTGGAAGTGCCACCGGTGATCGTGTGATCTTGTCGAGCGATGGTAAAGAAGCCCAAAGAGTCATCGGCGCGCGATCGACTCCGGTTCGTTGGATGGTAATGGGACTAGCAGACGAATGAAGATCACTCCACAACTCGTGGAACAAATCGTCGCCGAAGTCACGGCGCAGTTGTCTGCTGCGCAGAAGGAAAGCGAAACGTCTCCTACCAACCGCGATTCGGCAACATCGACTCCGACCATCGAACAGAAAACGCAGGCCAACATTGATTTCGTTCGGCTGGACGACAATGTGGTCACGCGGGATTCGTTGGCGGCAGCTCTTGGAAAACACCAAAAGGTCGTGTTCGGTCCGAAGACCGTTTTGACTCCAACGGCACACGACTATATTCGGCAGCACAAGATTCAGTGGTCACGCTGCACGACAACTTCGGCCACGACAGCAGATTGGCCGAGGCTTCAAGTCTTGGTCGTCAATCCTTCTCACGCCATCGATCGAGCCGCCCGCGAAGTCAATGCTTCACGAAACATCGCCAATTCCGCAGCGGACGCAGCCAGTGAAGCCATCAGCCTCATCTGCCGTTCCGAATGTGACACTGTTGTCGTGCTTGCCGAGGCAGCTGAAGTGGTGGCTTGTTTGGCAAATCGCAATCGCGCCATTCGCTCCGGCGTCGTGAACAGCGTCGATGATGCGAAATCTCAACAAAAGTTGCTTGGAATCAACGTTCTTTCCGTCAAAGCGTCGCAAAAAAGCTACGTTGAAGTGAGGAACATTCTGAAAGCTGTTCAATCCGGTGGGATGCCGACAGTTCCAGAAGGTTGGTAAGGAACGCTCGAACCGTCTTATTGGACCGCACGATGCGAATCGCAGATGTCATTGGCAAAGTCACTCTTTCGCGCGCTCATCGAAGTTTGAGCGGAGCGACATGGTTGATTGCCGTGCCGTTGCAACGATCAGCGATCGTGGGTGACTCGAAAGGACGAGGGGAACCGTATGTGGTCTACGACGAATTAGGAGCGAACAAGGATACTCGGATTGCCGTTGCTGAAGGAGCGGAGGCTGCCGCACCCTTCCACCCCAATCCAAAACCGATTGATACGTACAACGCAGCGATCTTGGATTCAATCGAAATTGATTAACTCACGATCGTTGGACTTTGACTTAGAGGAAGACCGGACACATGTCGACTTGGAACAATGGAATTCACGACCGCAAGCTTAAAGAAGAAATCTGCGAAATCGGACGCCGCGTCTATAACAAGGGATTCGCAGCCGCCAACGATGGCAATATCTCCGTTCGCGTTGGCGACAACGAAGTACTGTGTTCGCCCACGATGATCTGCAAGGGTTTCATGACCCCCGACGACATTTGTGCCGTCGACCTGGAAGGCAACCAAATCGCGGGGACGCGAAAACGAACCAGCGAAGTGTTGTTGCACCTGACGATCATGAAAGAACGGCCTGACGTCAAAGCTGTCGTGCATTGCCATCCGCCTCATGCCACGGCGTTTGCGGTCGCTCGCGAAGCGATTCCGCAATGCGTATTGCCTGAAGTCGAAGTCTTCATGGGCGAGGTGGCTTTCGCTCCGTACGAGACGCCCGGCGGGCAAGAGTTTGCCGATACTGTGAAACCATTCCTCAATGCTTCGAACACGATCATCCTGACGAATCATGGCACGGTGACGTTTGGCAAGGATTTGACGGACGCTTACTGGAAGACCGAAATCCTGGACGCCTACTGCCGAATTTTGTTGCTTGCCAAGCAACTCGGAAACATCCACTACTTGGGTGAACAACACAGCCGCGAGCTACTCGACCTGAAGAAGCGGCTGGGCTTCGATGATACTCGCTTCCATGTTGATGGCTGTGATTTGTGCGGCAATACCGCATTCCTCGACAGTTACAAGGGCGAGACACCGAAGCAAACCGGATTGAATCCAGCACCACATTATCCAGGGTATCTTCAAACTCCGACGCCATCATCGAGTGCTTCTGCTGCTGGCGATGTCGAAGATTTGGTTCAAGCGATTACCGATCAGGTGATGGCAAGCATGAAGAAATAGCTGCGACTCTAGTAGCCTGACTCTCTGAGTCGGGCCACAGTGCGCACGTCCGAATGTAAGACGACTCCGATTGCTAGACAAGGTCACGACGACTAAGCTACCTTCGCATCCGCTAATGTAGCCATCACTTCCCAAGTGATGTGCCTTGCGAACCGCTTACTTGAGGCGACGCTTTTCTTTTGAGCAAAGCATTCTCTGGAAGGCTCATCACTCGGAGAGTGATGGCTACTTGTTGCACCTGCGGAACGTTCGTTCCGATATCCCAGCGAAAGTAGTGTTATGCCATCCGAGTTCTTGACGGTCGCCGAAGCTGCAGCGCGGCGCGGCGGCGAGGTCTTGCAGCAGTGGGCTCAGAAGTTCACCGTTACCGAAAAAAGCCCGAAGAATCTGGTCACCGAGGCGGATCTTGCCTCGGAGAAGGCGATTCATGAGACGATTGAAGCTGCCTTTCCGTCGCATGGTTTCCTTGGCGAAGAGGGATTGTCGGTGCCGGCAGATGGATGCGATTACCGCTGGGTGATTGATCCCTTGGACGGAACGTCGAACTACGTGCATCACTTTCCGTACTATTGTGTGTCGATCGCGCTTCAGAATGGCGACGAGCTGGTCGCGGCGGTCATTTACGATCCCAACCAAGAAGAACTTTTCACGGCCGAAAAAGGCAGCGGTGCCTTCGTCAACGGCAAGCCTTTGCAGACGACGCGGACCGACGTGTTGAAGGAGTGCATGGTTGTTGCCAGCCTGCCTGTTAACGTCACGCGCGAACATCCTGCCGTCCAAAGTTTTCTGGACGTCATGCCAGCAGTGCAACACATTCAACGGACTGGATCGGCGGCATTGAACTTGGCTTATGTCGCTGGCGGTCGCATTGATGCTTACTGGTCAACAACGGTCAAACCGTGGGATATGGCCGCTGGAGCATTAATCGTTGCTGAAGCTGGCGGCCGAGTCACTCGTTGCGATTGCGAACCACTTGATATCGAGGTCCCCGATATCTTGGCAACAAATGGTACGGAAATTCACGCGCCATTGTCTGAGTTGTTATCAGGTGAATAACCGCTAACGTTGGGATACAGGCTCATTCAAACAGAGAGGATGCGAGTTTGCGGCCTTTGTTGCTAAGCGAGTAGAACAATGTGCGCGCACCTGCATATCTAGCGCTCGTAATCAGGCCTAAAGGTTCGAGCCCGCTGCTTCTGTCATTAGTAGGGCCTTTTATGTACTTACTGTAATTCTTCTGGATGCCAGTTATTCTACGCAAGTCATCGCGCGACAATTCGTTTTCTGAATGATAAAGGGCTCTAAGAATCAACTGTTGGTTGGGAAGAAGCTTTTGGCTTTCGAAGTGCGAGTCTTTGGTGTTACGACTTTTCGTAATCAGGGGTTGTGGTGCACAGGAATTGTTCTGTTGGATGAATTCTCGCCGAACTAAGTCCCGTATAAATTCTTCCGCATCTTGATAAAGCCCATGTTTCCCACAGTTCTCCATTACAAAGCTGTAAAGATCCGGCGGTAAACCGATTTTCAACTGATGATTCATCTCTGTCCCCTTGCATCAAAACCAAACACTAAACCTATAGGTATTGTAAAGTCTTTGGTTATTTGGTCAAGGTCGAACAGATCGAGTTTTTGAATAGACTCAAAATAGATAATGGCGGTTCTCTTTAGAGCGTCTTCGACCAACTGATGGCGAACCACCAATCCCGCTCGAGCTGAATACCATCGACGTCTTGATGCACGGGATGGACAACCTCGAAATTGATTAAGTTACCGCCTGGTGCTAGGTACATGACACCATAGCCAAAGTTCAAGAAGTCACCGCCTCGCATGTCAGGGCGGAGAGTGCTGATGACGGCTCCGTTCACATCGGGATCGGCACCATCATAGTTGTCGACGAACTGGCCTTCCACGCGATAACTGATGGCCAAGTCTTCCGTCAGCAAGTGGGCGTACCAAGCGTTGACTCGATAATCTTCACCGACCGAGTACTCGTCCCAGTTTTCATCAACGGGCAAGTCTGCTTGGAACTGAAGTCCGAAGCTGCCGTCTTCCAAGAACCGGCGATAGGTGGCTCCCGGTCGAAAGTTAAACGTTCCCCGACCAAGTCGCATTGGGTAAGGAAACTCGCCGACCGCGACGCCACCCGAAGGAACAGTCGTTTTGCGGTCGACTTGTCCCGTTGGAACGCTGGCGCCAAGATTCAAGACGATCTCTTCATGGCGACACTCATCTTCCCAGACTCGCCAGAGGGCACCGAGTTGCATGTCTCCAAAACCAGAGATGTGAGTTGTGAAAGGTTGCCCGGCGACAGCGGGGTTCGGGAACGGATTGTTTCTTAGGTGATCCATGGTGTTCGACAACAGCATCGGCATCAGGTACACGGTCACGTCATCAGTAACGCCGTACATGATGTGCATCATGTGCATTTCCATGGTCATCTGTGTTGGGGTCGCGCCGTTGTTTGTGCCAAGAGCTTGTCCCAGTGCGAACGAGTCTTGATCAGTGACGGTCGTCTCGCCCAAGCGATTGTCTTCCATGTACATATTCATGTACTTGTACTCGATCATCACTTCGCCCTTGTTATGAACGTGGGCTCCCATGAGTCCTGCGGGGGCGTGTTTGTCGGCCAATGAATGCCGATCACGAATACCTCGAGCCAAGTCGAAACTAGCATGGTCGTGGAATACGGTTTCTGGTGACCTGAGCTCTTCAAGCAACTCGCCTGGATTGGAATGAGTTGTCAGCCACGATTGCAGCATTCCGTCTTCGGCATAAGCAGCACTGTTGGCAACAGCCAAGATGGCAGCAAGGGCAAGTAGCAAACGGCGAACAGAATTCAGCATCGATGGACCTCCATTTCAGTCGGCGAATGAAAGTGAGCGAAGCTCAGGCTCCTCACAAGAGTACGCTTCCAAGATCGACTGTTGCCATCGATGGATCGAGTGAAACCGACATCAGCCATTTGTTGCGGATCATTGTTACAACCGGCAAAGTTTCACTCGCCCGAAGAGCAAAAACAAAAGACACGGCCAGGCGGATTGCGCTAAAGTCGCTTCAGAATCAGCATGCCCAACGGTGGCAAACAGAGGCTCAAGCTTTGCTCGAAGCCGTGAAATGGAATGTCTTCGGCTTCCATCTCGCCAAGATTGCCCTTGTTGCTGCCCCCGTAGATTTCCGCATCGCTATTGAGAATCTCGACGTAGCGCCCCTTACTCGGCAGTCCGACACGGTAAGATTCTCGCGGAACTGGCGTGAAATTCGCGACGGCGATCAGGCAATCGTCTTGAGAGAAATCCGTGCGGATGAACGAGAACACGCTTTGTTGACTATCGTCGCACTGAATCCAGCGAAAGCCTTCCGATGAAAAGTCCGTTTGATAAAGGGCCGGGTAGTCTCTGTAAACTCGATTCAAATCACCAATGTAGCGACGTAGCCCGTCGTGGTACTCCAAGCCACACAGCTTCCAATCCAGCTCGCTGTCATGATTCCATTCGTGCCACTGTCCCAATTCGCCGCCCATGAAAAGTAGCTTTTTGCCGGGCATCGTGTACTGATAGCCGTACAAGAGCCGTAGGTTCGCGAACTGCTGCCATGGATCACCGGGCATCTGCGATATCAAGGACCGCTTTTCATGAACGACTTCATCGTGCGAAAGCGGGAGAACAAAATTCTCGGTGAATGCGTACACCATGCGGAACGACAGATCATTCTGAAGGTGAGACCTGTGAATGGGCTCGTTGTGCATGTACCTCAAGGTATCATTCATCCAGCCCATGTCCCACTTCATGCTAAAGCCAAGTCCACCGTCGTAAACCGGCCTTGAGACTCCGCCCCATGACGTGGATTCTTCCGCAACCGTTAAGATGCCGGGGAAATCACGATGAAGTTGGGTGTTAAGATCTTTCAGGAATTGAATGGCTTCCAAGTTCTCGCGACCGCCGTGCTCGTTCGGCAACCACTCACCTTCCTTGCGTGAATAATCCAGGTACAACATCGAGGCCACGGCGTCGACACGAATTCCATCGACGTGATACTTATCAACCCAGAAGCGAGCACTCGAAAACAAGAACTCGCGAACCTCGTTTCGACCGTAATTGAAGATCAACGTGTTCCAGTCGGGATGAAAGCCGCGTCTGGGATCGGCGTGTTCGTACAAGCAAGTCCCATCAAACTTCGCCAACCCATGCTCATCAGTCGGAAAGTGCCCCGGCACCCAATCCAACAGCACGCCGATGTCCGCTTGGTGACATCGATCGATGAAGTACATCAAATCATGCGGCGATCCATGCCGGCACGTCGGTGAGAAATATCCCGTGGATTGATAACCCCAAGAGCCATCAAACGGATACTCGGTGATCGGCATCAATTCGATGTGCGTGTAGCCCATTTGAACGACGTACTCGACCAAGTCATCGGCCAATTCGGCGTAGCTTAAGTAGTCGCGTTCATCGTCGGGTTTCTTCCACGAAGCCAGATTGACTTCGTAGACAGAAACGGGGCTCTCGAGCCAGTTGGTACCTTCACGCTTTTCGAGCCACTCTTGATCGTCCCAATCGTAGCCATCGATCTTGTAAACGATCGACGCGGTTCGCGGACGGAACTCGCTAGCAAACGCGAACGGGTCCGCCTTCATTACGATGGAACCGTCGTGGGCTTGAATGCTGTATTTGTACGCTTCTTCGTGGCCAATCTCGGGAATAAATCCAATCCAGATGCCCGAATCACTCGGTTGCAGAGACGCTTGGCCGTGCTCCCAGCCGTTGCGGTCGCTAACAACAGAGACCTCGCGAGCGTTAGGAGCCCACACGGCAAACCGAGTGCCTTGGATATCGTTGATAGTGACTGGATGCGCACCGAGATATTCATACATCTGACTTTGGTGACCATCAGATGCAGGAATAGCATTGGCCGGAGAAACAAGCAGTTCCGGAGGGGGGGGGAGTCATGACAGTGTTGGAATTCGAAAGTGAGAATTGAGAGGTTTGTCGCTGACAGGTCCTTGGCGGGAATGGAACTCGATCGTAGCAATCTTAGAATCTGAGGACAACGGGACCGCAATGTGGCCGAGAACGAAATGTTCCGAATCTGGACACGCGATGAACCCCGACCAAAATTACCGTTTCGTCAGTGCTGCAAAGAGTGATTTTAGCTCATCGTCAACATCCGCTTCTGCCTCGACAGTTTGAGCAATCTCGGCTCGCAGGATGTGACGAAATCGTTTTCGCAAACGGTGGACTGCACTCTTCACGGCACTCGTACTAATTCCAAGCTGATCTGCAGCATCTTGATAGCGATCTTCTTGCCGTTCGGTTGTGAGATAACGCTTTAGGCACTCAAAGGTTTCCGCATTTCCCGCGTCGGCGTATTCACTTTCAAGCTGACTTTGCACGTGCTCAAGCAGCGTTAATGCCCACTCGCGGTCGAAGGCCGCTTCGGCTGTCTCGGTCGTTGCTGGCTGAACCGCATAACGACTTTCCGCGTCGGACAGGTTCAACGATACGTGAACTCGATCACCGCCGCGTTTCTTTGCTCTTTGCTTCTCCCATTCATTCAACATGAAGTGACGCATCGAAACCAACAGGAACGAACGAAAACGACCACGCTCTCGTTTTGCCGAGCGGAAGTCTCGAGATTCCAGCAGGTGAGTGAAGAAGCCCTGCGTCATGTCCTGAGCGGTCGTCGAATCGCAGCCTTGTCGACGCGCGAACGAATAGAGCGGGTACCAGTAAATCTGACAAAGCGCTGATAGGGTTTGGTCCGCGTCCGAGCCGTCTTGCTTGCCCGTGCTGAGCACAACAGACCAGCGAGTTGTTGCGAATTGACGTGGTAAGTGGGAAGACGGTGCGCGGTTCATGCTCCCATTATGATCAATCCGCGGAGTTCTTGCACTCGTTGTTTCTGCATGTTGCACACAGAATTCTGCCATCTGGCGAGGGCAGCAGTTCGGCACTTGGTTGATTGCAAGACTCGCACTTCAAATCGACCGTCGACAAGGGAAACTTCATCACGTCGAGCGTGATGGAATCTCCCATCGTTTGCAGCTCTTCTTCCGTCTCAAGGATACACGTCGGACACAAGAGCTGTTTCGTTGTTGACGGCAACAGATCCAAGCCCATTGCAACGGGATTCAGACTGAGCTGAGGCTCGCCGCAATGATCGCAGGTCGGTCGATCGTCGATCGCGAATTCATCTATCGTATCCGCCAGATCGGAAATCGACCGAGCCACCGTGCCCATGGAGCCCTCTTGCTTGTCACTGCAAGTCGGACAAAGTAATCGGCCATTTGATGTTGGCAGCAGGTCGGGAGTTTCGGCTCCGCACTCTTCACACGATAGTTTGTCCTTAGATTCGGCCGGAAGGTTCGAGCCCACTTGCGACTCCTCGGATGACTCGTTCATCGTTTGGAACATGATGGTTCCCTGTTTTGAGATGGTTTGGCCCATCAAGATTTGTTGCCCTGTCGGCATGATCTCGACCAACAAATTACTGTTGGTCTTAAGTAGGTAGTCCTATTGACGGTTTTTTCTTTCAGCAATCAACGTGGATTTCTGAGAGAGCATCGGGCAAGTCCCCGCAAACCATTGCTTTCCAACGATTTATGAAAGTCGAGAAGTTTTCTCCGCAACGTCTTCCGGCACGGTCGACGTAGCCGGTGAGGCAGCTTAAACTGAAGTGTTCACTTTTCGCATCCACATCAGTGGCACGGGCCTAAGTCGGTCGAGGGCAATCGTTTGGCGTCTGTTGTGCGTCGATGAATTACCTCGACCTGCTTAATCGCCATCGTGTGGATTCGCTATCAAGAACGCTGATCGTTGGTCGCTACCAATGCGAATCAGCACAACTGCGAATCCGTTGTGAGAATTCGGGGCGGGCTCTGCTAACTTCACCAAGACGTGGGTAGCGTCATGAAGGTTCAACTAGAGATTCTCAGCAAGAAAGCCAAGGTCAAGCGGGTCACGTTGTCAAAAGATACCGTGATTGGCCGTGGTTCGGATTGCCAACTTCGAGTCGCTTCCAATGAAGTCTCTCGACAACACTGCCGAATCCAACTTCGAATCGACGGAGTTTCGATCCGCGATCTTGGAAGTTCCAACGGCACTTTTGTCGACGGCAAACAGGTTGCGGCGGGCGAGGATGTCGATGTACGACCAAGCTCTGCTATTTCCGTTGGGCCGATGTGCTTCGTGGTCCACTTCGAGATGCCAGCCCGAGTTGTCAGTGGGCCAACCATCGTTCCGGTTGAAACCAATATCGATCGAAACGAGCTGTTAGAACCGACCCTGGAAGCGATGGACGTTCCCGATTTCGAACCGCTCGATGGGCTGGAGCCACCCGGTGACGCAGAAAAAAACGTTTATCCTGGCATCGAATCTCCTGGAGCAATTCCTGTCTCGTCGGCATTAGATGCAGAATTGGACGACGACACACCGACAGCGCAAGCCATCCCTCCGGCAGCGTCCGACCTTCCCGAGTTAGAACCGTTTGCTTCCGATCCGGATAACGCCGACGCCACTCTGGAAGAGATGCCGGCCTTCGACTTTGCAGACCCCGACGCTCAGGCAGCGGCGACTCAAGAGGAAATGCCAGCGTTCGATTTTGCCGATCCCGACGAACAAGCGGCGGCAACTCAGGAAGAATTGCCAGCCTTTGACGGCGGCGATCCCGACTTCCAAGCGGCAGCGGCTCAAGAGGAGATGCCGGCCTTCGACTCTGCTGATCCGGACGAACAGGCAGCGGCAACTCAAGAAGAACTGCCAGCGTTTGATTTCGCTGGTAGCGAGCCGGCTGGTGACCAAACGCTCGATGAAATACCGTCAGTCGACTTTGGAAAGGCCGATGAAGAGTCCGCGGCAACTCAGGAAGAGATGCCCGCTTACTCACCCAAAACACCAGCAGCGGAAACTGCTCCGATTGAAGTCCCGAATGCTGAGAATTTCGAAAGCGGAGACGTGACGTTGGCTGAGGCAGCTGTCTACACCCCTCAAGTTGCCGAGCCAGAAGCAGACGACGTTGACGTTCCTGGGGCCTTCGAAGCAGAACACCAAACCTACGAAACTGCGGCCGAAACCAGTCTTGAACTTCATCAAAACAGTGAGAACTTGAGTCAGCTGGCCGAACAGGGAGACGAAGGGTCAGGCCAGCTTCGATCACTTTTCAGTTTGATCGACTCAGAAAACACCGATTCAGACGACTCCGTCCACGATGACGATTCCGTGCATGATGGTGACGCTGAAGCTCACGAAGAGGAAGAAGACGAAGACTCAGAAATCAACCGTCTTATGAATGCCGAGCTCGACATCTCAATCGAAGATGTTGAAAATTTCGAAGACGTTGAAGACCTCGAAGCGGCAGATGAGGTCGAAGAGCTCGAAGCAGTAGACACAGCGGAAAACGACGAAGTCGAGGAACTGGAAGCCGACGACGAAAACGAAGAGATGGCCGACAACTTCGGTTTCGCCGAGCCAGCAACCGAAGAGCCGGCCTTCAATTTTTCCGAGGCTGAAGAAGCAACCGCAAGTCACGAGTCGGACGCAGACCTCGGAAACTTTCTCAATCAATTTGAATGATCGACAAGGATCAGTATGACGGATTCGACAGCAGAAACGCTTGGTGAAACACCAACTTCCGATTCCAAGAAACGCCACAAACTAGGGCTGTGGTTGTCGATCATTTTCGTTGCCGCGTTGATCCTTGGTCCTGGCCCTGGGATCTTGCTTGTGAATTCGCCCAAACCAATCTTGGGACTGCCGGCCGTCTACGCATGGGGCTTGCTTTGGTATGTGGTCGAAGTTGGCGTTGTAATCGCATTCTATCGTTGTGTGTGGCGCAGCGACGATGGCGAAGTAGCCAACTAGCTGATGCGAACGGCGATTTCAAACGCTCTTGATAGGCAACTTGAGGATTGAACTGGTGAACTTCACACTCTTAGCACAAAGCGACGCGGCCATTGCCGACGCAAGCGGCGAATTGGGCACGGCACCGTATATCGTATTGGGCGGCTACTTACTGTTGCTGTTAGTGCTTGGCATTGTTGGCTGGAAAAAGAGCACATCCGGCGAGGAAGATTACTATCTTGCCGGCCGCGAGCAGGGCTGGCTGGTCTCGTCGCTGACGATTATGGCCACATTCTTTAGCTCGTTCGCTTTATTGGGCGCGCCGGGTCTGGTCTACAAGGAAGGCGTCACGCTGGCGCTGTTTAGCTTGAACGTTCCCGTTGCCGGGCTGAGCGTGTATGTGCTCGGAAGCCGAATTTGGAAGATCGGTCGCAAGAAAGGATACGTCACGCCGGGAGACATGATTGCCGACTACTACGGAAGTCGATGCTCTTTGAGGTTCTTGGTGGCGATGACGGGCGTCTTGTACGCAATCCCCTATGTCGTCATGCAAATCCAAGCCGGCGGCATTCTCTCGGAGAAACTGTTTGGCGAATTCGATAACGCGTTCGAGGTCGGTTCGATCTTGCTGGCAGCGATCACAACGCTGTACATCATGATTGGTGGAATGCGAAGCGTTGCCTGGACTGACCTAATCCAAGGCCTGCTGCTGATCTTCGGCATGCTGGTCTCGGGCTTCGCCATGTTGCTGTTGTTTGACGGCCCGCTTGAGTTCAGCAAACGCGTAGTTGAAGAGCTTCCCGATTCGTCACTGACTGTACCCGGCAGCGCCGGCGGTTGGCCCTGGACATTACTGTTCACGGTTTGCGTATTGGGCTCGGTGGGCTCGATGGTGCAGCCCGCTCAGTGGATGCGTTTCTACTCCGCCCGCAACGTCAAAACTCTTAAGCAAGGCGCCGTCATCTTCGCGGCGGTTTTGACGACTTGCTTTATCTTGGGAGTCATGCTGATCGGCATCGCTGGACAAGTCCTCTATCCGCTCAAGTTCACCCAAGGCGTCGCAATGCCCGCCTCGGTGAATGTCGAGATTCCCGATGACTTGGCCGATAGGCTGACGATCGCTGAATCCGGAGACGGTCGGAAGTTGAATTGGACTTGGTATGGCAACAATCGCGACTTCGGCGACGCGGAGTTGGCCAAATTGAATGAGCTAAGCGACGCTCCTGAGTTCCAATCCACGGTGACCGAGCTAGCGGTCGCAATCAATGATCCGGGCAAGAAAGCCGGTGTCGCCCCGAACCCAGAAGTCGACGCGGATATCACCGATCGCGCGGACTTCGACGCGATCTTGGTCGTCGTGTTGCAGAAACAGTTACCCAAACTCATGGGCGGTTTCGGAGCAGCGTTCGCATCGCTGATTATCGTCGCGATCATGGCGGCATCCATGAGTACTGCGGATAGTAATCTGCACGCCATGTCAGCCGTGTTGACTCGTGACGTCTACGATCAATTTATTCGCCCACAGGCAACAGAAAACGAACGCGTTTGGGTCGGCAGAATTATCATCGTCATCGCGACGGTGATCGCGTTGCTGGCAGTCATTTTCGGGCGTGATCCAGAGATCGCCGCGAAGTACGAGTTCATGAATATGATCGCCAAGATGGGACTGATGGCGATCGCATTTAGTGCTCAGCTATTGCCAGTCACGATTGACATGTTGTTCTTGCAGAAGGGAACAGGAAAAGGCGCCGCTGCTGGCTTGGCGGTTGGACTTCTGGCAGCATTCATGTTCGGTCCGCTTTACAGCATGCTGATCGATTTCTTGGGCTCGCCCGCAATGATGGTGCAGTTGCAATCAGCAATTAACGGATTGAAGTTCACGCCAATGCACGGCTCCGTTTGGGGTCTGGCTGTGAACATTCCCGTGTTTGTGATTGTCAGTCTGATTACCAGGAAACCAGCGGCCGAGAAGATCGACGAATACCGCAAAACCTTCGCATAGTCGAAAGGCTTTATGAGTGACATGAGGTCATAGTTTTTACAGAAGGTCGCAGAGGACGCAAAGAAGATAAGATCCTTTTCGGACTTTGCGACCTTCTGTTGATTACAAAGATATTAAACCGATGCAGATTGTAGACTTTCGCTCATCGTCACAGCATCGACTACTTTCGTCCTGTTCCCAAGTATGATCATCACACTTATCGGTTACCGAGGCACTGGCAAGTCGACGATCGCAGCACCGATGGCCGAGCGACTCGGCTACGACTGGATTGATGCCGACGTCGAATTGGAAGCTCGCGCAAGACGGTCGATCAAAGAGATCTTCGACACTGACGGAGAGCCCGAGTTTCGGCGACTCGAACGAGAGACGTTGGTCGCGCTCCTCGAACGAGACAACATCATCATCGCCGCAGGTGGTGGAGCAATCTTGAACGAGGAGACTCGCAACGACTTTCAGAACGCCGGTCACGTGGTCTGGCTGCAAGCATCTGCTGATTCGATCGAGAGCCGCTTGTACGGGGACAGTACAACTGGCCAGCGCCGCCCCAATCTAACAAGTCGCGGTGGCCGCGCCGAAATCGAAGATTTGTTGAAGATTCGGGAGCCTTTGTATCAACAATGTGCGACAATTAGCGTATCAACCGATAAGCTCACACCAGACGAAATCGTTGACCACGTCATTCATCAGATTCGTAGCGATAGCTAACTCCACAAACCGAGGAACACATCGTCCGTGATCCTATTTGATTACCCCTCATGGATCATTTTGCCATGGCTATTTGCTGTGGGTTGTGTGGTTGGCAGCTTTCTGAATGTCTGCGTCCATCGCTTGCCGTTGGAAGACCGGTTTTGGCCATCGCTGTTGGGGATCGTTCATCCACCGTCGCGCTGTCCCAAGTGCTTCAACCGAATCCCCGGCCGTTTTAATCTGCCCATCATCGGTTGGTTGCTTCTGCGAGGCCGCTGCTATCATTGCCAACTGCCGATCTCTGCTCGCTATCCGATTATCGAGTTCCTGAACGGCGCTTTGTTTGTCGGCGTCTATTGGATGATTGTTCCGATCGAGTTCGCTTCGAGCTTGAGCGAAAGTTGCCTGCAAACCAACTTGGCCCCCGGCAGCCGCTTGTTTCCGTCGCCAGTCGCGGCCGACGCGTTGGTTCACTGGCGCTATCTGTTTCATCTGGCCTTGTTCGAGGCACTCTTCGTTGCCAGCTTGATCGACATCGATCTTAAGATCATTCCCGACGGTTGCACTCTTCCAGCAATGTTCTTCGGCTTCGCACTTTCAACGGCGTTGGGCTTTGTGCAACTTGCCCCTGTGTGGTTCCAAGTCAAAACGATTTCGTTCGAGTTATCCGCTGTCACACCGGATTGGATGGCTCCGTTTTGGGACGGGCCTCCGATTCCAAACTGGATCACCGCGCATCCACACCTTCACGGATTCATCTACAGCCTGGCGGGCGCGATCATCGGAGGCGGTGTCATTTGGGCGCTGCGCCTAATCGGTTTCTGGGTTCTAAAGCAAGAGGCCATGGGTTTCGGCGACGTTGTGCTGATGACCATGATTGGCAGTTTCATCGGCTGGCAAGCCTGCCTGGTCGTGTTCTTTCTGGCCCCGTTCATGTCTGTGATTGCCGTGTTCGGTTGGATTTTCTTCGGAAAGCGAGAAACTCCGTACGGACCTTATTTGGCAACAGCGACCGCGGTGACGGTATTGGGCTGGAAAGAAATCTGGCCCTATGCGGAACGTGTGTGTGCACTCGGACCAATGCTGATCCCGATGGCCGTCGTCATTGTTACCGGGTTGTATGTGCTGCTGCAAATCGTGCAAGTGATCAAGTACCTGCTCGGCATCCCACTGTATCCTGATGAATGGGTCGAAGAGTGGACTTCCGCCGACCAACTTGCCCACTTCGCCGGTGAGCAAGTCGATCCCCACCAAGGCCAATGGCGCCCTAATCCACAAACACGCTGGCAAGGCGAATCATCCGGACGCGGACAAACTCACTTCGACAACTGGCGACATGGGTGAGGATGCCTGAACCGAGTAGCGAGACGTGTCAAATGGATGCTGACAGGCAAGACGATTGATTGGAAAGGTGTCAACTCGGACGGCAAACCAGTCACTTCGGCAGACTTCGCTGGCAAAGTTGTATTGGTCGACTTTTGGGCTTCTTGGTGCATTCCATGCATTCGCGAGCTACCCAATGTGAAAGCGATGTACTCCGCGTATCACGATCGAAGGTTCGAGGTCATTGGTATTAACATCGATCGAACAAGCTCGCTTTGCTGTGAGTCGCGAATTGACGATCGGCAGTCTTGGATCCTCATGCTTCCCAGCGAATACTACGGGTCCATTGACACGCCCGTCCATTCATGACCATAACCACGACCCACGACGGCGGCGTGAAATATCGCCGCCAGATTCCGAGCCAAAGCGGAGTGCTGACCGCAACGATCAGCAGCAAAGGAGCCACGACATGAACGCCAATAAATTCATTGAATCAATTGATTTCCCCGTTTTCTTCTATGCTGGAGTCGGGACTTGGAAACGGCAGCGCGAAGAATGGGAGTCTCTCGCATAATGCAACAGTTCACACTCCCCCGCACTGGATTGCCGCCAGTGCAGTTCAAAGGCGAGATAATGGCCAGCGCTACCGATCCGTTGCCGCCATTCCCGAAAGCAAAAGCTGATCGGCGTCGATGGCACGAACTAAAGCTGGTCCGACACGAAGACCAAAGGCTAATCCTTGCCATCGGATACCGTACCGGCGTCCAGTCGGAAGTCAACATCGATATCGTCGAATTGTTCGACAGCGAAACGGCAATGATCGATTTCCTAACCAACGAGTACGATCCGACCGAACACATGGACCGATTGCCCGAACACTTACGAAACGCCGCCAGTCGTCAGCAGCGAATGGACCAACGGGTTATCGACGACTTCGAAGCCCGTTGTAGTTTGTTGCTGACGCGAGCGGGGATTGTCGAGGAGATATAATGCAATGAAAGATTCCGGCTACTTTGAGATCGGAAACGCAAACGAATCAGGCTTGAGCACTGGACCACGGCCGTTGAACTGCCAGTATCATTCATGAGCCACCGGCTTCCTCAATACGACTTTCTAAAGGATCAGTAAAAGAGGGTAGCCGAGGCGACCTAGAACATGTCGAACTCTTCGTCATCGCCTTCCATGACCGTTCCGTCAAGCTCGGGGGGGATCTCTTGAGATGATTCTCCGCCGCCGACCGAGTTCAGGATTTGGAAGCTGAGCACTTCGGCGCTTAGGAAGTACTTGACTTCTGAGCTTGGGTCGCGTTGCCACTTTCGGCCGCTTAGGCGGTAGCTGACTTCGACTTCGTCGCCGACGTTGA
>PBMZ01000199.1 GCA_002722955.1 Planctomycetaceae bacterium | reverse complement strand
GCGGCGGCGTCAAACGTGGTCACGTGTTTGGCGACACCGACGAATTGGGATATCACGCGATCGAAAACCCCATCCACGTTCACGATGTGCAAGCAACGATGCTCCATTGCTTGGGAATCGACCATGAAGGACTGACTTTCCGTCACAAAGGTCGAGACTTCCGACTCACCGACGTCGCCGGCGAGGTGATCGACGGTGTACTGGCCTAGGCAAGTCACCTTGACCCAGTTCTTCAATCGAGATATCACACGCGTCCTCTCTCAACAACGCACCCCCCAATTCTTCCACTCTCTCCCAAGCTGCCCAAACTAAGGCGATCTGGTCTCAAATGGGCTCTCCTCTCCTGATTCCTAATCCACGTTGACGACTGTTTCTACGGTGATGCGCTTCGCTTGCGCACTCGGTTACCTTACCACCGAGTCGCAATCAACGCGCGCGGCTGTGCGGGCGGTCTCAACAGACAGTCTTTGGCTAAGTGGACGTGTCGATGCTGAACGCACCAGTGCTTTCGGAACAAGTTGAAACTGCTGCCAGTCACTCCTTGCTGTTGTGCTCGACAAATGAAGAGTTGTGGCGTGATGTCGCAAACGTCGCACAACACGCCGACTCGGACGTTTCGATCACTTCTGAGTTTGAAGCGACGGAAGCGGCGCTGCGACAAAACGCCTTCGCGTGTTGCGTGCTGGATATTTCGGATTGCGGAAATCAATGGATGTCAGCAGATGCCGAGTTGGCGGGAGACAATTCCGTCGCTGCCGTGATCAAGCACATTCATTCGTTGGCACCCGCGTGCTCGGTTGTGATTCTGACTGATCCAGACGCTTCCAGAGACTTGACGGCATCTTTCGACGACGAAGTTGTTCTCGAAATCATCGAACGGCCCTTTGGGCTCTCGACGTTGACCAGCACTTTGCGTCGCTCAATTCAGTACTCAATGATGCTGGCCCAAAACTTGAAGCTTCGTGAGCAGCTATCGAATCACGCCATGCGAGACTTGCTCGGCGAAAGCCCGCCAATTCAGTGGTTGGCCGAGCGAATTCGGCAAGCTGCGACTCACGACCAGACCGTCTTGATCTTGGGTGAGCCTGGCACTGGCAAGCACTTGGCGGCGCGAGCGATTCACAACGGCAGTCGTCGAGGGACGCGTTCGTTCACCGAGTTGAACTGCGGTGTGCTCTCGTCCGATGCCTTCCAGAAATCGTTCTTCGGTAACGCACCACATATCGAAGGAAATTATGTCGGTGCGTCCGTCAACTTTGTCGACGGCGGTACAGTGTTTCTTTCCGAGATCGATGCGGCTCCCATTCCCGTTCAAAAACGTCTGACTCGGTTTCTTGAGCAACAACAACGTCGATCAGCGCGAGCGGATTCGAGCGAGTCGCGGCAGATTCGAGTCATCGCGTCCTGCAGCGACGATCTGAAATCAAAAGTTCGAGCCGGCGTGTTCTCGAAAGAACTTTACAATTGTCTATCTGATACGATTGTCGAGACTCCGCCGCTTCGCGAGTGCCGCAGCGACATTCCAATCCTGGCGAACGCCTACTTGCATCGCTTAGCTGTGCAAGAGGGCCGCCCGCCCATGCGTCTGGCTCCCGACGCCATCAATGTGTTGATTCAATACGAGTGGCCGGGAAATGTTCGCGAGCTGCACCGCAGCTTAAACCAAGCCGCAAAAATCCACTCGGGCAGCGAGCTCTCAGCGGAAGGCGTGTCGACATGGCTGACATCACACTTTGAGGGTGATCAGTTTTCCTCGCCAGAAATGTCGCTTCGCGAGATGGAGCGAAAATTGATTGAAGCCACATTTGCTCGACATAACGGAAACCGGGAAAGGACGGCTCAGGCGTTGCAGATTGGAATCCGAACACTCTCGGGCAAGCTTCGCGAGTACGGTTACCCGCCAAGAGGCGGCCCAGGGTCAAATCTGCGGGCAGCCTGAGTGTGGAAACCAAGTTCGCTGCAAAATGGTAACCCGACGCGTTAGCAAGGGACGTGTTCAAAACGTATTGGCAAGAACTGAATATCGAATGTCCAACAAGGAATTTCCAATTTCGACGTAAGACCGTGCCCTAATCAGGGTGTCTCCTTCATCACTGGAAATTTCTTGTTGGGTATTGGACATTCGAAACAACACGTTCGAGCGTCCCTCGCTCACGCTTCGGGTTTCAATATATGTTCCATCGACTGCACTACTAACTCATGGACGTGTTTCGTCAATTCACTCAGCAGTTGCAACAGGCCTTCACCACAATGACGCTTTGGCAACGAGCGTTATGGGGAACGGTCCTGCTGACCGTCTTGCTGACATTTGGCTACATCGCAATTTCTGATGGTTCGAGCAGCTACGAGCCGCTTGCTTGGGGCACTCAGTTTGACGCTGAGCAACTTGCCCAAGCCGAACAGACACTTCAAGACGCTGGCCTGCTGCAATACCGGCGTGAGCAACGGCAATTGCTTGCCCCAACAGATCAGGTGGAAGTTTACAACGCCGCGTTGTTGGAACAGGGCGGCTTGCCACAGTCAGCCGCTTCCGAGTGGGAGCGTCAGTTCGATAAGGCAAATCCGCTGATCTCGACAAACAGCGAACGCCAACAGCTCAAAGAGATCGCGTTACGCAACGAATTACGTCGAGTCATCCGCGCGGTGCCTCAAATCGAGGACGCATCAATCATTTGGGCGCGGGGACAGCGTGGCTTGAAATGGTCCTCGCGGCCCAAAGTCACGGCTACCGTTTTTGTCATGCCCAAAGCTGAAGCCCAGTTGTCGACGCTGCTGATTCAATCTCTGCGAGAAGTTGTCGCTGGTGCCGTCGCTGATTTGCAGACAGAAGATGTCGTTGTCTTCGACCAGCGACGCGGACGCCACATCAGCAGCAAAAACGAAAGTTGGTTCGACGACGGGTTGTTGGAATACACCCAACGATTTGAAGAAGCTCAAGAGGAACGGTTGCGACACTCGCTGTCTTATATTCGCGACATCCGCATCACCGCCGCCGTCGACGTCGATCGCCTACTACAAATCTTGGACGAAGCCATCGATGAAGTTGATCCGCTCGAGAATAAAGAGGCTCTTGTTCCAAGACAGCAGACGGACAATCAATGGACTTTCATTCAACCCGTCGCCAATCGGCCAACGCACAATCAGGCAATTCAGACGGCTCACCAAGTAACCGAAACTGAAAACCCCACAAAAGCGATTCAGCAACGCATCGATTTTGAGATGATGCGTGAACAGTTGGCGGCAGCTCTTCCGAAAGCCTTGCGCGTAAGCGTCTCGATCCCGGACGATCACTATCGAGCGATTGCCTTGAAGTACGAGAACACGTCGGGCCAAGGTGCTGTAACGGCGAATGAAATCGAACAACTCGAAATAAAGCGAGTTCGCGAAACCGTGACGACGTTATTGCCATCCGGTACATCGGGAGAGGGAGTCAGTGTCACGACTTATTCTCGCGTGCAATCAGACGTGGCCAGTCGTGCCAATGCGCAAAGCACCGACGCGATCCATGAGTGGGCGGGTCTGGCCGGATTGATTCTGCTGTCGCTCGTCCTGGCGTTCTATTGGCGGCAGAGTGCGAAGCCAAGAACAATGGTTTCCACGACACCTCAGCAAGTCGAAACACCATCACTTGGACTAAATTCGGCGACGGTGCCAACGCGTGAATCTGTCGAAGAAATTGTCAAGCAACACCCAGACGATGCCGCTCGATTGATCGCCCAATGGCTTCAATCTGCCAAAGAGTAAAACAACCACATGTCAGTTGCTCAAACAAACGATGGAACGGCACGAGCCGCTATTCTGCTTTCAAGCATTGATCGCAGCCTGGCTAAGGACATCATGCGCCAACTGAGCACCGAGCAAGTCGAAGCCGTCTCGATCAAGATGGCGAGCCTCGACAGTGTTGACGAACAAGACGAACAACAGGTCTGGGAGCAATTCCAAAGCGAAATCGCCCGTGCTTCGGATGAGTCGAATTCCGAGGAAAGCGCGGGCCTTGCTACAGATCCTGCATCGCCAATCGGCGAGCGAAATGAACCTTTCGCATTCTTGAACAAGCTATCCGGCGGACAAATCGCCGCCTTGATGGCGAACGAGCATCCTCAGACGATCGCACTGGTGATGTCGTTCCTGCCAACTCAACGAGCGGCTGAGTTCTTGAAGCGTTTGCCCAAAGAATTTCAATCCGAGGTCGCGCGGCGAGTCGCAAGTTTGGACGCGGCACGTCCTGACGTGATTCATGATATCGCGCAAACCTTGATGGCGCGGATGCAGGTGGGCCTGCAAACAACAGATGTTGCCGGCGGCGTACCTCGGTTGGCTCAGATTCTAAACGTCTCTGACAAGCGTACGAATCGCGAGATTCTTGGCGCACTCGAACAAGCAGATTTGCAGCTCGTCAATCAACTGCACGAAATGATGTTTTCTTTCGAAGACCTACGGCGGCTGTCTCCCGCAGCAATCAAAGCTGTCGTGCAAGAAGTGGATACGACTCAATGGGCTACGGCATTGAAAGCGGCATCAGAAGAAATCTCGGAATACATTTTCGAGCAAATGGACCCTGAGCAGGCCACCTTGCTTCGTGAAGAACTTGAGTTCCTCAGTCCGGTTCGCGTTAGCGATGTCGAGATGATGCAGCAATCCATCGTTGACACGGTGCTTCGATTGGAGAGTGCGGGACGCATCGTTGTTCCGGGGAGATCACGTGCGTCATGAATACCACAGCCAAGGTCATCAAACTCGCCAGTCAACATGGGCCGGACGAATCGAACACAGTGACGCTCGAGGAACTGTCGGCATCGATGGATATCGCCGATGTGGACGCATTCCGAAACACTCAAGCGGCATCTTGCACTGTTCTGAAACGAGACCAAACGCACGAGCTTCAAAGCGATTGCCAGTATCAGTTCGACGTGCTTCATGATCGAACTGATGATCCGACCGAAGCAATTCAATTGCGAGCCCTGCGAATCATCAAGCAGGCCGAAAAGGAAGCTGAGCGACTTAAGCAGACAGCGATTGAAGAGGGACGCGATGCCGGCTTCGATCAAGGACTGCGTGATGCCAAGGAAACTATCGAGACGCGGGCCGCAGAGTTGGCAGCCGTTCAGATCGCTCAAGATAGCCAATCATTGCAAACAGCTCTGACCGACGCTTGCAAGCAAGCCCAGGCCGATTTCGAACAATGGCAAACTCGCTGGGATATGATGGCGTTTGAACTAGTGACGCACTTGGCCGAGAAAGTCACTCGTCGGCAACTGCGTGCCGACCCCGAGATTGCCAAATCGATCATGGCCGACGTCTTGCGATTGGCCATCGGAAGTCGACGGCTGTCCGTGCGGCTCAATCCACTCGATTTGGAATTGCTTGGCGATCAAGCAGCTGACTTCGCTGAGGGCATCACTGGGTGTGAAACCATCGAATGGCTTGAGGAAGCGACCATTCAACGTGGCGGCTGCGTTGTTGAAACAGAGCAAGGTGCAATTGACGCGCGACTCGAAACGCTGTTCGAACGCCTTCAAGAAGAGTTGTTGTCATGATTGGCCAGCGTGACCGAACAAACACGCGGAGTGTGAGCGAGCAAATCGAGTCGACGATTCCCTATCGAATCAGCGGCTCAGTGACTCGGCTGGCTGGATTGAGTGCATCCGTCGCGAGCTTTCCAGCGCCAATGGGAGCGACCTGTCGAATTCATCGAGGCCCCCATAGTCCCGTTGATTGCGAGGTCATCGGCTTTAACGGAAGCGAGACGTTGGTGATGCCCTACGGCGACTTGACGGGCATCAGCCGTGGAGCGGAAGTCGAAATGATTCGTTCCCAACAGTCAACTCGTGCTGGCTACGAGCTGCTCGGCCGCGTGCTTGATGCTCAAGGGAATGCCATCGACGGATGGCTCGGTGATGCCGTTGGCCAAACGTTCAATAATTCCTTCGCTCGAGTCAGCCTGGACGCCGCGCCGACCCCGCCGTTGTCCAGACCACCAATCGACGAATTGCTAGACACCGGCATTCGAGCCATTGATGGCTTGCTGACCTGTGGCAAAGGTCAGCGTTTGGGACTCTTCGCAGGAAGTGGAGTCGGCAAGAGCGTGCTGCTTGGACACATTGCCAGATCGAGTTCCGCGGATGTGAACATTATCGTCTTGGTCGGCGAACGCGGACGCGAAGTCCGCGAGTTTGTCGAAAGGAATCTAGGCAGCGACGGACTTTCGAAAAGCATCGTTGTCGCCGCTACCAGTGATGAGTCGCCGCTTCTGCGGATTCGCGCCGCTAAATTGGGAACGGCGTTGGCAGAGTTCTTTCGCGATCAAGGCGCTGATGTGTTGTTGCTGATGGATAGTGTGACTCGCTTTGCCGTCGCTCAACGGGAGATTGGACTGGCCGCTGGAGAACCGCCAGCGACACGAGGGTATCCGCCAAGCGTGTTTTCAATACTGCCTCGATTGCTCGAGCGAAGCGGTCGCAACCACGCTGGCAGCATCACGGGATTCTATACGGTGCTGGTCGAAGGCGATGACACCAATGAGCCCATCGCTGATACCGTCCGTGGAATTTTGGACGGTCACATCGTTCTGTCGCGGCAATTGGCTGCGGCCGGTCATTGGCCAGCCATCGATGTCTCGAACAGTATCAGTCGAGTGATGCCGCAGGTGACCAATCCCGAACATCTAGAATCAGCTCGCCAAGTCAGGCGGTTGATCGCTGCCTACGAAGCCGCTCGCGATCTGATATCGATCGGTGCATATCAAGCCGGCTCGAGCGATTCGACTGATGAGGCAATCGCTCTGCACGAACGCATTGATGACTTCGTGCAGCAAGGCGAGATGGAATCGACGGCGTTGAGTGCGACGTTGCGACAGCTGCAAGATTTGAAGGCCGCCTAAAGTGCATTGCTTACACGCCGTTGGAGTCCAGCCTTTAGGCGCTCTGGCGGACGGCTAAAGCCTGGAGTCCAGCGTTTTTTGCGACACGGGTCAGACTACGAGTCTCAAAAGAACTTCCATCGGCTCTTGCCAACATTGCGGCGGTCGAGCTCGAGTAACTCGGAAACTTGATGCTTATCGAAACGTTGGAGCAATTGATCTAAGCCCTTGCTGAGCTTGTAGTCTGTCTCCTCGGGATACATGGGCACGACCGAGTAGAAATGGATCGTCTTGGATTCCGAGACCTCGAGCTTCCAGAACTCCTTGTCCGATAACAGTGGGATACCAATCAAAGCACACGAGAATTGTGTGTTCTCGGCATAGGGTTGCGGCGGATCTGAATTTGGCACGGTTTGCCCAAATCCCAACCACGTGTCATTCTCGTGTGTTAGGCGAGCCAGTCTCTTTACCAACCCGAGGGGCCAATAGTTGGCCTCATCCTGAAAATCTGCTTGAGTCAGTGGCCAGTCCGGTGGGAGACAAATCAGCAACTCGGCAAAGCGTAGCCCCGACAATTCCGCGGGAACACGCATTGGCCGATCGCTCATTCCGCTGGTGATAACCGTGTAAAACGGCCGCTCGTCAGTTGGTGGCACGACATGTAGATCAACCGGCACGAGATCGGAGCCCGATTCGTGAATGACGCCATCGATTGCGCCGATGTGCTTCTCGATGTGATTCGAGATTAGCTCGATCGCCTCTTGGCCACCGAGTACGGTTTCAGACGGTTCGCTGCGTGTCTCGGCCGCTTCACTCTCGGACTCACCCGATTCGACGTAAGTTTGCGGGTCAGGTACTTCCAGCTCTGCACCACAGTCTGTGCAGTTTGCCTTGGCTCCGATCTTGGATTCCTCGACCTTGTAACGTCGACCGCATTTCTCACAGGCGAAAGATATTAGCATGTCAATACAGCTATTGTTGCTCAGACTTCGAAGTCGAGCGTTGCTTAACCGCAACTTCGCCTGCTTCCGATGTCGTGAATTCTGACGTGACTCCGACCGACAACGTATCGACTTGAAACTCGTCACCGACTTCGCGCCGAAGGATCAATGGATAGGCCAGCGTATATTCGTGCGTCTGACCCGGGCGAATTGTATAGGGACCACCCCAGTCGCTGTATGGCCCCTTGGTTTCGTAAACAATCGTATCTTTGGTGTTATTCACCAGCTTCATAGGTGGCGTCGAGAATCCCAGGAACACATGGGGCGACTTCCAGCCGGCGCTGGACAGTCGAACTCGCGTACTACCAATTTCGATATCCGGAATCGCCACTTCAGATACGGGCCCGTCTTTTGTCCATGAACTCCAGCCTTCGGAAAACAGTTTCGCAATCGACTCTGTCTTGATTTCCACGTTCTGCGGTTTGAAATTCTTGGCAAAGTGTCCAGAGATTTTAACCGCAGGCGCGTCCGTCCAGCTCATCTGAAACGCCGTGGAATCGCTCTTGGCGCGGACGAGTTTCGCTTCCGTCGTGTGCTGCATTTGAATGTCGAACTCCGCGTACTTGATCCATTTTTTCGATTTCGCAGGCTCCCTGATCGACACTTCGACAATCACGTGCGGTGCATCGAAGACAACTAAGTTTGCTGGATTGTCAATCGCGTTAACTTGTTTGATGTCACCTGATGGCTCACGAGGCCCGCCATCAACGACGCTCAGCGGTTTCGCTAAAACCAACTCCGTCGCGATTTCAAGATCAGGACCAAAGCGTTTCAGATCAGGAATCGACTGCTCGAGCACAGAACGCTCGACAAGCGGCGAGAACGACTTGTCAACAATATCCAAAACATGGATTCGGCCGACATTGGCATCGACAAGCATCTGAGTCAGCGGGTTGAGAATCTGTGGGGCGAGCCCAACTCGTAGATCGGTTGTCTTGGGGATCCGATCGGCCGGCAATCCAATCGAATCGACGATCGTCGGCGTTTCAGCAGGCCGCATTCCCTCGATCGCAGCTGCTGACATGCCAAGCGTAATGGAAATGCCATCCGCATCGGTGACGACTTCCGAAGGCCAAACTTGCACTTCCGGTTTGTAAACGGGAAGCGGCCAAAAGCTGTTCACCAAGTTGGACTGCTTGTCGAGCGTGAATTCCTTTTCGAGTTCCGTCAGCAGCGCTGGCACCAACGACTTGACGTTATCTTCAACTTGCTTGCGGCGGCTGTAGAAACCGTCGACCAATCCCTCTGAAACTCGGCGGCGCGTCATTCCCAGACCGCGTGCAGATACGCTTTCCGGTTCCGACACGCTGTAATTGTCGGCTGGAATGCTGAATTCGACGTCGATTAATTTCAGCCCAAGTTTGCGATTCTCGACATATGGCTCGACATTCAAAACCAGTGGAATCGGTTCGACGTGCCCAACGTAAATGTTAATTGCGCTGGCTGTCGCGTTACGGCGACGTCCCGTTATCTGCGAGCTTCCCACCGTCAACGTAAGATTCTGCAAGTTGATCAGAATGTTCACACGATTCTTTTCAACCGCTTTGACTTTGATCCGTTCGACCTCGCCAGAATAGGAAACTTCGCTGAACAAAAGGTTGAAGTCACGGCCTTGGATTGTCGTCAAGTCTTTTATGTCTTCCAGCTTGCCCGAAAGTGTGTCTTTGGGGATCAAGCTTGGGGCCGCGTAGCCAATCGCTTCTAGGAAGTCGTTGCCCATCCGTGCATAGATTGCATTGCGGATCTCAACCGCTGGCTTGAAAGGCATTGCGGAAACCGATGGCCAATCGATCTGCGGCAGCGGAGCGAATTCCGCGTCAGCCTTTTCCAGCGAATCAACATCGGCGTCAGAATTCAGAAGCCATTCATAGAATTCTGCGTTCCCGTAAACTGTTCGCCACACGTCGTGGTCGGCTTTTGAGTATTCCGTCAGTTTCGGAGCACCGCCCGTTTTCTTGACGGCGTCAATAGCCTGCCGAGAACGCAACGGGAAAACAATGTCGTCTTTCTTCCCGTGGAACGCCCAAAGACGAACGTCCTTCAGCGGCGACACATCCTCCGAATTCGCACCTCCGGCAAGCGGAGCAACTGCCGCCCAGCGTTTGGGGTATTTGGCCGCCATGTCCCAGGCACCGTAACCACCCATCGACCAGCCGGTCAGAAATCGCTTGGTTGCATCAACGTTGAATTCGTTTTCGATGGTGTCGAGAATCTTGATCGCTCGGTCCCCGTCAGCCGTGCCGGGCGACCAGCCGTTGAGAATACGACCCGTCAGCTTCTCACATTGCGGAAAAACAGCAATAAACGGAAAGGTGTCTTCCTGGGCTTTAATATAAGGTCCCAGTCCGATCCGTGTTTGTTGAACGCCATCGTTGCCGCGTTCTCCGGCACCATGAAGAAACAGAATCACAGGCCACTTCTTCGAGGAATCGTAGTCTCTCGGAATGAAGACTGCGTATTTATGGTCACCGTCTTCATCCTTGAATACACGATTGACGAACCCGCGCAGCGGGTTGTCTTGAGCGGCAAGCGACGTGGGCTGCACCAAGCCCCAAAGTGTCGCGACTAAAATCGTGGCTGAAACAGCAAAGCAACGCACGATATCATCTCTTTCTTCTGACCCAATGAACCGCAAGTAGGATGCCTTGATCGAGGCATCCACTCAATATAACACGCATTCTAATTTTAAGAGAAGTAGAATCAACCACTGTGATGCAAAAGTTCATCTGGCAGCACTAGTTCGTCTCGAGCCCCCACTTTACGCTAAGACTCCGTCTTGTATCATTTCTGCAAACTCAATATACATTGCCGAGAGTTTGAACAGAGGAGGCAAGATGATGAAGCAAGTTTTCGCATGCTTTTTATCCGCACTTATGGCCGCGTTATTGACTGTCTGGCTCACCAATGACGGCCAGCAGGCAATAGAGGCACAAGATCAAGACAATGCGCCCTCGTTGACATTCCCAAACGGGAATCAACGGGGCAAGAATCCGCACGGTGGCGTTGATCGGCGGCTCTTCAACGCGGACGGTTTGTCGTCCGAGGAAGCTGTTAACGTCGCGGTTTACGAACACGTTAACAAGAGTGTCGTGAATATCACGACAAAGAGCACTCGGCCAGACGGCCTGTTCTTCATGGACGTCCCCGCCGAGGGCACTGGCTCGGGATCTGTGATTGATTCTACGGGTCACATCTTGACGAATTTCCACGTCGTCGAAGACGCTCGCACAGTGTCTGTCACACTTTACAACGGAAAATCCTACGACGCAGCTTTTGTTGGCGCCGATGCATTCAACGATGTCGCTGTGATCAAGGTCGACGCTCCGAAAGACGTGCTTTATCCCGTTGTTTTTGGTGATTCCAGCTCTCTAAAGGTTGGAATGAAAGTGTTCGCGATCGGCAATCCATTTGGCCTGGAGCGAACATTGACGACCGGAATTATCTCGAGCCTGAATCGGTCGCTAAAGATTCATCAGAATCGGACTATTAAGTCGATCATTCAAATCGATGCGGCGATCAATCCTGGCAATTCCGGCGGACCGCTGTTGGATTCTCATGGTCGATTGATTGGGATGAACACGGCTATTGCCAGCAAAACGGGCCAAAGCTCGGGCGTTGGATTCGCAATTCCCGTGAATCTTGTGTCGCGAGTCGTTCCGCAGTTGATAACTCACGGTCGCGTGATTCGTCCGGAAATTGGAATTCAGCAGGTCTATGAAACCGAAGCGGGCTTATTGATTGCGGTCCTTACCCCGAAAGGTCCTGCAGAGCTTGCCGGACTACATGGCCCGAAGATCGAGCGACGTCGACGAGGACTCTTAATTATCGAGCGAATTGATCGAAGTGCAGCGGATTTAATCATCGCGGTCGATGGTGAAGAAGTGTCAACAGCCGACGACTTTTTGAGTGCAATCGAAAAACGCCAGCCCAATGATGTTGTCACCATCACAATTATTCGTGAGGGTCGCAAGCAAAAGATCCAGGTCAAACTGGGCGGTGGACCTGAAGGCAAGCGAGTGGAGAGCACGCCCTTATAAGTCGGGACGAGGTAACTTATGGCAACGGATGACGCGACCGAACAAACAAACGAAGCCGAAGAGCCGCAGCTAGAGCTTGTTGGGTCAAGACAGTTCACATCGTGGATGCTTGAGCATTCGATCAGCTTAGCCTTTACGACCTATCAAACCGGCAAGCTGTTTTTGATCGGCGTCAAACCAGATGGCCGACTTTCCGTTTTCGAGCGAACCTTCAATCGTTGCATGGGACTCTGGGCCGATGGCCAAACCCTCTGGCTGTCCTCTCTCTACCAAATGTGGCGATTCGAAAATGTTCTGGCAGCCGGTCAGATCGCCAACGGCTACGATCGGCTTTACGTTCCACAGATGGGTTACACCACGGGCGGCATCGACATCCATGACGTCACCGTCGATTCCGATGGCCGAGTTGTTTTCGTCAACACGTTGTTCGGTTGCCTGGGAACACTGAGCGAAACGCATAGTTTTTCTCCCTTGTGGCGTCCCCCGTTTATCTCGAAATTGGCGGCGGAAGACCGATGCCACTTGAACGGGTTGGCCATGCGAGACGGTAAGCCTCGCTATGCCACTGCGGTGAGCCAATCTGACGTCAACGATGGCTGGCGAGATCGACGTCGTGACGGTGGCGTCGTTGTGGACGTAACCACTGATGAGGTCATCGCAAGCGGCTTGTCGATGCCGCATTCGCCTCGAGTCTATCGTGATAAGCTGTGGTTGCTGGATTCGGGCAACGGATACTTCGGACACACCAGTTTGGATGGTGGTGACTTTGAGAATATGACCTTCTGTCCAGGTTATCAACGTGGCTTGGCATTTTGCGGCGACTTCGCGGTCGTCGGACTTTCGAAACCGCGTAAGAACAAGACATTCACGGGATTGAATTTAGATGACGAGTTAGCCAGTCGCGATGCGGAACCACGCTGCGGCTTGCAAGTCATCGATCTCAACACGGGCGACATCGTGCATTGGCTCAGAATCGAGGGCATCGTCACCGAACTCTACGACGTTGTCGTGTTGCCGCAAGTCCAACGACCGATGGCATTGGGCTTCAAGACAGATGAGATTCGCCGTACGATTTCGTTAGCGCCAGAAGGAGAGATTTGAGGTCGCGTCACTTTTTGGAGTGCGGCGATTCATCGCCGCTTTCCTATGCGGCGATGCCACTTTGTCATAGTTGTTAATGATCGATTCTCGGTTAGATGTTTTGAGTCAACACTAACGGCTGTGAAGTTTCGTTTAACCCATAGCCGAAGGCGAGGAATGTTGGAGAGGTTCCTCGCCTTCGGCTACGGGTTAAACGAAGGCTGTTGCGATGAAACACGCCACTTCAAAACTCAAACGTCGGGTTACAAGCGAATGCCACTTCTCTACACCGATCCTAGTTTTCTCGACCATGACACTGGAGAACATCGCGAGTGTGCGGATCGATTGCGGTCGGTCGGTGAGATGCTGAAGAAGAGCGATGTGGCTTCGAAGTTCAAGCCCGGCGAAATCAAGGCCGCAACGTTGGCGCAGTTAGGGCGAGTCCACTCGCCACAGCATATTGCAAACGTCGAAAAATTCGCCGAGAAAGGTGGCGGTCGGATCGAATCCGATACGGTGGTCAGTCCGAAGTCGTATCAAGTTGCCTTGAAAGCTGCTGGCACTGCTGCTGCTGCTGTTGACGCAGTCATCAAAGGTGAACACCGGAGAGCGATGTGCTTAATCCGACCACCAGGCCATCACGCCGTCCCGGCCAAGGCGCAGGGCTTCTGTCTTTTCAACAACGTTGCTGTAGCCGCCGCTCAAGCACAATGGATTCATCAAGCGACCAGAATCCTTGTCGTCGACTTCGATGTCCACCACGGCAATGGAACTCAAGACATCTTTTACGACAGCGAGAACGTTTACTTCTTGTCATCACATCGCCACCCGTTTTATCCCGGTACAGGCACGGAGGACGAAACGGGAACGGGCCGTGGACTTGGCACTATCTTCAACTTACCGCTGACGTTCGGAACGTCGCGTAAGGAAATACTGTCGCGTTTCGAGACCTTGCTAAACGACGCCGCGAAGCGCTGTAAACCAGAGATCGTGCTGCTGAGCGCCGGCTTTGATGCTCACAAAGAAGACCCCATCGGCTCGCTTGAGTTGGAGACTGAAGACTTCACCAAGCTGACCAAACAAGTCGTGGCCGTCGCCGACGAATACTGCGACGGCCAACTGGTCAGCTTGCTCGAAGGCGGCTACAACGTCAAATCTCTGGCCGAATCGGTCGAGTGTCACTTGTGGGTTTTGGCTGATAAGTAGTGTTCGAGCTACAAGCACCTACTTCAAGACTGATTCGATCACGGCCTTAAGCGGTGCCAGCTTTTCATTGCTCAACAAGTCTTGTTTGAAAACTGCCCGCTTTTGTCCGGACAGGGCACCAGCGACGCCAATCAATTGGCTAGCGTTTGACACTGCGGCGTTGCGCTGTCCGTTCGGGATCTTTGTGTCGGCAACCTCTAGAGCATATTGCTCCAAAGTCTCTGTCAGATGTGGCTGCATACCCACGAGAACTTGGCTCGAAAAAGCTCTGAGATATGGAGCAAACGATTCATCAGTCAGCAAGCTACGAAGCAACGTAAACTGATATTGGCCTTCGGCAACTTCCGCACATCGAGCCAGATTCGCAATTGCTTGATTTGAGTATTCCGTGATCGCAGCTTGATTATTCGGCTGCTTTGCCGCCTTCAGCGTCGCCAGAACATAAATGTTCGAGATGTTGTAATACAGTTGCCACGTCGATCGATAATCTCGGCCATTTATCTTCCACTCTGCGTACTGGGTATCAGCTTCTTTGCGTGATTGCGCTGCATCTTTGACTGCAGCCGGAATGTTTCCTTGAAGTGCGTAGATATAGCCTCTTCCGCCAAGACTATCGGCGTCAAAAGGATACAGTGAAATTGCTTGATCGAAATCGAAAAATGCGAGCCTCTCATAATCCATGATATACGCCCAGCCACGACGGCGAAGCATGTTGACAGAAGGTTGCCGTTCAATTGACAAAGTGTAGTCGTTGACGGCGAGCCGATATTTGCGTTCGTAGCGTTCGATGTCTTCCGGCTGAAGTCCCTGCACTGCCGGATAGAGTTTATTCTGCATGCCTCTGACAAGGCCGCGAGTCCGGTAGATGTCAGAATTGACAAAACCATTATCCAAGGCCCGAGTAAACGACGCCTCGGCTGCCTCGAAATCACGAATTCCGCCAGATAGGTCACCCTGTTTTTGCCTGTTAGTTGCGATCTGATTCAACACAAATCCACGAATTGCGTGAGCATGGCCATCATAGTCGACTAAATCTAGCGATTCATCGATCGATGTCAGTGCGTCATCCAACTTCTCAAGAGAGAAGAGAGACAATGCCTTTGACTTCAGCGAATCAGCTTTACGACCGGCTCTTGTGTCGATGTCAATGGCCTTTTGGAATTCCTGAGTAGACTTCTGGGTTTCGCCAATGGCTGACAACGTGAGAGCTCGGATTCGGTAAATCGCGGCGTTGTTCGGGTTGATCGCTTCGGCCTCGTCGAGCTTCTTTAGGGCTAAATCGAAATACTTCTGCGCTGCTGGAAGCCCTTGGTCTCCGGCCACGAACGTACCAAGCTTGCGATTCGTCTCAGCAATGTTGATTTTCACTTTAGGATGCTCTGGTGCAATCTCTTCAGCTTTGCTCAGCTCATCTAAAGCCAGATCGTATTGTTCGTTCTCAGCAAGGAATGCTCCAAAGTTCGAGTGCACTGCAACCTTTGAAGCCCCCAATTTCATAGCTGTCTCGAAATCCTCGCTTGCATGTTCGATGTCGCGCATTTCTGCATAGGCGAGCCCGCGCATCATATAGACCCATCCGAAGTCCTCGCGCATCGCAATGCATGCGTTAAAACTGTTGATGGCTGCTTCGGCCTGACTCAACATGAGGCTACAAAAACCGCTATATTGATGAGCCCAGAAATGTCCCGAATCGTGCTCCATGACACGCAGATAGTATTTGCGCGCCTCACTGTAGTTGCCCTGTTTGCGAATTGTTTCAGCAACTAGGAAGAAATCCATTGCAGACGTTGGTTTGATTCCATCAGCGATGTCCTCGGATTCTTTGGCACTTTGATCATCACCGAGTAGTGAATAAACGTAGCTTCTGCGCAAGTGGAGCGACTTAGTTGGAACATCACCGAATGACTCTGCACGTGCAATCCCATTGATTGAGGCGGTGAGGTGCTTTGCTTTGTTATCTGGATCAGCTCGTGCGAGAAGTGTTTCAGCATCCGCAAGTAACAAATAAATCTCGAATGCAGTTTCTTTGATCGTCTTTTGACGATCAGGTGAGAGGTACAGAGTTTTCTCAGCAAACACCGACTCATCGGCTTGCTCACCTAAACCATATGCGGATAGTGCATCAGCGGCCAGCTTCTTCAACTCTGGCAAATCTGTCTCGAGGTCGCCAAACGCGTTACCGAGAAACCGGATTTCGTCAGCTTTCTCAAGGAATTCATTATAAGCTGGCAAGGCCGCTTCGGCTTTTGTCGCTTTGACAAGAAGAACCGCCACATCCGTGCGGACACCTGCAAATACGGTTTCCTTACTATCGGTATTGTCTGCAAGGCTTTGAGATAACGCGTTCAGCTCGTCGCGCGCCGCGCTGTAGTTTTCTTGCTTGAATTGCGTTTCTGCAACGTTGTATTGATTGAGGTAGTCATCTAATTGTTTTTGCAGTTCGCTACGTCGTTTCGCTTCTCGTGCTTGGTCGACCTCGACGATCAGCTCTTTAATCGATTCTGCCAAGAGCGCAAGGCTCTCTTCACTCTCGATCCCACCCAGCGCTTCGTTTAATTGATTCTCAGCCTTGTCAAATTCCTCGGTGCTCATTGCAAGCCGAGCTTCGGCGATCTGTCGTTGAGCTTTTGCGGAGAGACCCGAAACCCGAATGTCTTCCTTCACATACCAAGCCGCCGTGCCTCCAACAATCAAGATGAATGACAGGGCGATACTTGTGGCAAGAGTTGTATTGTGACGGATCCAGCGACCTAACTTCTCGGCGGCGGAATCTTCGTGGCAACTTACTGGCTGGTCGCCCAGCCATGCTTCGACGTCTGCAGCTAGAGCCAAAGCCGTGGAGTAACGATCGGCCTGTTCTTTTGCCATCGCCTTCATGCAAATCGCCGCCAACGGTTTCGGGATGCTCGCGTCGTGTTCATGTGGCGGGATGATTTCGTTGTTCTTGACTCGTTCAATGACTTCCTTGACTCGCCCTTTGGCAATCGGCTGATGATTCGTGAGCAATTTGTATAGAATACCACCAAGTGAATAGATGTCGGTCGTCGCATCGAGCTTGTCGATGGCACCACTCGCTTGCTCGGGCGGCATATAAACGGGTGTTCCCATGACCGAACCCATCATCGTTTGACTGCTCTCGCTGCGTACATCGGTCATCACGCTTTGTCGGGTTCCGCCAACGGTTGTCGAGCCGCTCTTCGTATGACCGGAACTATCACCGCCTGTGGTGGTTTGCCTGGTCTGAGACTCGCCGGCCTGCGAATTTTGGACAGTCGCCGCGACGCTGGGAGATTCTCCACCGCCTTTGTTATCCAGAACCGTTTCCGCGTCTAAGTCACCTTCAGCAGCCATCGCCGCAATGTCGGCATCGGCGGCCTCTCCAAGATCGCCTCGCAGAACTTTGGCCAAACCCCAATCCAAGACCAACGTTTCACCAAAAGCTCCCAACATCACGTTGAGAGGTTTCAGATCGCGGTGCAAAACGCCTCGGTCATGGGCGAAGGCCAACGCGTTGCAGACATCGATGAAGTTTTGCAGTAGCTTCTTAAATTTCAGGTCGCGATCGGCGCCGTGAGGCATCGCGTGGTACGCCTCGATCTCGTTCTCGAGCGTATCACCGCGCACCAACTTCATTGCATAGTACGGAGCACCGTTGTGTTGGTAGCCGATGTCGTAAATCGGCACGATGCCGGGGTGTTCGAGTTGCCCGGTGATCTGCGCTTCTTCAAGAAAGCGTTCCTTAACCGCTGGGTTACGAAGCGCTCGCGGCAACAACTCTTTATAGGCGATATCTCGGTGAAGGCTCTCATCGTGAGCCAACCAGATGTTCCCCAAACCACCGCGGGCAAAGTTGTCTTTCAGGTCGTATCGTTGTTGGCCGTGTTGAAATCGGCCGTCGCCTCCAGAAGACTTTCGCCCACTGCCCGAATCGGCTTGGCTGTCGATGACAGTCGCGTTGGGATCGACAGCACCGCTGTTCTCGATCACCGCGCCATCCACGTCTCCGTTTTGGCTGTGTTCACCCAAGACGGTCGCGTCGGGATCTTCTTCTGCTGCTTGAACGATCGTCGCATCGTCCTGTTCTGGTGGTGGGCCGTCTCCCTCGTAAACAGTGGCATCACTGGTGACTGAATCACTTTGGATCACTGTGCCATCGTCTGTCGGTGGTGGCGACGTCGCTGCCAGACCGGGATCCATTAATGTTGCTTCAGGTTGTCCCGAGCCCCCCTCGCCATCCTGCACGATCGTGGCATCATCCGTCTCATGATCGGCCGCAAAAGGAGACTGCGCCGCAGCATCAACAATTGTCTCGGACTGCCCCGAGGCACCTTGGTTCGCCAAACCAGGATCCATCAACGTTGCGTCGGGATTCGGAGACTGTCCAGCAAACTTGCCATCGTCCATAACGGTTGCGTCACCGGCAATCGTACAGCTGAAATCGCCACCATCTTCAACGATCGTTTGGTCCGCGTAATGTTCCGGGTTTGGTGTCCCGTCTTCCATCAAAGTCGCGCCATCGACGGATTCGTCATCGTCGCCGACTAGCGTTGAACCGGCGTGCCCCGTTTCATCAGAGTCGCCGTCATCCATAACTGTCGCGTTGTCGCTGCGCACGGGATCATCGGGAGTGATCACTGTCGTTGCCCCGACACTTTTCGAGCCTCGACCGGATTCGATTTCGTAAGTCGTCTCCGAATCGTCACTGGGATTCTCGACGCACGCGGTATCTTCCGCATCCGATTCTGACTGATTCATGACCGTTAGATTGTCGGCAACAGGCTCGTCACCAATCACCGTCCCATCGGGCGTTTCCTGTGGTTCAAAAACAGTGGCGTCATCGTTTTGAGCCGCCGCGTTGCTAACTTCATTCTGCTGATCATCATCGATGGGGCGATCCGATTCTGACGACATATTGAGCTTCCTCGTTCGTGGAGAACCCGAAAAAAGCGGTGACACAATCCGTAATCCGGCCCTGGTGAACTTAGTTTCGTTGCTATTGGGGATTATAGGTCGCAAATCGTCGGGATTCCTATACCCGAGAACGGATTGTTGGCAGAATTCTTGCAACATCACCGATGACGTAAGCTGTTGGCATTGAGAACTTTGCCCACACTTCCAAGTAACCGACTTCGGCGGGCAATGGTCGAGCGTGCAGCCGGTTCGATTGAGTTTGAGATGTCGCTGGAAATCGACTCACCGGTTTGATAGCTTACCGCTTTCCGCCAGCGCCCTGAGTGCTGGTGCCAACGATACCGAATTCGACATCGAGCAAAACGAATGCCTGCCTCACGTCCCCAACCAGTCTCAGGTGTTGCTGCTGGAACCGAAGCGGCTGTCACTCAAGTTTTTCCGTCGGTCTCATCGACGGGCATCGGCCGGCTCGTTGGTCAGTTGATGGAGTCGATTCCGGTCCCCATTACTCCAATCATTCCGATCAAGCTTTCCCACGCTTTGTTCGTTGGTCCCGCGACCTTAATCGGCCTGCTTGAGTACGCTCGTCTTAAGGTGATGGGTGTTCGATATAAGCTGACAACGCATTCCGTCCAAGAGTGGGATTCGTTGGGAACGCGTCAACTTCGAGACGCCTCGTTAGCCAGCATCGACTCGGTGGAAGCCGTGCAACAATCCGGTCAAGAGTTCTTCCGGGCACACGATGTTGTGCTAAAAGACGCTTCCGGAGCAACCTTGATGGTTCTCGCGGGAGTCCCCAGCGGTGACGTCTTCGCAGAGCAAATCGTGAAGACACGGGACGCTCGAACTCAAGTCGCCGCTGCCCTGGCCGCGATCGAAGCCCGCGCCTAAGTCTTCGTACAATTTAGAAGCCCGGCATTTTCAAAATGCCGGGCTTCTTTTTATTCGCCCGAACTTTCTTTGTTGACCTCGCTGGTCCCCGGGTTCTTGATCAACTCGAACAGTTCACCTTCAGTGGACAGGATGAGTCGAGTGTCACTTCGCATCGTGTTCTTGAAGACCTGTAGCCGTCGAAGAAACTCGTAGAATTCTGGCGACTTCTGGTAAGCTTCCGCGGTTAATCGAATGACCTCAGCATCGGCTTGACCGCGAATCTCGGCGGACTTTTGCTTCATCTCGCCTTCGATCTCATCGAGCTCCTTCTGCATTTGGCCGAAGATTTTGTTTTCTTCTTCTGTCGCTTCGGACTCGTAGAGCTTAGCCACTCGTTGACGCTCAGAGATCATTCGGTCGTAGACGGTTTGACGAACGGACTCGACATAGTTGACGCGTTTCATACGGACTTTGACCAGCTCCATACCGTATTCCGACAAGTCGACACCGGCCAAAATCTCTTTCTCAACGTCATCTCGACCGTTGCCTTCGACAGTCTCGGCCACAGATCGTTGAAGTTCTTCGATTTCATACACCAATTCCGCATTCGACTTGCGGACGACATCAATCAGATTGTGCCGAGCGACAACATCTCGAACTGCCGAGTCGACCAAATCGTCAAGGATTTTTTGTCCTCGTTGCTCTGTTCGAACTTTTACATAAAACGTCATTGGCTCGACGATTCGCCATCGAGCCCAGACATCGATGTCGATCCGCTTCTTGTCACGCGTCTGCATGCTTTCGGGATCACCGTCCCATGGCAACAGACGTTTTTCCAGATAATTGACGTCTTGGATGAACGGGATCTTAAAGTGTAAGCCCGCATCTTTGACAGCTCGAACCGGACGTCCGAATTGCGTTACGAGGGCTTGTTTGCCTTCTTCAATAACAAACAACCCTTCAATAACAAACAACCCGGACAAAAGAACGAACAAACCCAGAAACGCTGCGACGGTGATCAGTGGAATGAGCTTCCGTTTCATTTCTTCACCCCCGATTGAACTTCGTTCAAATTCAAGAACGGCACAACTCCCTTCACCGAGTCATCGATGATGGTCTTGTTGCCAACTTGCCCAGCACCTCTTCCATCGCCTCTAGATAGAGTCTTTTCCGAGTGACATCGGGGGCCTTGTCGTATTCCTCTAGCTGTGCCAAGAACGCGGACACCTCACCCGTCGTCTCGAGCACCACGCGGCTCTGATATCCTTCGGCCTCGGCGATCGCCTTGTCTTTTGCACCGCGAGCGGCTGGGATTTTGCTGTTTCGAACGCCCTGAGCTTCGTTGACGACGCGTTCCTTCTTTTGTCGAGCTCTATTCACTTCCTGAAAGGCATCTTGCACCTTCGCGGTCGGCGGAGAAGTCGACTGCAACTCAATCGTGATGATGTCGACACCCGTTTCGAACGCGTCTAACTCTTCTTGAATCAGCAATTCGGCGTCCTTGGCAATCTGCTCGCGGCCGATCGTCAACACGTAATCGATGCTGGAATCGCCGACTAGTTTTCTCATAACAGACTCGGAAATGTCGCGGATCGCGTCGGGGACCGCCGGGTTGATCTCGTTTCGAGCTCCGTAGGCGTTGCCCCGTCCGAGGATGTTGTCCGAGTTACCGACCTTGAATAGGTACTGCATCGAGTCCTTGATGCGGTACTGCACGATCCACTCGACGTGGCCTAAATTGAGGTCTCCGGTCAACATCTCGGCAACAGCCAAGCTATCCGAAGTTGGTGGTGCATATTGAGTTACGCGGCCCGGCTGGCTGGTTGCAAATCCAAACTCCAAAGTCTGAATTCTCTGAACAGGGACCTGATAAACGGTTTCGATTGGCCACGGTAGCTTCCAATGCAAGCCGGGCGTGACCGTGTCGACATGCTTGCCGAAACGCAAGACGACCGCCTCGTCACTGGCCTCAACGCGATAAAACATGGATTGGGTGAAGAAAAGCACGAGCACCACGATCATGGCGATCGGTACCCACTTCATTACTCGATCCCACCGGAAGTCGTTTTGATCAAAACGACGGCGAAAACTGTCTGAGGACATGTGTTGGTCTCTATTCTACGGCCGCGTGATTGTCACAGTCGCTCGAATTGGTACTCCAAGTGCGCGATCCGGCACCTCAAGCTTAGCTCACTGTGCGGAACGGACATGCGGAGATCCGCAAATTTCGTCTTAAGCACAGGACTTGCGGCCTCAACGCTGGAAATACAGCAAAGGATCTATTAATCGTAACACATCGATCTGTTAATCGTATCTAAAAAAACATCTTCCACGGACTTTCCGCGTATGCCTCTGCGAGTCTACACCATGTCGTTCACTAAGAGCTCACGACTCAAGGGCTTCACCTTGATTGAATTGTTGGTGGTCATTGCCATCATCGCCATCCTAATTGCATTGTTGCTGCCAGCCGTGCAAGCAGCTCGTGAGGCTGCCCGGCGATCACAGTGCAAGAACAACCTGAAACAAATCGCGTTAGCAATCAACAACTATCACGACAGCTATCGTCAATTCCCGATCAGCGTCGGCTGGAACCAAGTGACCGGTGGCCGGCAAGCAACTTTCTCTGACAAGTTCTTCTTGCTGCCCTACATGGACCGTGAGCCAGAATACAACCTGACCAACCAAGACCAGCACCCTTGGCATCCCGGCGGCTGGCACGGTGGCGACAATATCGCCAGCACAAGTGCGACTTTCCCGGCATTTAACTGCCCCTCACGAACCAGCCTTGCATATGGCGGAGAAGCCAACTTCACGTACGCAATCAACCACGGCACGGCACCTCAGCCTGACGGTCAGCACAATGGAGCCGCCTCGTACGTCGGCCACGGTTCCCCAAGCGACCCGCCCGTGAACTTTGCTCGCGTCAAAGATGGTGCCAGCATGACGGCGTTGTACGCTGAGTTCATTATCCCGGAAGTTTGCCAAACAGCAGTGCACCAGAATCCAGAAATCGCTCGTTCGCAGGTTTACGAATGGGTGGGCATGGGGTCTACGCCAGCTCAAACTCGAGCCAACTGCTTGGCCCAAAACACGCCGATTGGCGATCCCAACCGATGCCGCATGAAGGGTGGCGCTTGGGCTTGGTCATTCATGGGTAATGGTTCGAACTACACGCACACGATGGCACCTAATGATAAGTCTTGCCACGCAGCCTCCGGAAACGCTGGCGACTGGAAAGGCAACAGCCTGATGTCAGCGGCAAGCCGACACGTGGGCGGCGTTCATGTTGCCATGTGCGACGGTCGCGTCCGATTCGTCAATGACAACATTGACTATGACGTCTGGACAGCCATCGGCACCCGCAACCTCGAGGAGCCGATTCCCGGCTTCTAGTCGAGGTTCACTTCTCGGGTGAATTCGTAATAACTCAAATAACGGCGGTATCCGATCGATGCCGCCGTTATTTTTTGCCTTGGCAGTTTCGCATACTGAGTTGCCGCAATGACACGAGTGCCCTATCCCATCAAGAATCACAGCCTGCTCTTGCTGGCATTGGTGGCTTGCGTTGCTGGCTGTGATGAGGCTCCCGTCGCACCGGCAACACCCGTACGTCAACCGGTCAAATCTCAGGTCAGCCATCCAACTCCCGCACCGGTCGAGATCTCAACTCCCGACGTGATGCCACAATTCCGTGATGTGGGCGAGCGTCGAGGAATCTCATTTCGCTTTCACAACGATGCCATTCAAGACCGCTTCTTCTTGCCCGAAGTCATGGGTGGAGGCGTTGCTTGGATCGACTACGATGGTGACGGTTTGCTAGATTTGTACATTG